>URQA01000157.1 GCA_900549885.1 uncultured Eubacteriales bacterium | reverse complement strand
CCCTCGTCCTCGCTCACCGGGATGAAGGCGCCGGACAGGCCGCCCACGCTGGAGCTGGCCATGACGCCCCCCTTCTTCACCGCGTCGTTGAGCAGGGCCAGGGCGGCGGTGGTGCCGTGGGTGCCGCACACCTCCAGGCCCATCTCCTCCAGGATGCGGGCCACGCTGTCCCCGATCGCGGGGGTGGGGGCCAGGGACAAATCCACGATGCCGAAGGGCACGTTCAGCCGGGCGCTGGCCTCCCGGGCCACCAACTGACCCATACGGGTGACCTGGAAAGCAGTCTTTTTGATGGTCTCAGCCACCACGTCAAAGGGCTGGCCCTTCACGGACTGGAGGGCGTGATGGACCACGCCAGGGCCGGAGACACCCACGTTGATGACCCGCTCAGCCTCCCCCACGCCGTGGAAGGCGCCAGCCATGAAAGGGTTGTCCTCCACGGCGTTGCAGAACACCACCAGCTTAGCGCAGCCAAAGCCGCCTCGGTCGGCGGTGCGCTCCGCCGCAGCCTTGATGGTCTCGCCCATGAGGCGCACCGCGTCCATGTTGATGCCCGCCTTGGTGGAGCCAACGTTGACGCTGGAGCACACCACGTCGGTGACCGCCAGGGCCTCAGGGATAGCGGCAATGAGCTTCTTGTCCCCCTCGGTCATCCCTTTCTGCACCAGGGCGGAGAAGCCGCCGATGAAGTTGACCCCCACCGCCTTGGCTGCCTTGTCCATGGCCTGGGCAAAGGGGACGTAGTCGTTGGTGCGGGAAGCGCCCGCCACCAGGGCCATAGGGGTGACGGAGATACGCTTGTTCACGATGGGGATACCGAACTCCGTCTCGATATCATGGCCGGTCTGGACCAAGTGCTCGGCGGAAGTAGTGATCTTGTCATAGATCTTCCGGCAAGCAGCTGCCGGGTCAGGGTCGCAGCAGTCCAGCAGAGAAATGCCCATAGTGATGGTACGCACGTCCAGGTGCTGCTGGTCGATCATGTGGATGGTACTTAAAATGTCTTTCTGGTTGAGCATGGCGATACTCCTATACTATCGAAATGATGCGGCTTCGCCGCAGGCCTGCGCTCGTGCTCGCTCCGGGCTATCCGGCTGTGAGCGACGGCTCCGCATTTCCTGCTATCACGCTACGGATTGGATGCACGGCCGGGTCGCTTTCGCTGCGGCTCACTTCACAACAGACTCGCTTCGTGATTCTTGGTTTGCAACGCTCGTTCCGCCCTGCACGTCCTACCCACTGCGCTTAAATCCGGTGCATGGCGTCGAAAATGGCCTCCTGTTGGACCCGGATGTCCAGCCCCTTCTCCTGGCCCAGGACGGACAGGTCCTCTTGGAGCCGGGCAAAGGGCACGGTGGCCGTGGACACATCCACCAGCATGGTCATAGTAAAGAACTCTTGAAGGATGGTCTGGCTGATGTCCAGGACGTTGACGTTCTTCTCGCTAAGCAGGGTACACACGGCGGCGATGATACCCACCTGGTCCTTGCCGATGACGGTGACAATGGCTTTCATGATGATTCCTCCTGATTTTATAGTTCCAGCTCGTATAATAGCATGGAAGGCGTTCCGTGATTGTAAAGTGTCTTTACAATTTGAAATCCCGCCTTCAGATAGATGTCCCGCACCACAGGCTCATTTGTTCCCGTGTCCAAGCGAAGAAAGCGGACCCCTCGCGGCACGCACTCCTGTCGGATGGCATCCACCACCCGGCCAATCATGCCGGTATGAGCGAAAACCCGGCGGACGCAGAGCTTGTGGAGATAGGCCGCCTCATATTTCAGCGCGTCCGGCCAATATTCCCGGTCGCTCCATTGCAGGATAAAGGCGCAGGTGTCCTGTCCGTCCACCGAGCCCACATAGAAATTTTCTGGCTGGGCTTCCTCTGTCAACAACTTTTCCCGTGTCAGCCATTCGTTCAGCCAAACCCGGAAGCCCCGCTCTCGGCCCCAGGCGGCCACCTCCCGCATGATGGCGATGGCCCGATCAGGCTGGCCTGCAGTGAGGATGAGTTCTCCCACGGGCTACCCCAAATCGTCCAGCGTCAGTTGGAACGCCCCGCCCAGCCGGTCCAGAAACCAGTCCACTTCCTCCATGCCCATAGCCCGCAGGGTGGTCAAGGTCTCGTCGGCGGCCCGCCTGAACTCGGCGTTGCCCGCCTTGAGTTCCTCCTGACACTTGAGCCAGGCGGCCAGCTTATCCGCCGCCTTCACGTACCGACGCACCTCCGGGTCGGCCTCCCGCACCAAAGGCTCATAGGCATCCACCAGCTCCGGCGGCAGCATAGACAGCAGCTTGTCCTGAGCCACCGCCTCCACCTGTTGATAGGCAGTTTTGATGCCAGGGTTAAAATATTTGATGGGGGTGGGTAGATCCCCAGTGATGATCTCTGGTGCATCATGAAACAAAGCGGCAGCGGCGGTCTTGTCCGGGTCTAGGTCCTTTTGAAACACGTCCCGGCCAATGACAGACAGGGCGTGGGCCAGCACTGCCACCTCGTAGGAGTGCTCTTCCACATTTTCAGTTCGGGTGTTGCGCATCAGCGCCCACCGGGCGATGTAGCGCATGCGGAAGATATAGGCAAAAAAGCTGTGGCTCACGACAGGCCCTCCTCTTCCAGCACCTCTTCTTGAGGTAACTCTGGTCCAGAGGATGTTGCCACCGCCTTTTTCCTCCACTTCCCCCGCTTATAGCGCACCAGAGACAACACCAGGGCATAGGTCCAGCTGATCGGCAGGCTTACCCAGGCCGCCCGGCCCTCAAGCGGGGTGAGATAGGCCAGCAGATAAGCCGCTGCGCAACGGATAGCTAGATTGCTCACCGTGTTCACGGCGGTGAAGATCACGTCACCCGACCCCTGGAGCACGCCGTTTGTGATGATGTAGAAGCAGAATAGAAGCAGACAGGGCGCGATGAAGCGCAGATATTCCGCCGCGATGGCCTGGGTGCTCCCCTCCACACCGAATAACCCTACCAGCGGGCTGGCCAGCGTAAAGGCCAGCACCCCCACTACGGCACACACTGCTAATCCCATAATCTGGGTAGCCCGGAAGCCCCGTCGCACCCGGTCCAGCCGGCCAGCACCCACATTCTGCCCGGTAAAGGTGGCAATCCCCACGTTGAAGGAGAAAATAGGGATCATGATGAAGTTTTCCATCCGCATCCCAGCGGTAAATGCGGCGGTGAGGCCGAAGTCGTTGACGATGCGCTGGATCGCGATGTGACCAGAGGACACAATGCACTGCTGGAGGGTGGTGGGGATGGACAGGCGCAGCGCCTGAGCCGCCTGCTTCCGGTGGAAGCGGAACTCCCCCTTGGCAAAGCGGAGAATGGGGTAGCGTTTGAACATATAGATGACGCTGACCACCGCAGACAACGCCTGGGCAATCACCGTGGCAATCGCCACGCCGGGCACGTCCCAGTGCAGGCAGATGACGAACACCAGGTCCAGCACGATGTTGGTCACCGATGACACCAGCAGGAAATATAGTGTGGCCGCCGAATCTCCCAGGGACCGAAGAATAAAGGACACGATGTTATAGGCAAACTGGAACACCAGCCCGAAGCAGTAGATGGCGAAATAGGCCGTGGCATCCGCCAGAATGTCCTCGGACACCTTGAGGACATGGGTCAGCAACCACTGGGCCACCACGCTCCCCACCACGGACAGCACCAGGCCCACGGCGATGACTAGGATCAGCGAGGTAGCCACCGCTTTACGCATCTCGTCATACTGCCTGGCCCCGTGAAGCTGGGCAATCAGGATAGAGCAGCCAGTACTCATCCCCATAGCCACGGCGATAAACAGCATGGTAATGGGTGCGCAGGTGCCTACGGCAGCCAGGGCGTTCTCCCCGGCGGCGGCAAAATTGCCCACCACGATGCCGTCCACCGCGTTATAGAGTTGTTGCAAAAAATTCCCTGCCATCAGTGGCAGGGTAAAGAGCAATATGAGCTTCCACTCGCTGCCCTCGGTCATCAGCTTCGCGCGTGCCACTCGTCCACATTCCCTTCTCTTTCTATGTCACGTGTGGTACAGTATATCATCTCCCGCCGGGAAAGTAAATGAAAAATGGGCCGAATCAGCATAAAAATTGCCGAAGGACGCACCAGCGTCCTCCGGCACAGAAGATCTTGTCCGTTCGTTCGTCATTGGCAGGCAAAGCGGGACACCCGCTCCCGAAACGCCTCTTCCCCCGGCCCTTGCCCATGGACCGCAACCGTCACCGGAGCGGACAGGTCTACGGAGAACAGACCCATAATGGACTTTCCATTGACCACATACCGACCGGAGAGCACGTCCACCTCTGACGGACAGGCAGAGGCCGCATCCACAAAGTCCTTTACATCAGCCACGGACGAGAGCAACACCTGAAATTTCATGCTCCTTCCCTCCTGTACAAATCACCAGGCAACTGGTATAATCCAAAGGGTATCTCTATTTCTATAGTAAATCGAAACTTCCGATTTGACAAGGGGAAATTCCATGAATGTCGCCATCTATACCTTGGGCTGTAAGGTCAATCAGTACGAGACTGCCGCCATGGAGCAGGAGCTGACCGCCCGGGGCCATGTCCTGGTGCCCTTCGACGGGCCAGCCGACGCCTATATCATCAACACCTGCACCGTCACTGCGGTCAGCGACAAAAAATCCCGCAACACGATCCGCCGGGCTCAGCGCCGCTGTCCTCATGCGGTGGTAGCGGTGTGCGGCTGCTATGGCCAGACTGACCCAGAGGCGGTGGCCGCCCTGGGGGTGGATCTGGTGTCAGGTACGGGAGGCCGCATGGCCTTTCTGGACCAGCTGGAGCAGATCGCCCAAGAAAAGCGGGTTGACCAGCCCCGGCATACCGCCGTGACGGTGGATGAGGCCCTCCGGCGGCGGAGCTTTGAGGTGCTCCATGCGGGCAATATGGAGGGCCGCACCAGAGCCTATCTGAAAGTGGAGGACGGATGTGTCAACTTCTGCGCCTACTGCATTATCCCCTATGCCCGGGGACCTATCCGCTCCCTACCGCTGAACGAAGCCATAAGCCAGACCCGAGCCCTGGCGGCAGCGGGCTACCAGGAGATCGTGCTCACTGGCATCGAGATCTCCTCCTGGGGCCAGGACCTGAAAAACGGCTCGTCCCTGATTGACCTGGTGGAGGGAGTCTGCCGGACGGTACCTGACCTCCGCATCCGGCTGGGCTCGCTGGAGCCGCGGACTATTACAGAGGAGTTCTGCCGCCGGGCCGCCGTCCTGCCCAACCTGTGCCCACACTTTCACCTGTCCCTCCAGTCGGGCTGCGACGCCACCCTGAAACGGATGAACCGGAAATACGATACCGCCCGGTATTATGAGTCTATAAAATTACTCCGGGAAGTCTTTCAGCACCCCGCTATCACCACCGACCTCATTGTAGGCTTCCCCCAGGAGACGGAGGATGAGTTTGCCCAAACCCTGGCCTTTCTCCGTCGGTGCGCCTTTTCCTCCATGCACATCTTTCCCTACTCCCGTCGGCCGGGTACCCCGGCGGCAGCCATGGAGGGGCAGATCCCCAGGCACGTCCAGGAGGACCGGGCCCGACGGG
>URQA01000156.1 GCA_900549885.1 uncultured Eubacteriales bacterium | reverse complement strand
CAGGCGCAGAAAGAAGGCGTCGACGTGGTGGTCGGCTATGTGGAGCCCCACGCCAGGCCGGATACACTGGCGCTGCTGGAAGGGCTGGAGGTCCTCTCATGCAGGGAGGTGGACTACCGGGGGATCCGGCTGCGGGAGTTTGATCTGGACGGGGCCCTGGCGCGCAGACCACAGTTGATCCTGGTGGATGAACTGGCTCACAGCAACGCCCCGGGCTGCCGCCACACCAAGCGGTATCAGGATGTGGAGGAGCTGCTGCAGGCGGGGATCAATGTCTATACCACAGTAAACGTGCAGCACCTGGAATCTCTGAACGATCTTGTCACCTCCATCACAGGGATCGTGGTGAACGAACGGATCCCGGATCACGTGTTTGACCGCGCCAACCAGGTGGAACTGGTGGATATTGCGCCCGCTGACCTGGAAAAGCGGCTGGAGGAGGGGAAGATTTACCGGCAGCGCCAGGCGGAGCAGGCGCGTCGGTTTGACCTGCGGCAGCAGAAACGCCGGGAAAAGCGCAGGGGCCATTAACGGCCCCTGTGCTCATTATTTTGTGAGCTTGAATGTGAGAGAGAAGGTCCGCTCACTCCACAGTGAGTACAATCTTGCCGGTGTAGCAGCCAGCCTTCAGTTCCACGGCCGCGCCGTCCACGGTGACGGACAGCTTCCTGCCCGCGGGGGCGGCCACCTTGGCCCCTTCAGCCAGAGTAAGGGCGGTGATGTAGCTCCTGCCGGTGACGGTCCAGACGGAGTCCTTGTCCAGACTCACGCACACGCCGTTGTTAATCGTGGGGGCGGCGGACTGGGTGATGTTGCCCAGCTCCATGCGGTTGTCCTCCTGGATGAGGGTCAGTCCGTCCCGGTACTTCTGGTCGGCGGAGGAGATGACGCCCTCAATCTTGGTGTTCACCAAGTTCAGGCCCAGGTTCTTGGGCCCCCGGAGGTCGTCTCCGTTGTGGCGGGCGGCGGGGCCCATGGGGGGGGGCGCGTCCTCGCCATCCTTGGGCAGCTCGAACATGGCCATGATGCCCACGGTGGTGTCGTGGAACACCCCCATGCCGCCCTTGGCGTTGCGCTGATAGGCCCGGATGTTGGTGGTGGAGTTGTAGAAGTTGCCCTTCAAGTCGCAGTTGGAGATGTTCATGACGATGTCCTCAGTGAGAGAGGCGTGGAATAGGTCCCGGCCGGGCAGGGCTGTGTCCACTTCCCCCACGGGGATCTTGTGCTCGACCACGTTCATGCCCGACTCGTCGGGGTCCATGAGCTGGACGATGGTGCCGTTGCCCGGCTCCATGGTGGTGTTGTCGATGTCAATGATGGTAGCGGACGCCTTGATGCAAAGGGTGGACTTGCCCGTCTTAAAGGAGGAGTTCCGGATGGTGAACACGCTGTTGTCGTCGTCGATCACCATGGCGCCGAAGCGGCGGCCCTTGATGCGGCTGTTCAGGATGGACGCCTTGCCCAAGCCCTCCATGCCCATGAGCAGCATGGGATAGCCGTACACGTCCACGTCGCAGTTGTCGAAGACGATCTCGTTCTCGCCGATGCAGAAGGCGCCGTAGCCGTGGGCCCGGGGGCCGGACAGCTCCAGCCGGGAGTTCTTGACCACCATCTTCAGGCTCTCGTCGGAGCCGTCGATGGACAAAATGCCCCAGCCGTTGGTCTTCAAATCGCAGTTGTCGTACACCACGTTGGCTGCGTCGGTGAGCTGGGCCAGCCGGTTGGTGCCGCAGAAGCCCACCTGCCAGCTGAAGCTGCCTGGCCAGTCGGAGTCGGGGGACAGGCTGGTCATCTTCGTATTCTTCACCAGCACGTCGCTGTGCCCGCCCACATGCATGGCGCAGCGGGTGACGCCGGACATGGTGAAGTCGCAGTCCTCCACGGTGACCTTGGCATCGTCCACCACGGTGACGGCACAGCCCACGCCCAGAAAGTCGTTGTCGCCAAAGCCCTCCAAATCGGCCTTCACACCCTTGACGGTATACTCGCCGCCGCCAGACACGATAATGCCGTTAAAGCCTTCCTCGGTACTGGCCATATAGACCCCCTCGGTCTTGCCGTCGGCCACTTCTCCCCCCTGCAGGATGGCGGGGACGGTGTGGGTCACCTTGCCGTCGGCCACCACCACGGCGGCGTTCATCTCCCGGCCGATCTGGTTCATCCGCATCAGGCCGCCCGGCTCCATATGATAGGCGTCGGTGACGGAGAGCACCACATCTCCTTTATAGGTGCCGGGCTTGATCTGGCGGCCCACTCCGTTGACGGTGAGGGTCAGGAACTTTCCCTCCGGGGCCTTGAGCACCGCACGGGGACACAGCTCCAATTCGCTGACGGCGATGGTGTCCTCCACCAGCCAGGTGGACTGGTATGCCACCAGTTTTTCGCCGGTCTTTTTCAGCACTTTGGTGTCGTACATGGACATAGCCTCCTTATGATGATACATCTATTTTACACACTCCCCTGTCCGGTGTAAAACAACGATTTCACCTAAAGCAACAACGTTCCGTTGGCCCTGCCGGGCCAGCGGAACGCTGTTGTTCCAAGAAATTCTGTATCATTTTATATCGGGCGCCTATCTTTTCACCCGTTCCGCCACGAACTGTATAAAACGGCGCAGGGCCGGCTTTTGCCCATCCTTCCGCCAAGCCATCACCAGCGTGGCCGGCTTATCCGTCGGATAGGTCCGGAAGCTGCCGCTGTCCAGCAGCCGGCAGTATTCTGTCATAAATGTGACCCCCTGACCCATCTCCACCGCCGAGCAGGAGGACAAAATGCCGTTAGTCTCCACCAGCCGGTCCGCTGGGATGCCCAGGGCTTCCAGCCGGTCCTCCTTGCCCCGGCCTCCTCCCTGCTGCTCCGGGGTGTAGAACACCGGCTCGTCCCGAAAGTCCAGATAGCTCTTCGCCGTGGCGGTCAGCGGGTGGTCCGCCGCCACCACCAACACCTCCTGGAGCTGCTCCACCACCAAATAGTCCAGGCGGTCGCGTCCCTCCAGGCTCTCGAGGAAGGTAAACGCCACGTCCACGCCCCCCTCCTCCAGCCGCTCTGCCGTGGCCCAGTCGGAACCGCTCTTGTACACCATGCGCACCTCCGGCTCCACGGCCAAGAAGTCCCGGTAGATGGGCTTGAAGATGCGGGATACGTCCAGCAGGTCCAAGTGGCTGATGACCAGGCGGTTATCCTTCTGACTGCCCATCCGGTCCGCCCGTTCCCGGGCCGCCTCCAGCAGCTCCTCGATTTGAGAAAACACCTCAAAATAAACCTCGCCCTGCCCAGTGAGAGTCATGCCGCCCCGCTCCCTCCGGAACAGGGCGGTTCCCAAGTCTTCCTCCAGCCGGGCCAGGTGCTTGCTCACCCCCTGCTGGCTCATGTACAGCTGTCTGGCCGCCTCGGTGACGTTCCGGGTCCGGGCCAGGGTCAGAAAAGAGCGCACCAGCGCCTCGTTGAGCACGGCGTCCACCACCTTCCCCACGTTCTGCACGGCAACATCCCACTCGGTCGCGGAGACATGAGACAGGCTATAGCCGTTTTGTTTCTGACAAATTATTATATCGGGTCCGGCGGCTCCTGTCAATTTGCCTTCTGGCCCCGTACCAACTCCACCCGGCACAGTTCTATAAACTCTCCCACCGCCGGCTTGTCCTCCTCCCGCCGCCAGTAGCAGGACAGGTAGCTGGCCGGCCCCAAGGGATAGGTGCGCACCAATGGGTTTGCGCACAGGGTGTCCAGGTCCAAGCTCAGGCAGCACCCCGTCCCCAGTTCTACTGCCGTCTGCCGGGACTGAATGTTGGGCACCAACTCGATGTTTGGATGTTCAATCCCTACCTTCTCCAACACCTCCGCCACAGTCCGGCGCATTTGGTTGGTGGTCTCTGGGGCATCCTCCTGTTCATAGAAAAAGGTCTGTCCAGAAAAAGCAGACAAATCCTCCCCCAGCCAGGCGGGATTGCTTCGGGCTGCAGCCAGCACCAGCCGGCACCGGGCCACCCGGATATGGTCCGCCTCACCGCTCATCGATAGACCGCTGTCCTCCAGCGAAAACACCACATCCAGCGTCCCCGCCTCAAACCGCCGGGTCAGTGCGTCTACGTCGTGCCACTCCATACGGATCATGCAGTCCGGATGGTCCTTTGAAAAGCGCTGTACTGCCTGAGAGAAACATTCTGGCGGCCGGATCCCCAGGGGAAAACCAACCCGCAGGTCCCGCTCTTGACTCCGGGCCAGCTGCTCCGCTTCCAAACACACCTGGGCGTACCGTCCCGCCTCGTCCCGGAAGTAGCTGTAAAACAGCTCCCCTACCGCCGTCAGGGCAACAGACCGGGTGGAACGGGCGAACAGAAGGTAGCCTAGCTCCTCTTCCAGCTTGGCAATTTGCTTGCTCAATGCCTGGTGAGACAGGTACAGCCGCCGGGCCGCCTCCGTATAGCTCAGGGTCTCCGCCAAAGTCAAAAAACTTTCCACCAGCCGTTGGGTCAGCATCAGGCAATCTCTCCTTTTTCAGCCGTCTACTAGATAACTGACTCCAGTCTAACAGCGCCGCAGAATATTTGCAATAAAAAAATTTGAAATTTTGCAATTTTCAGTTGCAAATAGCAGAAAAAGAGTTGCTTCCCTTTTGCTCCAGCCCGCGCTACAATGTCACTATGAAGCTTTGCTTTGGAACAAAGGAGGAATTTGACCATGAATCCCTACTATCCCCACCTCTTCGAGCCCCTGACCATCAAGGGCATCACCTTCCGCAACCGGCTGTTCGTGGCCCCCCACATGATGAGCCACATGGACTTCAACGGCCGGCCGGACGAATCCATGATCGACTTCTACGCGGAGAAAGCCCGGGGCGGCTTTGCCGTGGTCACCCTGGGAGACACCCCGGTGGACCGGGAGCACGCCGCCACCAACCCCCGCTCCTTTGCCGTCACGCCGGAGAACCAGCCCAAGCTGGCTGAGATCGCCCGGGCCATCCACGCCGGCGGCGCCCTGGCCAGCCAGGAGCTGAACCACGGCGGCAACGTGGCCTTTGCCGGGGCCAACCGGGACGCGGAGCAGGAGGGCTGGGAGGCCTGGGGCCCGGTGGAAGTCCATAAGGTGGAATCCGGTGTGCTCCACGGCGAGCCCTATGAGGAGCGCATCGACATCCACGGCATGACCGAGGCGGACATGAACGTGGTGGCCGACCACTTCGCCGACTGCGCCGAGATCCTCAAAAACGCCGGCTATGACATGGTGCTGATCCACGGCGGCCATGGCTGGCTGCTAGACCAGTTCCTCTCCCCCCTGTACAACACCCGCACCGACGAATACGGCGGATCGCTGGAGAACCGGGCCAAGTTCCCCCTGATGGTGGTGGACCGGATCCGCCAGCGCTGCGGGGAGCGCTTTCTCATCGAGTACCGCATGTCCGGCTGCGAGGAGATCGAGGGCGGCCTGTCCCAGGCCGACGGCATCGCCTTCGCCAAGCTGCTGGACGGCAAGGTGGACCTGATCCACGTCTCCGCCGGGCTGGACACCGAGGAGGCCCAGGCGGTACACACCCACCCCACCATGTTCCTGCCCCACGGGGTGAACGGCCACTACG
>URQA01000155.1 GCA_900549885.1 uncultured Eubacteriales bacterium | reverse complement strand
GTGGCCATCTACTGCGCGGCCCTGGACGAGAAGCTCAACGACCACGGCTATATCGTCCCGGGGCTGGGCGACGCCGGAGACCGTATCTTCGGCACGAAATAAGTGATCGGGCCGGTCTATCAGACGGAACGGCTCCTGCTGACCATGACCTCCCCTCAATTGGCGGGGCGTGTCGCGGATTATTACCGCCGGAATCGGACGTTCCTTACCCCGTTTGAACCTATGAGGGAGGATGCGTTTTTCAGTGAAGCCGGGCAGCGCCCCCTGCTGCTGGAGGAGCAGAGAGACGTGCTCTCTGACCGGGGCTATCGGTTTTATATTGCCCGCAGGGAGGCGCCGGAAGAGATCATCGGGCTCACCTCGCTGGGACAGATTGTGCGCAGGGCCTTTCAATCCTGTTTTCTGGGCTATAAGCTGGACCAGCGGTTCCTGAGGCGCGGCTATATGACTGAGGCGGTCCGGGAGACTGTGCGCATTGCTTTTGAGGAACTGGACTTGCACCGGATAGAGGCCAATATCATGCCCCGAAATCTGGCCTCTCTTGGTGTAGCCCGAAAGGCAGGCTTTTATGAAGAGGGCTTGGCCCTCAAATATCTGCAAATCAACGGGGTGTGGGAAGACCACATCCATATGGTGATCCGGAGCGATCTGGAAAAGTAAAAGAGTTCCGGCCCGGGGAAGTTCCCAGGGCCGGAACTCTTTTTGTATTTTGTATATTGAAGACCACTGGTCTAAGCCAGTGATTCAAAAGAGCTTGCGGCGATAAGCAAGAGAAAGAAACTCCCTTTACTATACGGAAGAAGCGGTCAGCCAACTGCAACTAAAGATAGCAAAGGGAGGACATTCAGATGTGACTAAATGACATCATAGTGTTTGCACCAAAGTATCTCAGGAAAGTATTTTAGCAAAAAAGCGAGAGGCAATAGGAAAAATACTAAGGCAATTATGCGAATGGAAAGGTGTTGGGATAGTGGAAGCAGAGGTATGTGCAGACCATATCCACATGTTGGAGGAAATACCACCGAAGATAGCGGTGTCGGGTTTCATGGGATATCTGAATGGCAAGAGCGGCACGATGTTGTATGGGCAATTCGACGAACTGAAATATAAATACCGCAGTTCCGCATGCGGCACAGAGCAGGATGGTGCCGTCCCCCTGGCCCAGCAGGGCGTAGAGGCCGCAGCGGCCCGCCTGGGTGTAGCCCACGCCCATCTCGTTCAGCCGGTCTTTCATATAGGCCAGGGTATTGGGCAGGTCCATACTCACCTCTGGAATCTGGTGCAGCACGCGGCGCCAGGCTGCCAGCCGGTCCTGCATGCCCTCAATTTCTCGATAGAGCTGTTCATGCATGGTTCGGTTCCTCTCTTTTTGCAGGTGCCCTCTTACTCCGCAAACGCTGTGCCAGCTTTAGAACAGAAGTGAAAGATATTGAAAAAACAGGGGAAACCGTTTCTCCGACGGGGAAGAGGGGGCAAAAATAGAGCAAGAATTTTTTACAGCGGGGAAAAATCTGGATATGGAGCAAAATATTTTTGCAAATTGAGCCGGAAAACACAGGCGCCAGCAGGGAATGGGATACTTGTGGTTTTTTCCTGTGTGTGGTAAAATAATTAATTACGTGAAGACGGTATCCCTTTTGCGGCAAACGGTATGATTCGGGTGACGTGCCGCATATCCTGAAATGAAATCGAGCGTTCCGGTTCGGGAGGAATTTGATGAAGATTGTTGTTTTGGCGGGCGGACTGAGCCCGGAGAGAAATGTATCCCTGTCTTCGGGGGTCATGGTGGCGGAGGCGCTGCGGGGCAGGGGGCACAAGGCGGCGCTGGTAGACATGTATTTTGGCCTGGAGGATGATGGGAAGACCCTGGAGGACCGCTTTGACGCCCCTCTTCCCGATGCGGGGAAGCACGTGGACCGGGACGCCCCTGACCTAGAGGCCGTGAAGGCCTCCCGCAAAGGGAAGGGAAAAAGTCAGTTCGGACCCGGGGTCCTGGAGTTGTGCGCCATGGCCGACATCGTATTTTTGGCCCTCCATGGCCAGTGTGGGGAGGATGGACGGGTCCAGGCCGCCTTTGATCTTATGGGCATCCCATACACCGGCGCGGGGTATCTGGGCAGTGCCCTCGCCATGGACAAAGACCTCACCAAACGGCTCATTGCCGGAGCGGGGGTAGATACCCCCAGGTGGAAGGCGGTGCGGTATACCGAACGGGACGTGGACCGGCTCACCAGCCAGACTCCTGTACCCTGTGTGGTAAAGCCGGTGGACAGCGGCTCTTCCATCGGCGTATCGATCGCCCATGACAAAAAGGAGCTGCGGGCCGCGCTGCTGGACGGCCTGCGGTTTGGCGGACGTAGCGTGTTAGAGCAGTACGTGGCGGGGCGGGAGATCCAGGTGGGCATCCTGGAGGATGAGGCGCTGCCCTCCATTGAGATCATTCCCAAAAGCGGCTTTTATGACTATGAGAACAAGTATCAGCCTGGTGCGGCCGTGGAAGTCTGCCCGGCGGAGATCTCTTCGGAAGCCGAGGCCAAGCTCCGCGCGGCGGCGCTGAAGGTCTACCGTACGCTTGGACTCTCGGTCTACTCCAGAGCCGATTTTATTCTGGATGCGGAGGGGACCCCCTGGTTCCTGGAGATCAACACTCTGCCCGGCATGACGCCCACCAGTCTGCTGCCCCAGGAGGCCGCGGCGGTGGGTGTGGACTACGCCGCGCTGTGCGAGCGCATCCTTCTGGCCTCCCTGGAGGCCAGAAGGGCGGGCCGGTGACCCTGAGAGCAGAAAGAAGGAGAAGTACGCTATGGAGCCCATGACAATACGTGAGATACTGGAAGCTGTAGACGGAAAGCTGCTGGGAGAGTTCAGCGACCTGGACCTTACAGTGAAGCACGTCTTTACCGACAGCCGTAATCCCGATCCGGGCGCGTTGTTCATTCCCCTGGTGGGGGAGCGGTTTGACGGACACGCCTTCCTGAACGAAGCCCTGGAGGGCGGGGCGGCGGGCTGCTTTACCCAGCGGGAGCGGGAGAGCTATCTGCCGGGCAAGTTCTATATCAAGGTGGACTCCACCCAGCGGGCCCTGCGGGATCTGGCCAAGTATTACAAGAAAAAGTTCCCCATACCTGTGGTGGCCCTGACGGGCTCGGTGGGTAAGACCACCACCAAGGATATGGTGGCCGCGGTACTGGGGGAGAAATTCCGGGTGCTCAAGACGGAGGGAAACTTCAACAACAACATCGGTTTGCCTCTGACCCTGCTGCGCTTGGATCGGGAGGATGAAATCTGCGTGTTGGAGATGGGAATGAACCATGCTGGAGAGATCGAGTACCTCAGCGAGATTGTAGAGCCGGATGTGGCCCTCATCACCAACGTCGGGGACAGCCATATCGAGAATCTGGGCAGCAGGGAGGGGATTTTCCGCGCCAAGTGCGAGATCTTTTCCCACATGAAGCGGTCGGGCACCGTCATCCTCAACGGAGATGACGAGTGGCTGACCACTTTGAAAGGCCAGCTGCCCTTCCTCACGGTTTTTGTGGGGCGGGGAGAGGGGCTGGACTATAGGGCCACCCAAGTAGACAGCGACGGGGAGACCCATCTGAACTGCCAGGTGACCACCCCGCGCCAGAGCTTCTCCGTGTGCATCCCCGCCTTGGGGGCCCACATGGTCTATCCGGCCCTGATGGCTGCCGCCGTGGGGGAGCTGTACGGCATGACCGGGGAGGAAATCACCCGGGGAGTAAAGAACTTCCTGCCCACCAAGATGCGCATGAATGTTATGCGCCTGCCCGGAGACGTGGTGGTGCTCAACGATGCCTATAACGCCAACCCCCAGTCCATGCGGGCCGCCGCAGCGGTGCTGGGGGATGCCAAGGACCGCCGGAAGGTGGCCATTGTAGGCGACATGCTGGAGCTTGGCCCCAGCAGCGACTTGTTTCACCGGGCGGTTGGGCAGAGTTTTGGGGAGATGGGGACGGACTGTCTCATCGCCGTGGGCGAGTTGGCCCGTTATCTGGCCGAGGGGGCCCGAGAGGCAGGAATGGGACAGGTCTACCGGTTTGACACCCTGGAGCAGGCTATGCCTATCATCCTGGAACAGCTTCGGCCGGGGACCACAATTCTGGTGAAAGCGTCCCGGATGATGAAGTTTGAACGTATCGTGGAGGCTCTGGCTGCCGCTGCAAAGGACGGGGCCGAGAAGTCCACATGAGAACTATAGGAGAATTGTTATGATCGACATACAGCTCACCGGCCTGGTAAAGGAGTTCGAGGTCGGCAAGCGGATCTTGGACGGCTTTTCCCTCCAGGTGGACACCGGGGAGCGGGTGGGCCTACTGGGCCGCAACGGCGCGGGCAAGACCACGATCTTCCGCATCATGACCGGGCAGGTCCACCCCGACGAGGGGACGGTTGCCATTGCCCCGGGCAAGCGGCTGGGGCTGATCTCCCAGATTCCCGTTTATCCGGAGGGGTACACCGTCCGGGACGTGCTGGACACCGCCTTCGCCCCGCTCCATGCCATGGAGCGGGAGATGGAGCAGCTGGCCGCACAGATGGGGGAGAACGCAGCCCCGGAGGTGCTGGCTCGATACGACAGGCTGTCCGCCTCCTTCGAGGCGGCGGGGGGCTATGATACCGAGACTCAGCTGAACAAGGTGTGCAACGGCCTGAGCATTGATGAAGATATGCGCGCCCGGCTCTTCTCCGCCCTGTCCGGCGGGGAAAAGACCCGTATCAATCTGGCCCGGCTTATTTTGGAGGATACGGATATCCTCCTGCTGGACGAGCCCACCAACCACCTGGATCTGAACGCCACCGAATGGCTGGAGGACTATCTGGAGCGTTTCAAGGGCACGGTGCTGGCCATCTCCCACGACCGCTGGTTTCTGGACAAGGTGGTCAAACGGGTGGTGGAGGTGCTGGATGGCAAAGCGGAGCTTTACTCGGGCAACTACTCTTTTTACGTGGAGGAGAAGGAGCGGCGGTACCAGGAGCGGCTCAAGCAGTATGAGAAGGAGCAGGCCAAGATCGCCCAACTGGAGGCCGCTGCCGAGCAGATGCGTCTGTGGGCGTTCAAGGGCAACGACAAGCAGTACAAGCGGGCCATCAACATGGAGCGGCGCATCGAGCGCATGCGCACCACCGACAAGCCCACCAAGGAACGCAAGCTGGCCACCCGCTTTGGGGAGCGGGAGTTCCGCGGGGATGAAGCCCTGACGGTGACCCATCTGGCCAAAAGCTTTGGGGAGCGCACGCTGTTTTCTGATTTGAATTTGGAGGTGGCCGGAGGCGAGCGCATCGCCCTGCTGGGGGATAACGGCACGGGAAAGTCCACCTTTTTGAAGCTCCTGCTGGATGAGGAGCAGCCTGACAGCGGCTCTGTCTACTGGGGGCCCGCCATCCGGGTGGGCTATCTGCCCCAGATCATCCGCTTTGACCGGCCGGACCGCAACTTGGTGGACACGATGCTTTATGCGCAAAACTGTACGACCCAGGAGGCACGGGACCGGCTGGCCGCCTTTAAGTTCCGGGGGGAGGATGTGTTCAAAAGCGTCTCCACGCTCTCCGGAGGGGAGCAGT
>URQA01000154.1 GCA_900549885.1 uncultured Eubacteriales bacterium | reverse complement strand
GGAGTATGCTATAATAAGTAAGCATTCGGCTCCGATCGGGTGTGTCATATAGGATTATAATTTTGATATGGGCCTGTAGCGCAGTTGGGAGCGCGTTCGGTTCGCATCCGAGAGGTCGAGGGTTCGAATCCCTTCAGGTCCACCAAAAAGGAAGGCATCTGCAACAGCAGATGCCTTCCTTTTTGGGTCCCACTTCCGTTGGACATCCCACTCTCTGGTATTAAAAATACGTGGACCAAAGTGAATTCGCTCTGCGTAATTCCCGCTCCGCTCGAATTCACGGCGCAAAGACACCGTCTGCTCTGAGGGACGCTGGGCAAACAAAAGGTCTTTTTGCTCCATTTGTGCGATTTTTGCAGGCTTGACTGAGATGTACCGGAATCCACCCGTGTCTTTTTCATGGGTCCGAGTACTCATATCGCCTGCTTCAGCGCTTCTTCATTCGCTCAAGCAGGCACGCCTCCACCCTGTCCCCGTATTTGAGCCCCACCAGAAACAGGATCGCCCCGGCAATGCCTATCAATACCATGCCCCACAGAGGAATGGATATCACCGATCCCCCAACACCACAGGCCACCAGAAGTCCCCAGGGACGAAATAAAACCACAATCATTGCAAAGCGTGTGCGCTTGATGTCAGTGAGTCCAGCTAGGATACAAATGATATCATCCGGGAAGAAAGGGAACAAAAACACCAGACATAAAAAAACGTCCCTTTTCCTTTTCATAAGGCCCAAATAACGCTCCGACACCTTTTCGCTCACAAATCGCTCCACAAATTTTTGTCCCAGAGCCCTTGCCAAACAAAACACAACGAGCGACCCCAGGGCCACAGCCGCCCAAGTGAGCAAAAAAGCCGGCCACATGCCAAATAGCAGCGCTCCTGCCGCCGCTGTAATGTTGCTGGGGATCGGCGCTAAAATGACGGAGGCCAGTTGCACGGAAAAGAAAACCGCCTGTGAATAAGGAGAAAACTCTTCTATATATGCCCGGATTCCTTCCAGAGAGGTCGCCGCAGCAAAAAAGCCGGTCTGCCACAGGAAGAGTAAGCCGCCCCCCAGCAGTAATACTGTAAGCGCAAGCGTAATATTCCACCTATGCTTTTTCATATGTACCGAGCTCCTCTTATCTGTCTTTCCTTCTTAGGTTATCACAGGTTTCTTTGCAGCACTATAGGAATTCCTTAAAAATTTATGAAAAAAAGCAGCGGGCGACCTCACGGCCCATCCGCTGCTTTCCGTGCCTTGCGACACGCAGGCTGTTATCTATCTATCATGAGCCCGGTAACAAAAAAGCCACACCTAACGGTGTGGTTGCTTCCTTGTCCGGCCAATCATCGATCGCTGACGGTCTGTTCTCCGCTGTCACCGAAAATCAAATCATCGACGTCCAGAGCCTGCACTCGAATGTTCTGCAACATCATGCTTCACAACACCTCCTTTTTTATTGTAGCTTCATTATAACAGCTCTTTCTTCTAAAATCAAGAGAGCATATGTATATAATATACAAATTATCTGCATCTAAATTGTGAACTATGCCGATTCACTTTAAATAATTTGAAAAATCCATCTTGCAATCCCCGTCCAAGTGTGCTATACTAAGCACGCTGATTCAAAGTGCAGGTGTAGTTCAATGGCAGAACGTCAGCTTCCCAAGCTGAACACGAGGGTTCGATTCCCTTCACCTGCTCCAAAACCAGAAGCGTTGAGAAATCTACGTTTCTGGTTTTTTCTTTACAGCCGCAATTGATTGTAGGTTTTTTATTTTGCGATTGAGCGTCATTAGATGCGACTCATCACCAATCAAAAAACAAAAAATTGCACACGGAATTACACACGGAATTAGGCCCACCGTGCCGGGAAAGGATGATTGATATGGCGCTGTACCGTTCTTGCGTTGTAATGAGGTGAACTATGCATAAAAAGAGGGGCACCCGCAATGGGCGCTCCTCTCTACATACAAATAATTATTTAGTTTTGTGTTCCAGGGAGCCGATCCGCCGCTCGTGGTCGTCCAGCCGATCATCCTGCTCATCATTATGATCCCACAAGCGTTTGTGGATTTCGCGGTTGTGCTCGGTCTGCTTATCCATATCGGTACGTAGCCCCTTGACTTGGATTGTTAGCTCAGTAATGGACCTCGTGAGTGATACAATCGGCTTAATAATTGCCGCCCCAAGGCCCACAAGGGCGATAATCACTGTTACTGTGGTCCACTCCATCGCTTAGCCCTCCTTGCCTCCGGTAAGCTGTTTATAGACCTGATTGACGCCTGTTGCCGCGAGACCGGAGACGATGCCAACTGCAACGGCGGTGATGTAGTCCTGCGCCGGGTAATCCGGCATGATGCGCATCGCCAGCGAACCCAGCGCACCGCCCACCGCACCGCAGATGACCGGGAGCCATTTGTTGTCCAGCGCCGTGGCCTTGGCGGCTTGGGCCACCAGTAGACAGATGATTGTGATCGCGGGCAGCGCCGCAATGCCGAGCTCAGTGATGTCCATAATAAGTACTCCTCTCCTAATTTGCCGCGGCCAGCTTTTGCAGCAGGTCCGCACCGTATCGGTACGCCTCCAGGTAGTCCATGGTCTCGTCGGCCAGCCCGAAGCGCGCCTGTACCGTCTGTCGGTTCGTCTTTGCACACGGCCCTCCCTCGCACAACGCCAGGAATGCCTCCCAGGTCCCGCTTGTGTGCCGGATGGTGTACGGACAGTCCTTGCCGTTCCAGTGATTGTGCTGGACCACATGACCGATGGGGGTACCGTGCTCCTCCATCAGCAGCCGCACCAGCGAGGCCGCGTTTTCTCTGGCCTTGGCAAAGTCGCCGTCCGCGTTGACGCAGATCTCGACCCCAATGCTCCGGGCGTTGCCGGTCCCCTTGGGGCCGTCCCCCGCGTGGTAGGCCGTCTCGCCGTCGGGCAGATGCTGCACAATAGCGTGGTCGTCCACCGTGTAGTGCCAGCTTACCAGAGCGGCCTCTCCGGCGACGCTGTTCAGGTAGGAGCCATGGGCCGCCGCGTCGGCGCCCCTGGCCGCGTTGCCCGTCTCATGGATGGTAATGTAGCCGCACGGGTTGACGCCGCCCGGGCGGTTCTTCCGCCCGGCGTCGATGTACCGCGCCTGGATGCGCAGGCCGTTGTCCGTGACCCGCTGCGCGGCCTCCACAGCCTCCAGATAGTCCAGACTGACCCAGCCCTTCTCCGTCTGTCCCCAGCCGTCCCGCGTGGCCGTGACCGTCACCACAGTGCCCTGCGCGTAAGCGCCGACCTTGGAATAGCCCGTTCCGGGGCCGCTGCGGATGTTCACGCCCACCGAGGGTGTCACCTGGTATGCTTCGCTCATTGCCTTCTCCTTCTTGTCATCCTCACCGACTTCGCATCCTTCGCCCCGCCCTCCCGGGCAGGTCTCATCCGCTCCGTCGTTCGTCCGCTCCCCATCCGACCCGCTGTCGCTGGGCTCGGATGCCCTCTTGCGCTTGTAGACCAAAATCAGATTCTGGCTTGGGTCACGGCCCTGCACCATATCCCCAGTGGATCTGTTATAATAGTTAACTTTGCGCCCACCGTCGCCCATGATGAAGTCGGACCATCCGAGGCCCTGCACGTAGTCCCGCAGCTCCTCTGGCTCCATGCCGTCCCCGTCCGGGAAGGCGATAAAGGCGAGCGCCCCGCCCCACATGCCCCACCCGGTCCGGCCACGACGCCCCCGGACATCGGGCTTGCAGTACATGGTCTCCGGCTTGCCCTGGTAGAGTCCGGCGGAATTTGCAATATAGTTCGCCTTGCCGCAGGCCCCACCGGGCGGGATTATGCCCATGGAGATGTCCGGCCCGGTATCCCAGATCAGAGCCGGGTAGTGGTATGCGTCGGTCGCCAGCACCTTCCCGTCAGCCTTGATGGGGCATGTGGGGCGGTAGGTCTCGTAGAGCCAGAAGTTGCCCGTGATCGCAAGGTCCGGCTCCTCCTGGGCCACAATCTGTCGGAGGGGCAGTTTGCCGGAGTTGATGTAGATTCGTATCCTGTCTATGTCCCCCAGTGGGATGGAGGCGATGTACTTACTCATCGTCGTCGCAAAGTCCGTTTGACTCTGCCTCCACAGCCCCGCGCATCAGCTCCACCGCCTCGGCGTACCGCCCCGCCCTGCGGAGCTCCACCAGCGCCTTGTAGTGGTCAAATAACGCCTGAGTGAGGGCCGCTCCCTCATTGGTTAGTCTGGGCAGGTCCTCCGCCAGCGCGGCGTAATCCACATCCCCCGCACCCCTGTAGTGGGGCAGCGTGGGGTCCCCGGCGTTCCGGATGTTGGCCAAAAACATATCCTTGGCGTTCTGCGGCTCCGCGTGGTTGACGGAGGCGATGTCCATGATCTCATTGATGTACTCGTACAGATGCTTCATAATAATTTTCCTTTCCGGCCTTTCGGCCTGTCACATATGGATAATCTCTTCCGCCTGATCGGCAGTGATCCACTTCGGGGCCATGGAGCGCACCTGCTCCGCCGTCAGACGGCCCAGACGATACTGGATGCGGATAAACTCAACCATCGCCCGTCCCTCCCATCATCAGCTCCAGCATGGCCGCCTCCAGCGCGGAGAGCCGTTCCGCCTCTGTGGGCGAGATGGGGGGCTGGGCCTGTCCCATGGCCTCCAGCTCCGCGAGTTCTTCTGCTGTGGCGTTGCGGTAGATGCCGTTATCATAAACCCTCACGTGCTTCCCCCCTATCTTGCCAAAATGCGAACTTTTACCGTGCCGGTTATGTCTGCTGCATTAAAATCCATGCGTAACTGTCCTGTAGGAACTCCTATTTTCCCGTACCGGGTTCCTCCGGTGGTTGCCCCCAGGAATGCCCCAAACAGAATATCAGTTGTGGCAGTTGACAAATATTCCGCAAAAGACCCGTCGCCAAATAATGTAACGTGGAATAGATATTGCTTCATAGTGTTCGCAGGAACAACCCCCGGATAAAAAGCGACTTGTATCCCATCCACCGTAATGCTGGATGGCTGGTATTGTTTCGTATTAGCTGGGCATTCCACTGCGCACATCATCTCTTTGTATGTGCTCAACTGATGGGTTAGCGTAAGTTGGACACTTCCTACCCCGGCAGAATCGAGCACGATCCCATCATCGCGCAAGAGCTCTGTCCACTCTCCGCCCCCACCCGGCGCGCTCACCTTGCCCCACGCTCCGTCCACCACGCCCGCATACATGCCGTTGTCCTCTGCGGTCACGGTGGGGAGGCCGACGCCATCCGCACCTGCGGGACCCTGCGGGCCGGTGTCTCCGGTGTCACCTTTGGGCCCCTGCGGGCCTTGTGGCCCCGTCTCGCCCTGGATGCCCTGTAGACCCTGCTCTCCTGGATCTCCCTTCTCTCCCTGGGGACCAGCGGGACCGATAGGTCCCTGTTCTCCTCTGGGACCCGTCGCCGATACGCCGGTATCCACACCGCCGACGACCCAATTCCCGTCGGGCCCAATGTTGGGGGCCGCCCCGCCGGAGTAGACGCCGGTATCCTGATACGCCCCGCTCTCCAGGTCCCACACCATCCACGTCTGATCCTCGGACAGCTTGGGCGGGTGGACCGCCGCCGCTTCCGCCCGGTCTGCGGCGGCCACTGCGTCGGCCTTGGCCTGTGTGACCCTGGCCTCCATCTGGGCAAG
>URQA01000153.1 GCA_900549885.1 uncultured Eubacteriales bacterium | reverse complement strand
GTTGTCCGCTGCGTCGGAGGCCAGCAGCACCACCCGGGCCTTTCCGGTCCGGCAGGCCTCGGCCACCGGCTCCTCGCCCACAGCCAGATTCCCGCCCCGGAGAGCCAGGCCCAGCGCGGCCAGTACCGTGTCCGTCACCCGCCGTCACCTGCCTTCATCTGCTCGTCCAGGGCCTCGTACACCGCCGGGTCCACCTGGCAGGAAAAGGCCCGCTCCAGCGCCCGGCTCTTTTTCACTTTGGCCAGGCAAGCCGGGTCCGGGCAAAGATAAGCTCCCCGGCCGGGCTTTTTTCCCCGAAAGTCCAGCGAGATCTCCCCCTCAGGGGAGCGCACCACCCGGATCAGCTCATTCTTGGGCTTATGCTCCCGGCAGCCCAGGCACTGGCGCACAGGTATTTTCTTTGGCATGGACGAACACCACCTTTTGATTCAGCGTGGAACGTTGATGGTTAATTGGATGCTTCTGTGGCGCTTCAAGGAGAAACCGTCAGGTCTTTCACTCTTCTACAAGCGTCTCTTCTACGGCGCTCTCTTCCTCTGTGAGAGGCTGCACCCCCCCATCCAGCTCCTCCTCCGGGGGTTCCGGGGCGCTGGCGGGACGGATGTCGATTTTATACCCGGTGAGTCGGGCGGCCAGTCGGGCATTCTGCCCCTCCTTGCCGATAGCCAGGGACAACTGGTCGTCGGGCACCACCACGCGGCAGCTCTTGCCCTCCCCCAGCTCGGTGACACTGAGTACATCTGCGGGGGCCAGTGCGGCGGCTACATACTCCGCCGGGTCCTCGCTCCACTTGATGATGTCCACCTTCTCGCCCCGCAGCTCCTCCACAATGGCGTTCACCCGCTGGCCCCGGGGGCCGACGCAGGCGCCGATGGGATCCACATTGGGGTCCTCGCTCCACACGGCCAGTTTGGTGCGGCTGCCCGCCTCCCGGGCGATGGACATGACCTCCACAGTGCCGTCATAGATCTCGGGCACCTCCAGCTCGAACAGCCGCCGGACCAGGCCGGGGTGGGTGCGGGAAATGAGCACCTGGGGTCCCCGGGTGGAGCGGCGGACCTCCACCACATACACCTTGACCCGGTCTCCCTCGTGGATGACCTCTCCCTTGACCTGCTCACCGGCGGACAGGTAGGCATCAGTGAACTCACCGCCGGAGGTCAGGCGGATGGACACCGAGCCGGTGCGCTCGTCCACCCGGGTGACGGAGCCGGTGAGGATCTCGTGCTCCTTGGCGGAAAACTCGTCGAACACCATGCCCCGCTCGGCCTCCCGCATACCCTGGATGATTACCTGGCGAGCGGTCTGCGCGGCAATGCGTCCGAAGTTCTTGGGCTTGATCTCGATGCGCAGCACATCTCCCAACTGCGCCCGGGGCAGCGCCTTTCGAGCGTCCTCCAGGCTCATCTCGGTATGGGGATTGTCCACAGTCTCCACCACGTCTTTTTTGACGTACATGCGGACCTCGCCCTTTTCCTCGTCGGCGTCCACCGTCACGTTGTCGGTGATGCCCTCATGGTCCCGCTTATAGGCGGCCACCAGCGCCTGGGTGATCTTCTCGATCATATATGTCTTGGGGATGCCCCGTTCCTTCTCGATATCGTTGATGGCCGCGAAGAACTCCTTCGCATCCAGCTCCGTGCTCTTGGCGGCAGTCTTTTTCTTGGCCATTGTCACCTACTCCTTCTTAAAACGTCACGTGCAGCCGCACCAGGGCGACCTCTCCCTTGGGAAAACGCCGCCCGTCCACCGTCACGTCTCCGTCCTCATAGCCAGACAGGACGCCGGTGTATTCCTTTCGCCCGTCCACCGGACGGTAGAGACGCACATCTACCTGCTGCCCCATGCACTGGGCAAAGTGCTCCGGGCGGCGCAGAGGCCGGTCCAGGCCGGCAGAGGACACCTCGAAGGTGTAGCTGCCGGCAATGGGGTCTGCTTCGTCCAGGGCGTCGGACAGGGGCCGGGAGACGGCCTCGCAGTCGTCGATCGACACGCCGCCCTCCTTGTCGAGATACACCCGGAGAAACCACTCGCCCGCCTCCTTGATGTACTCCACGTCCCATAGGGTGCAGCCTGCCTGCTCCACATAGGGCCTTGCCAGTTCGGCCACCGTGTCGGTCACCTTTGCCACAGTCCCACTCCCTTTCCAAATTCCGTTAAAAAAGAGTGAGGCGCAAACCTCACTCTCACCCTAATACTAACATCGTGAAGTAGTGTACCACAAAAAGCAGGGAATTGCAAGGGGAAAAGCAAATTTTTCCCCATCTTTTCCCGCTCGTGCAAAAACTTTTTCCAGCTTTTCCTTCGCCTGGTTGTTTTTCCGCACCAATCACGTTATAATAGAAAAAATGAGACTGGTACCTCCCTTTGTGGGCCAGTCATCCCCGGGCGGGCTTTTTGCGGATATGGACGGACGCAAAGCAGGACGGAGCATGCCTCCGTATTGAACCAGCCGGCCAAACCTGGCCCGCCCAAGTTTCACAGCCAAAGGAGAGCGACTTATGTCCAACATCTGGCACGACATTGACCCCAAGCGTATCACCCCGGAGGACTTCATCGCCGTAGTGGAGATCCCCAAGGGCAGCAAGAAAAAGTATGAGCTGGACAAGGAAACTGGCCTGATCATCCTGGACCGGGTGCTCCACACCTCTACCCACTACCCGGCCAACTACGGCTTCATTCCCCGCACCTATGGGGACGATGGCGACCCCCTGGACGTGCTGGTGCTATGCTCCGAGGCGCTGGACCCCCTGACCCTGGTGCGGTGCTATCCCATCGGCTATATCTCCATGCTGGACGGGGGAAAGAATGACGAAAAGATCATCGCCATTCCCTTCACCGACCCCGGCTACAACGGCCACCGGGAGCTGACCGACCTGCCCGCCCACATTTTCGACGAGATGGCCCACTTCTTCGCCGTGTACAAAGCTTTGGAGGGCAAGGAGGCCGTCCCCGGGGACGTCAATGGCCGGGCCGCCGCTGTGGAGGTCATCCAGCGGGCCATTGACCACTATGTGGAGAGCTTCTGCCGTTAAGACAAGATTTCATGAAATCTTAAGGGCCTTTGCCCTTCCCCTTTTCCCCATCCTATGATAGACTGTATCCAGCTAAAAACAGTAAAGAGAAAACGAGGTCGTTTCCCTATGGCTCACTATGACGCATTGATCATCGGCGCGGGCTTTGCCGGCGCCGTCACCGCCCGCCGCCTGGCGGAGGACGGCGGCAAACGGGTGCTCGTGCTGGAACGCCGGGGCCACATCGGCGGCAACGCCTACGACTGCCCCAACCGGGCGGGCGTGCTGGTTCACCGCTACGGTCCCCACATCTTTCATACCAACGACCAGCGGGTGTACCAGTACCTGTCCCGGTTCACCAGCTGGCTGGATTACCCCCACAAGGTGGTGGCCAATATCCCCAACGGAACGGGCGGACGGGTTCTGTTTCCTGTTCCCTTCAACCTGGTGTCCCTGGAGGTGGTTTTCGGCCCCCAGGAGGGCAAACGGCTGGGCGATAAACTCATTGCCGCCTACGGAGCAGAGAAAAAGGTGACAATCCTGGAACTGCGCCAGAACCCGGACCCGGAGATTTCCGCCCTGGCCGATTATGTCTACGAGCATGTGTTTGTCCATTACACCATGAAGCAGTGGGGCACTACTCCGGAGCAGATCGACCCCAATACCACCGCCCGGGTCCCCGTATTTCTCAGCCGGGACTGCCGCTATTTCCAGGACGCCTACCAGGGCATGCCCCTGAGCGGCTATACTCCTCTGTTCCAGCAGATGCTGGAGCACCCCAACGTCGAGGTGCGCCTCAATGTGGATGCTTCCGACCTGCTGGACCTGCGGGGCAATGAGATTCTCTTTGAGGAGCAGCCCTTCTCCGGCCCGGTGGTGTACACCGGCGCCGCTGACGAGCTGTTTGGCTGCGTGTTCGGCCGCCTGCCCTACCGCACCCTGGATTTCCAGTTTGAGACGCTGCCCACCGACTGCTTCCAGACCCACGGCACCGTCAACTACACCGTGGACGAGGACTTCACCCGCATCACCGAGTTCAAGCACATGACCGGCCAGCGCATGCCCGGCGTGACCACCATCGTCCGGGAATACTCCAAACCCTACACCGGCTCCATTCAGGAGACGCCCTATTACGCCATCATCAACGAGGAAAACAACGCCCTCTACGCCAAGTACGCCCAACTGGCCGCCCGGCACGCGAACCTGCACCTGCTGGGCCGGCTGGCAGAGTACAAATACTACAATATGGACGCCATCGTGGCCCGCGCCCTGGCTCTGTCCGACGAACTTTTGAAGTGAGGTAACATCCCATGGAAAAGCTCATTACCTTTGCCGTCCCCTGCTACAATTCCGCCGACTATATGGACCACTGCGTGGAAACCCTGCTGGCCGCTGGGCCGGAGGCGGAGATCATCCTGGTGGATGACGGCTCCACCAAAGACGACACCCCAGCCAAATGCGACGCTTGGGTGGAACGGCACCCGGACATCATCCGGGCCATCCATCAGGAGAACGGCGGCCACGGCGAGGGCGTCAACCAGGGCATCCGGCATGCCCAGGGTCTGTACTATAAGGTGGTGGACTCCGACGACTGGCTGGACACCGCCGCTCTGGCCAAGGTTATGGAAAAGCTGCGGGAGTTTTCCAAGCTGCCCGCCCCGGTGGATATGGTCATCGCCAACTATGTCTACGAGCATGTGGAGGACAATACCCATAAGGCTATGGGCTACCGCAACGTGTTCCCCACCGGGCAGATCTTCACGTGGGACGACATCGGCCATTTCCGGGCCTCTCAGTATCTTCTGATGCACTCGGTCATCTACCGTACCCAGCTGCTGCGGGACTGCGGCTTAGTCCTGCCCAAACACACCTTCTATGTGGACAACATCTTCGTCTACCAGCCTCTGCCCTATGTCAAGACTATGTACTACCTGAATGTGGACTTATACCGCTACTTTATCGGCCGCTCCGACCAGTCGGTGAATGAGTCGGTGATGGCCGGGCGTATCGACCAGCAGGTCCGGGTAACCAAGATTATGATTGACGCCCATGATCTGTCCCTCATCCGGCAGAGCCAAAAGCGGCTGGGCCGTTATATGTTCAACTATCTGTCCATGATGATGACCATTTCCTCCATCTTCTCGGTCATTGCCAATACCCCCGAATCTCTGGGGATGCGCACCGAGCTGTGGGAGTACCTGCGGAAAAAGGACCCGGCCCTCTACCGCCGCTGCCGCTACCGCCTGACCAACGTGGGCACCAACATCCCCGGCTATCAGGGGCGGAAGCTGTCGGTCACCCTCTATCGGCTTGCCCGGAAGATCTATAAGTTCAACTAAGCGCCGCGAAAAAAGGCCCGGAACGGTTTAAACTGTTCCGGGCCTTTTTTGTGGTTATCGGCTCATATCTGTCTTTTCTTCCGGGCATCCTTACACGTAATAGGGATTGGGCTTGAATAGCAAGACAATCAAATCGACAAGCACCCCGATCCCTGCCAGCCCAAGGGTAAAAATATACAAGATCCCCATACCGATTTTTCCCTCATAGAACTTGTGCCCTCCCACAATACCCAGGAACAAGCACAACAACAGCGCGACCCATTCCCCGCCTCCTAATAAGAAAACATGAGATAGTCCAGTAAAATCAATGTTTTC
>URQA01000152.1 GCA_900549885.1 uncultured Eubacteriales bacterium | reverse complement strand
GGCAGCGCCCGCCAGCCCCAGGCCAGCGCCGCCGCCCGCCTGAGGAGGGGCCTGGACAACCGCTTCCCATCCTCCCCCTGCATACCGAACAGCCAGGTCACGGGCCGTCCCTCCCTTCAGAAATTTTTCACCTCGTCTTAAAGACATTTTTAACGATATATGGTATCCTTTTCTCATCTGAAGAAGAGAAAGGAGTTCAGTCTATGCAGTATGTATGTGCCAAATGCGGCAACACCCATTATGAGAGCGACCAGTTCCAGGCCACCGGCGGGAACTTCGCCAAAATTTTTGACATTCAGAATAAAAAGTTCGTCACCGTTACCTGCACCCGCTGCGGCTACACAGAGCTCTACAAGCAGCAGGGGTCCGAGGCCTGGGATATTCTGGACTTTTTGACCAACTGACCAACCCTGGAGCCTGTTTCACAGAAAGCGCCGTTCCCGATGGGAACGGCGCTTTCCGTTTTTCCACAGCGTCAGATCCAGTTTACGGTTCCCTCCCGCCGGGGGGCGGGTTCGGGCTGCTCCGCACCGTAGCCGATGGC
Source organism: uncultured Eubacteriales bacterium (assembly GCA_900549885.1). Taxonomy (GTDB): domain Bacteria; phylum Bacillota; class Clostridia; order Oscillospirales; family Oscillospiraceae; genus Enterenecus. The sequence goes on along the minus strand of URQA01000152.1, from coordinate 5,150 downwards.
CAGGGCAAAGTTGGGCACATATCCCTCTGGGATGCCCAGCATCTTCTTGTACTCCCCACCGCTGGGAGCGTTGAGGCACACCTGGTAGGAGGCCAGATAGCAGCTATCCAGTCCAAGAGCCTTGGCGGCGATAGCCATGTTCTCCACAGCGTTGGCGCAGTCAGCGATGGTGTTCTGCTCCTTGTTTTCGCCGGACACCAGCACCGCGCAGGGCGCGCCCCGGTAGGTGTCGAACTGGCCGCTGCGGATCATGTCCAGCACAGGAGCGGGGGTGTTGGGGTCGGCCAGCATGATGGTCTTGTTGGCCTCGTTGAGCTGGTCAAGCACTGCCCGGTCCGTAACCACGGTAAAATGCCAAGGCTGGATCCCCATGCCAGTGGCGGCGTACTGGCCGCACTTGACGATAAGCTCCAGATCCTCCCGGCTCACGGGCCTATCCTCATATTTGCGCACCGCCCGCCGCTGCAAAATCGTCTTGATCACTTCATTCATAGCTATGCCTCCGTTCTATTTCTTATATACTATTATTATAATACAGGGACAACAAAGCCGCAAGAGTGTAAATTACATCCTATACCCCCAGCTCATCCTAAAGGGCGCCTGAGAACATCCTCTGCCCGCTATCCTTCCTCAGAAGGGAAATTTCGTCGTATTGCACAATAGACTTGTGTGCTTTTCAATGCCTATAATGGCAGTGTATGTATTGTGGTGTAGTATGCCATCGCACCCGTACTGCGGGCGGTGGAACACACCCACCCGGGAGAAAAAGGGAGAAAGGATGAATGCCATGTCACTGCTCTCGCGGCTTCGCAGACCGGGAGGCGTCCACCTGGCCCACCACAAGGACGCTTCCGGCATCCCCACGGAAAAGATGCCGCTGCCCACGCAGATCGTTCTGCCCATGGGCCAGCACATCGGCGCACCCTGCCAGCCTGTTGTCAAAAAGGGGGACCACGTGGACGTGGGCACCCTGGTGGGCAAGGCCGGCGGCTTTGTCAGCGCCGATATCCACTCCGGGGTCTCAGGCACGGTTCTAAAGCTGGACCCCATCTATTACAATTCCCATACCACTGTGGTGGTCATCCAGCCGGATGGCCAGCAGACGTTGGACCCGTCCATTCGACCGCCTCAGGTGGAGGACCGGGAGAGCTTTCTCCAGGCCGTCCGGGACTGCGGGCTGGTGGGCCTGGGGGGTGCCGGCTTCCCAACGGCGGTGAAGCTCAACCCGAAAAATCTCAGCGAAATCGACACCTTCATTGTCAACGCCGCGGAGTGTGAGCCCTACCTCTGCGCTGACCACCGGGAGATGATGGAGTGCCCGGACGACGTGGTGGCCGGAATTGAGGCGGTGATGCGCTGGCTGGATCTACCCCGGTGCGTCATCGCCATCGAGTCCAACAAGCCGGATGCCATCGCCCTGATGAAAGAAAAGACCGCCCACCTGTCAAAAGTGTCAGTGCAGGCCCTGCCCTCCACCTATCCACAAGGGGCGGAAAAGGTCATCATCTACTCCGTCACCGGCCGGGAACTGCCCCGGGGCGCCCTGCCCGCCGACGTGGGGGTCATCGTGGACAACGTCACCACCGTGGCCGAAATTGGACGCTTCCTGCGCACCGGCATTCCCCTGACCACCAAGCGGCTGACCGTCACCGGCGATCTCATGGACCGGCCCCGGAACCTGTCCGTCATCATCGGCACCCCCATCGGGGAGGTGCTGGATTACTGCAAACCCAAAGCCGAGCCTCGAAAAATCATCACCGGAGGCCCCATGATGGGAGTCAGCCAGATGGACGTCAACTATCCCATCACCCGGCAGAACAACGGCCTGCTGGTGCTCAGCGAGAAGGCCAGCGCCCTGCCCGAGCCGGAGCCCTGCATCCGGTGCGGACGGTGTATCTCCGCCTGTCCCGCCGGGCTCAGCCCAGTGGAAATCCACGATGCCTATCATGATTCCAACCTGGACGAGCTGCTCCGCCTGGATGCTGATTTGTGCATGGGCTGCGGCTGCTGCAGCTACATATGTCCGGCCAAGCGTTCGCTGACCCAGGCCTCCACCCTGGCCCGGGATCTGTTGAAGGAGAGGGGGCTGAAAAAGAATGGATAACCAAGTGAGTCATCTGTCTGTGTCCTCCAGCCCCCATATTCGCTCCGGCGCTACCACCACAAAAATCATGGGGACGGTCATCATCGCCCTCATGCCAGCATTGGTGGCCAGCGTGATCATCTTTGGTCCCCGGGCCCTGCTGGTAACAGCGGTCACTGTGGCTGCGGCGGTATTGTTCGAGTTTGCCTGGTGCCACCTGCGCCATCAGCCCGACTCCATCCAGGACCTGTCTGCCGTGGTCACTGGACTGCTGCTAGCTTTTAACGTTCCCTCTACCATCCCCCTGTGGATGCCGGTGGTAGGCGCTTTCGTGTCCATCGTCATCGTCAAGGAGCTGTTCGGCGGCATCGGTCGCAACTTCGCCAACCCCGCCATCGTGGGGCGCATGGTGCTGGCCGTGTCCTTCACCAGCCGGATGACCGCCTTCCCCTTCCCGAACACCCTCTCCGGGGTGGATGCGCTCACCTCCGCCACTCCCCTGGCCGCCGCAGGCAACGGCGCCCAGCTGCCCTATCTGGATCTGCTGCTGGGCACCCATGGGGGCGTGCTGGGTGAGACCTGCTCCCTGGCTCTCATCATCGGCGGGGTGTTCCTCATCGCCGTGGGCACCATCAAGGCCACCATCCCGGTGACCTATCTGGCCACCGTGGCGGTCATCAGCCTGCTCACCGGCCACGACCCACTGGTGCAGCTGCTCAGCGGCGGCCTGCTGCTGGGCGCCTTCTTCATGGCCACCGACTACACCACCAGCCCCTACACCACCAAAGGCCAGATCGTCTACGGCCTGCTGCTGGGCGTCATCACCTGCGGCATCCGGTTCTGGGGCAACATGGCCGAGGGCGTCAGCTACGCCATCCTCATCATGAACCTGCTGGTGCCCTATATCAACGCATTGACGCGGCACAGGCCGCTGGGTGTTGGAGGTGGCAAGAAATGAAGGCGAAAAATATATTGTGGCAGGAGACAGTCAAGCCCGTGGTGGTGTTGCTGCTCATCTGCCTGATCTCCGGCCTCGTGCTGGCTGCCGTCAACTCCGTCACCGCGCCCATCATCGCCGCCAACGAGGAGGCTCAGGCCCAGGCCACCTATTCCGCTCTGCTGCCGGAGGCGGACCACTTCAGCGAGTTGTCCACCACTGTGGATGGCGTCACCAACGTGCTCAAGGCCGACAACGGCGCGGGCTACATCGTGGTAGCCGCCGCCCGGGGCTACAAAGGCGACGTGGTGGCCACCGTGGCCTTTGACAATGACGGCAGCATCCTTGACCTGTCCATGACCGCCGCCGACGAGACGGTGGGCATCGGCACTAAGGTCACAGAGGAGGACTTCACTGGACAGTTCTCTGGCATGCCCGCCGAGAACTTTGCCTATGGCGACGTGGATGCGGTATCCAATGCCACCTACTCCAGCAAGGCCGCAGTGGAAGCCATCAACCTGGCCATCCAGGCCTATCAGGAAGTAAGGGGGAACTGACATGAACAAGAAACTTCAGATCCTCACCAATGGCCTGCTCAAGGAGAATCCCTCCCTGCGTCTGGTGCTGGGCACCTGCCCCACCCTGGCCATCACCACCATGGCCTCCAACGGCCTGGGCATGGGCTTGGCCGCCACCTTCGTGCTCATCGGCTCCAACGTGGCGGTGTCCGCCCTGCGCAAGGTCATTCCGGACAAAGTCCGCCTGCCCGCCTTCATCACCATCATCGCCAGCTTCGTCACTGTGTTGATGATGGCTGTCAAGGCTTTCCTGCCAGATCTGGATCAGGCGCTGGGCGTTTATCTGCCCCTGATCGTGGTCAACTGTATCATTCTGGGCCGGGCGGAGCTGTTTGCCTCCAAAAACCCGGTGCTGGACTCCGCGCTGGATGGCCTGGGCATGGGCCTGGGCTTCACCCTGACCCTGGTCATCATGGGCTCCATCCGGGAAATTCTGGGCATGGGCACCTTCTTCGGCCTCCAGGTGCTGCCCGAGGGGCTGGACACCATGGCCATCTTCTCCTCTCCTCCCGGCGGCTTCTTCGTGTTTGGCATCCTCATGGCCGCGGCTATTTTCATCGAAGCAAAGACCGGACACAAAAAGGAGCGCAGCGTGGGCTGTGCCGGCTGCGCCGGCTGTCCCTCTGCTCAGCAGTGCGAAAACGCGCAGGAAGGGGGAACGTAACTTATGGCCGCTAAACTTGCCATCATCTTTTTCACCATGATCCTGACCAACAACTACGTGCTGGTCAACTTTCTGGGTATCTGCCCCTTCCTGGGCGTGTCCAAGCGGCTGGACTCCTCGGTGGGCATGGGTATCTCCGTAACTGTGGTTATGGTACTGGCCACCGCCGTCACCTGGCCACTGCAGCAGCTGCTCAACTACTTGGATCTGGCCTATCTCCAGACCATTGCCTTCATCCTCATCATCGCGGTGCTGGTACAGCTGCTGGAGCTGATCCTCAAAAAGTTCATCCCGCCTTTGTATGTGGCTCTGGGGGTCTACCTGCCCCTGATCACCACCAACTGCGCGGTGCTGGGCGTGACCATCCTGAACATTGACGAGGGCTACAACTTTGTGGAGAGCCTGGTGTGCTCCGTGGGCGCCGGCCTGGGCTTCCTGCTGGCCATGGTGCTCTTCTCCGGTGTGCGCCGCCGCCTCCAAGACGCCAAGCCCCCCGCCTGCTTTGAGGGCCTGCCCATCACCCTGGTATCTGCCGCCATCGTATCCCTGAGCTTCACGGGCTTTGCTGGCATCGTGGACAACATTTTCGGCGTATAAGGAGGTGCCTGGTTTGAATCCAATCTTGATTGCAACGATTCTGCTCTCTGTACTGGGCATCTTGGGCGCGGTGCTGTTGGTGGCCGCCTCCAAATTCCTGGCCGTCACCGAGGATGAGAAGGTGGAGCAGCTCCAGGCTGTGCTACCCGGCGCCAACTGCGGCGGCTGCGGCTACGCTGGCTGCTCCGCCTACGCCAAGGCCATCGCCGAGGGCGCGCCGGTGAACCAGTGCACCGTTGGCGGCCAGGCTGTGGCGGAGAAGCTGGCCGCCATCATGGGAGTGGAGGCGGG
>URQA01000151.1 GCA_900549885.1 uncultured Eubacteriales bacterium | reverse complement strand
TGCTGCGGCGGCCCCGGGTGAGCTACGACGATTTGGCCCCCTTCGACGCGGAGCGGCCCGCCCTTTCCCGGGAAATCACCCGACAGGTAGAGATCTCGGTGAAGTACCAGGGCTACATCGACCGACAGAACCGCCAGGTGGAGGAAATGAAAAAATTGGAAGGCCGCCCCCTGCCTCCGAATATGGACTACCAATCCATCCAGGGTCTGCGGCTGGAGGCCCGGCAAAAACTAAGCCAGATCAGGCCCCTGAACCTGGGCCAGGCCAGCCGCATCTCTGGGGTCAGCCCCGCCGATTTGACCGCGCTGATGATCTATCTGGAGCGGGGCTGACGCCTGAGAGCCCATAGAGCGGGATACGCGTATGCATATGGGGCCATGCCCGGCCCCTTAGCACAGTTGGAATTAGTTCTGCCCATCAAAGGGAAGCAATTGTGGCCTTCAGAACGAGCCCCGCCCCCAGGAAATGAGGAAAAAACAGATGAAACGCACAACTTCCACATGGGAACACAACGGCTACACCCTCCGCCCGGCCCGAAAAGAGGATGCAGAGAACTATTACCGGGCGGGATTTGAACGCCTTGACCCGGAGCTGGCCCGTCTGACGGGCAGCAAAGAGCGCTATTCCAGGGATGAGGTGATCTCCTTCTTTCTGGCCTGCCTGGACGATCCTGACCGCCGGGACTTTCTGCTGGTGGACCCCGCCGGGCGCATTGCAGGGGAATGCGTCATCAACGAGATTGACTGGGATGCCCGCTGTGCCAACTTCCGCATCGGCATCTTCCGCCCGGAGGACCGGGGGCAGGGCCTGGGCACTTGGGCGGTCCGGGTCACTCGGGACCTTGCCTTCGAGGCGCTGGGCCTCCACCGGCTGGCCCTGAACGTGTTCTCCTTCAACCCCCGTGCCCGCCGGGCCTATCTGGCCGCGGGCTTCCGGGAAGAGGGGGTGTGCCGGGATGCCGTCCGAGACGGGGATGGATATGGAGACGACATCCTTATGGCCATCCTGGAGGCCGAATGGCGGGCGGTCAAGACCCGGGAAGCGCATCTAGACAGCTAAAGCAGCCCCACGCAACCCAAAGGTTGCATTGTGAAATCCAAAGGTTCTGGCAAATCCAGGGGGAGCTGCTATGCTGAATGCATCCTGACCGATGAGGTGAACGCCTATGAGTATGGGGAGCAAGCTGGCCGAGGCCAGACGAAAGAACAATTTGACCCAGGAGCAGCTGGCTGAGCGCCGGGGGGTCCCCCGCCAGGCGGTAAGCCGGTGGGAGTCCGACACCGCCTACCCGGAGACCGACAAGATCGTGCGCATGAGCAGGCTCTTGGGGGTGAGCTGCGACTGGCTGCTTCAGGACGGGGAAGAGGCCCCCGCCCCTCCCGCCGGGACGGCTCCGGGCCTGGTCACCCCGCTGCTCCGGCAGGCAGCGGGCCGGAAGGTGCAGCTGGCCTTTTACGGGGATGAGGGCATACCCGCCTGCGATTGGTGCGTCATCCGGGAGTTTGACGGTGCCTGGGCCAACGTGGAGCTTGTCAAGGAGAAAAAGGAACAGCGGGAAAACCGGCTCATCCCCCTGTCCTCCATCCGCGCCATCACCTTCGTGAAGGGGAAGGAGGACGTGTGATGGAGAGCCTGAACATATTCGGCATGATCGCCTTCGTCTTTGCCATCCTCCTGTGGGGGCGGGTCCAGCGGCTGGAGCAGCTGCTTCGGGAAAACGGCATCCGCCCGGCGGGCACCCGAGATCTGTCCCGCCGCCTGGCCAAGCTGGCCGGGCAGACGGTTACCCTGTCTCTTTACAGCGATGGTTGGGATGTAAGCGGCCTCACCTGCCGGGTGCTGGACGCCGACAGTGCCTGGCTGCTGGTGCGGGCGGACGAGGGGAAGAAAAAGGAGCGGGAGCTTCTCATCCGCCTGGACAGCGTGAAGGGCATAAAAAAGCCTGAAGGATCCGCCCGCATGGGCGGAAGAAAAACGGAGGGATCGTCATGAGTGAACAGTGGCTGGAAGTGACCCTGCCCGTACCTGCCCAGGAGCTGGATTGGGTGTGCGACGTGCTCACTGCCAACGGCATGGCCGGGTTAGTAGTGGAGGAGGAGGGGGAATTTCTTCGCTTCCTAGAGCAGAACCGGCAGTATTGGGACTATGTGGACGAGGGGTTGGCCGCCCGGATGAAGGGAGCCAGCCGGGTGAAGTTCTATGTGCCGGACAACCAGGAGGGGCAACGGCAGCTGCGCCAGTATCTGTCCGGCCTAGAGCGGTATGAACCCCAGACGATCTCCCTTCGGGAAGAGGATTGGGCTACCTCCTGGCAGAAGTATTACCAGCCCATCTCCGTGGGCAAAAAAATCTACATTGTCCCCGAGTGGATGCGGGGCCAGGATGTGCCCGATGGCCGGGTGCCGCTGTACCTGAATCCCGGTCTCACCTTTGGCACCGGCTCCCACGCCACCACTCAGCTGTGCCTGGAGCTGCTGGAGGAGGCGGTGCGGCCCGGCTGCCAGGTGCTGGACCTGGGGTGCGGTTCGGGTATCTTGGCCATCGCTGCCCTGGGGCTGGGGGCAGCGCACGCCATCGGGGTGGACATCGACCCTAAGGCGGTGGACGTGGCCTATGAAAACGCAGCTATGAACGGTATCGGCCCGGACCGGCTGACGGTATACGCCGGCAACGTGCTGGGGGACGCCAAGCTGGCGGCAAAGTTACGTCCGGGCCAAAACCGGGTGGTGCTGGCCAACATCGTGGCGGATGTCATCATCCCCCTGTCCGCCGCGGTGGAGCAGTTCATGGCTCCGGATGGGGTGTTCCTGGCCTCCGGTATTATCGACGACCGGGCGGATGAGGTGGCTGCCGCCATCCAGGCCAACGGCCTGGCCATCACCCGCCGGCTGGAACGTTCGGGCTGGTGCGCCTTCTCGGCCCAGCGGCGGTAAGCGTAAGCCCCGTCAGTCGACCAAGCGCGTAAAAAACCGGGACAGCTGCGAAGGCTGTCCCGGTTTTATTTTTCGTACGTGATTGGGGCAGGGTCGTTTTCAGGCGCTCTTCTTTTTCCGTTCTTTCACTGGCCACCCATGCCGATCCCTCCCTAATCCCGCTCCCTGACAATCCGACGGCTTAGGTCCCCTGTGGCCGGATTGTCGATGAGCTTTCCTTCCCGGGTGAAGCGGGACCCATGGCAGGGGCAGTCCCAGGTGTGTTCACAGGGATTCCATTTCAGGGCGCAGCCCAGGTGAGGGCAGCGCCTGGCCGTGGGGGTCAGGAGGCTGACCAGCGCCTCAAAACCGTTTACCACCAGCTGGGGATGGAGCATGGTCCTGGACGGGGAAAACACGTCCTGCCAGGGGTTTTCCTTTCCCTGCACCAAGTCGCTCAGGAGCATGGCCGCGGCCATAGAGGTGGTCATGCCCCACTTGTTGAAGCCGGTGGCCACATACAGGCCGGAGGTGGAAGCGGAATAGTTCCCGATATAGGGCACACCGTCCAGGCTCATACAGTCTTGAGTGGCCCAATGATACTGTTCCCGGGCATTGGGATAATGCCGCCGGGCGAACTCCCGCAGTTCCCTCCAGTTCCCGCCCTGCTTTCCGGTGCGGTGGTCCCCGCCGCCCAGAAGCAGTAAATTTCCATTATTGCGGAACGACAGTCCCGTCTGGGCTTCATCTACATACATGCCATCCACATCCGGCCCGTTTTCCAGGGCGACGACATAGGAGCGGTGCTGGTACAGCTTGAGGAAGTAGCTTCCGTGCTTGTTAAGAAAGGGAAAGTGGGTGGTTACGATGATCTGTTCCGCCGTAATTTTTCCATAATCGGTCACTGCCGTGGTGCCAGCCAGCTCCCGCACGGTAGTGTGTTCATAGATATTCAGGGGTTTGGACAGGGCGGAGATAAATTTCAAGGGGTGGAACTGGGCCTGTCTGGGGCACTTCACCGCACCGGCTACGGAAAAGGGCAGGGGAAGCTGCCCGGCAAATTCCGCCGGATATCCCAGCTTGTCCAGTGCCCTCAGCTCCCGATCTATTTTCTCCCGGTCTTTTCGGGAGTAGACGTAGGCATCTTTTTCCTCAAACCCACAGTCGATGTCCTGACACAGCTCACGATACTGTTCCAGCGCCGTCTCCTGGGCCCGGAGATATTGCCCGGCCCGCTCCACGCCAAACCGCTCTACCAGCTTGTGGTAGATTAGCCCGTGCTGGACGGTGATCTTCGCGGTGGTGTTTTTGGTGACGCCGCCGCAGACGCGCCCAGCCTCTGCCAGCACATAAGGGATCCCCGCCTGGTGCAGCAGATGGGCGCACAACACGCCCGCCATTCCGCCGCCGATGATGAGTACCCTGGTTTTCACATCCCGCTCCAGCCGGGGGAAGTCCCTGTGCGTGGACGTTTGTTCCCATAATGAGTTCATGGTCCTTCCTCCCCAATGTCCTATTGACCCATATTGTCCTTCCGTCGGAGAAAATTATTCGGGCAGACCTCTGGTGACATCTCTCTGGCAGGCGGGCCAACGACCGCCGAAGGCAAAAAAGGCCGGAGCAACGTTCGCTTTGCTCTGGCACAGAAGGAATGGTTAAACGCGATATCTTCTCGTGATAAGACAAAACCGCCGCGAAGCGGCGGCCTCAAAGCGCTACAGAATAAGTGCGCGATGAGCTTTAGAATAAAATGAAAAGCTCGTGGCAAGCGATATGTCGCTTGCCACGAGCTGGCACCCCGAACTGGATTCGAACCAGCGGCCTTCCGCTTAGGAGGCGGACGCTCTATCCTGCTGAGCTATCGGGGCAGATCTGGCGCTGGGGGACGGACTGTTCCCGGTATTATTTTATTTTACCCAATTTCTTCCCGGCTGTCAACGGAACGGGCAAAAAATCCATGCCGCCTCGTTTTCCCACACTCCTGCATCCAAAACGGACTGGAGCCGGGATGGCGCTGCCCTTGTCACCGAATTGTTAGAAAACTGTAATCCTTTTGTAGTGGAGTTTTTTCTCTCGCTGTGGTACCCTGAGACAAATCTTGGATCATGCCCATACGGCCAGTCCATATCAAAGGAGGCATAGCCCCATGAAATTGGCAGAAGCATTGCAGGAGCGGGCAGACCTCAATCGCCAGATCGAGCAGCTGAGATCCCGTCTGTCTCATAACGCCATCGTCCAAGAGGGTGAGGCCCCCGCCGAGGATCCCGGGGACCTGCTTGCCCAGCTGGACCGTGCCACAGCCCGGCTGGAGGAACTGATGGCCTCCATCAACCTGGCCAACAGCCGCACGGTGGTGAACGACAAGACCCTCACCCAGATCATCGCCCGGAAGGACTGCCTGCGGCTGCGGCTGGAAGCCTACCGGGAGCTGGCGGAGACGGCCAGCCAGACCGCCCGCCGAGCCACCCGTTCCGAAATTCGCATTCTCAGCACCGTGGACGTGAAGACAATTCAGGCCCAGGTGGACACCATGGCCAAGGAGCTGCGCCTTCTGGACAACGAGCTCCAACAGACCAACTGGACCACGGAATTGTAACGGCGGCGGCTGGTAGCAGGCGGAGCGAATGTGATCTCAGCGGCTGAGAATGAGTCCGCACAGTGGCAGCGCCCAAGGGCAGGCGCCGGGTTCGAGTCCCGACGAAATCGTAAGGCCCCGACTGCGCACGACCGCAGGTGTTCCTTTTATGTCGTACCACCCAGCATTGACCGCCGGCGAGGGCGGGTATGGGGTCCCGCCGCCGAATCGAAAAACCCAGCTGC
>URQA01000150.1 GCA_900549885.1 uncultured Eubacteriales bacterium | reverse complement strand
CCGCATCAGCCGCCGGTAGTCGTCCGCCAGGGCCGTGGCCCGGTTGATCAGCCGAAGCACCGCTGTGGGCAGCCCCTGCAGCCGCAGCTCCGGCAGCACCCCCAGCCCCCCGCAGGTGGTCCTGGTGTACTCCAGCCCCAGCCAGGGCGTGCCGTAGGCGGCCTGCATCCGCTCCACGTCCTCCGGCCTGGGTACCCGCTGGCCCTGCTCCCCGGCTTTGACGGTCTCCACCGACACACTCAGGGCCTCCGCGGCCTGTTCCTGGGTCAGACAGGCCTCTTTTCGAGCCCTCTGGTAGATGGATGGGTATCGATCCGCCATGGTCAGCTCGCCTCCTGTGTGGTATGTTGTGGGCAGAGCTCCAGAGGGGCCTGATACCCCGGATCACCGGGCTCCAGCACGATCCGCTCCGCCACCCACTTGTCAAAGAGGACCTTGGAGATCTCAAAGGCCCGCTCCCCGTCCTCCTTCAGCCGCACGCAGCTGGCGAAGGGGTACTGCCCCGCTTCGATCATGGCGGCCGCCTTGGTGTTGCTGGTGGGCACGCCCAGGGACCGCAGCCGCTCCACCAGCTCGCACAGTGTCATGGTTGGTATGTACATACGATCGCTCCTTTCGTGATTTTCAGGCGGGTTCCCGCCCCAGAATGGCATCGATTGAGACGCCCAGCACGTCTGCCAGTTTTTCCAGGTTGGTCAGGCTGGGACGGTTTTCACCGCTCTCCCACATGGCCACTGCCGGGCCGGAGATGCCGATCCGCTCCCCCAGCTCCCGCTGGCTCATGCCGGCGGCTTCCCGCAGCTGCTTGATTCGCATGGACTTCACCTCCCTCTTGTCATGCAGTTTGGTTTGTGGTATGGTAATTACAGATTAGTGTCGGAGGGGATGGACATGCCTACAGACAAACTGTCTGAGGCGGATTATCAGGAACTCACAAAATATCGCCAGCCCCACGCCCCCTCTCAGGAGGAATACGCCAGATTCGTTGGGCTGAAAAAACGGGGATTTCTCAAGATCCACCACTTCGGCCTTGTCAACCTGGATAAACCGGGGGACCACATGGCCCCTGATACTTGGATGATCACCCCCGCCGGGGAAGACGCCCTCTCAGAGTTTGAGAAAGCACGCCGTAAAGAGTCCGAGGATAAACGCCAGCAAAGATTCCAGAATCAGATTTCGGTAGCACAGGTGCTTGTACCGCTTATAACCTTCATTCTGGGTCTCATAGTAGAGCACTATGCCGGCCTTGTCTCTGGACTTACGGAGTTCCTTGGGCGGTGGGTCAAATAGCCGGTCCAATAGGCGGTATAAAATACTCTCGCCCCCTCTCATCATAGGTTATCGCTTATCTGTGGTTATAACTATAGTCGCAAAAATCTTAATTGTCAATCGCAAAATTATAAATTTCTGATTTATGGGAATTTGTACAATTTATGTTACTGCGATTTGTTTAATTTGGAGGTGAGTCCAATGCCCCAGAAAAAAGAGCTGGACGCAGTTGCGCAGCGCATTTTTGACCTGGCGGATGCCAGATACACCGAGCAGAAGGACTTCGCCGCCGCTATTGGGGAGACTCCCTCGATTGTCAGCCAATGGCGCAGTGGGGTCTCTAAGTCATATCGAAACCGTCTCTCCAAGATTGCCTTGGCCCTGGGCACCACCACCGACTACCTTCTCACGGGTGAGGGGCCCAAGAGATCAAAACGGGGGAAAGTCCGGAAGATGTCGATCAAGGGCGCTGCCGATCGGAAAGAGCCTTCCGCTAAACTCTCCACGCCCCCGCCGCCGGGCGCCGGCACGGTCCTGGTTGGCAGTCAGCGGGTAAAAGGCGGTATGGAGAACATCCATGTCATGGGGGACATCGTCGCTGGCAAGACCAGCCTCCGAGAGAACCTCCTGAAGGCCGCCTTTTTCGAGGGCGGTGAGGACCTGACCCAGGAAGAGATGGATGAGCTCTGGGAGGACGCCAAGGATTACATCCAGTACAAGCTGGACCAGCGGAGGCGCAGGAAGCATGACCAATAACCCGCTGGACCTCTACGCCTATGCGGAGAACCGGAATATCGACGTGGACTGGATCCCCATGCGGCGGGCCACGTCCCTGTCCGTCCCGCTGGAAGATGGCTATGCCATCGCCCTGGATCCCTGGAAACTGGGGACCCTGGCTCAGGAAACGGTCTGCCTGGCCCACGAGCTGGGGCACTGTGAGACCGGCAGCTTTTACAACCGATATGCCGCGCTGGACGTACGCCAGCAGCACGAGAACCGGGCTGACAAGTGGGCCATCCGCCGGCTGGTGCCGGCAGAAGAGCTGGATGCGGCCATGGCAGACGGCTGTGACACGATCCCGGCCCTGGCGGACCGCTTCGGCGTTACGGAGCCGTTTATGCGCAAGGCCGTTTGCTGGTATGCCCACGGCAATCTGGCCGTGGAGATGTATGCTTGACGCCGGAGGATGTTTACAGGTCATGCTCCAGAGCCACTGCTCTGAAGTAGTCCCAAGCCTCGTCTGCGGTCTCGCCATCGGCGCTGAGATCCTCAACACATTCAAACCATGCATCCATGAGGAACTCGGCATCATACCCACTCATTTGGCTTAGAGTTTCAATACGATCGATCAGAATAGTCTTAAACATTCCCACTTTTATTTTCCCCTTTCGACTTGTGGTAACTTGTAGTTATTTAATCTACGGTTATATTAATATCACGATATTTCGTTGGTTTCAAGTGTTTTCAACGATTTTTCGTTGTTTTGTATAGTTGCACAATTTATGAGGCCATTTATGTACAATGCTTTAGAGACGAGAAATCGAATAAAGGCAATCTGTAAAGCTAAAAAGGTTAACATGGAAACCTTACTCGCTGAATGTGATCTGGGTGTAAATGCTATTCGGCAAATCAATGACAAAAAGGGTATGGCCTCCTATAGCCTTGCCCGCATTGCCGACTACCTGGACTGTTCCGTGGACTATCTGCTGGGCCGGACAGACAATCCGGAGATCAACAAGTAATACCCCGCCAGAGAGCGGATAATAGAGATAGGGAGGAAATGAACATGGGATTTATGGACACCGTCAAAAAGGAAAGCTCGTTTTCTGAGGCATCCGGCCAGCCGCTGCAGTATGTCGTGCTGCAGGTAACCCTGAAGGAGAAATTCTTGGGGACCGGCTCCGGAAACCTGACGGAACTGGAAAATGTCATCAACAAACAGGCATCCAAGGGATACCGCCTCCACACGATCTCCACCGCCAGCGGCGGAAGCAGTGGATTCCTAGGCGGAGACCGCATTCAGGCCACGCTGGTGTTCGAAAAAATCGTATAAAATATAAAACGTGTCCGAATCGGACACGAAAGAGGATTTGGTAATATGGGTTTTCTGGATGATTTGACGAAGAAGTTCAAAGTTTCCCCTGCTGTATCGGCCACAAAAACGGATGCAATATATTCATCGGCATCATCCTGCCAAAGTCCCCCAGCCGCTCCCTCTGTAGAGAAAATTTCGCCCCATTCGCAGAAAGATAATCAGCCCCTTAAATATGCATATGACTTTGATGTGGTGCCAGCACCTGGGATAGATGTTATCAAAGATATTCTCGGAACTGCTGAAAAGTACGTTAAGCCCGTCCCGGCAGGAAACGAAATTGTTTTAAGATATGATGGGAGAGTCTTTGGGAAAATTCTTGATCATAAGAAAGCCGAGATGCTGGCAGACTGGATCAGGGGTGGATTTCCATTCGAAGCTATCCTGCGTACAAATGGAAAGGTAAATCTTCGCTTCTACAAGGACAAACGCAAGGGAAACGAATTCCGCGAACAAACGGTGACTGCCTTGACCGCATTTAAATCTGAATCCAGGCAAACGATCATCGGCTTTTTAGAACCAGGTGAAGAGTTAGAACCCAGTGAAAATTTTGAACGGCAGGACACCGTCGATATACTTTATATGGGGATCGATAAAATTGGATCTCTTCCCAAAAAATTAGCTCAAAGGTATATCAATGAAGGGGCTTACGGCGTATTTTACGAAAAAGGAGAAGATACTGAAGACGTTGATAAATATGGAGATCCTGTTATAAGACCATATGTTAGAATTTACTGGTAACGTAGGAGGCCACATGACCAACGAAGAAAAGATCCTGTCGCTGTTGGAGAGCCACAGCCGGATTTTAGAGGCGCATAGCCAGGCCCTGAAAACTCAGGGGGAAGAGATCAAGAAGATCAACCTGACGCTGGAAAACGAGGTCACCCCCCAGCTCCGGGCCCTGGCAGAAGGCCAGAAGACGCTCCTGGAGGCCATGACGCCCAAGAGCCGGGTGGACCAGCTGGAGGCGGAAGTTGATCTCCTGAAAACCGTCATCCGGTCCCTGTCCCGTGACGTGGCGGAGCTGAAGAAGGCGCAGTAAAAAAGCCGCCCCGGGCGGGGCGGCTTTTCTATATCAGCATAATCGAACAAACGTTTTGCGGAGGTGGTCCCATGCTCTGCCCCAAATGCCGCCGGGAGATCCCGGATGACTCCAATATTTGTTGTTACTGCGGCCGGGTGATCCACCGGCTGGAGCCCCGGCCCAGAAAGCGCCCAAACGGCTCCGGCAGCGTCTACAAGCTCACAGACAAGCGCCGGACACGCCCCTGGGTCATGGCAAAGGGCGGGAAGATCCTGGGCCGCTACGCCACGAAAACGGCCGCTCTGGAGGCCCTGGAGAAGCTGGCCGGCAAACCCATCGGCGACGCCATCGATCTCACGCTGGAGGAGCTCTACACGCTCTGGAAGGTCCAGCACTACCCCAGGCTGAAGGAGGATGCCAGCCTGGCCTATGACCTGGCCTGGTCCAAGCTGGAGCCCCTGGCGGCCCGGAAAATGCGCACCCTGCGGACAGAGGATGTCCAGAAGATCATCGACGCCGACGTGGAGAAGGGCCGCAGTCGGTCCACCGTCAAAAAAGTCCAGACGCTCTACAGCCAGCTCTGCCAGTACGCCATGCGCAAGGATATCATCGACCGGAACTATGCCGATTTTCTGGTCCTGCCCCGGCAGAAGCCGGTCCAGCGGGATACTTTTACGGAGGCGGAGATCAAAACGCTGAAGGCTGACGCAGACGCCGGCAATGAGACCTCCATGATCATCCTGATCCTGATTTATACCGGATATCGGATCAATGAGCTGCTGCAAAAACGCCGGGATCAGGTGAATCTGGAACAGGGCGTCATGTACGGCGGCGAAAAGACGGCTGCCGGCCGGGGACGGGTGGTCGTCATCAACGATGCCATCCTCCCCTATGTCCGCTATTTTATGGCCAAGGCTTCCGGCCCGCTGCTGTTGTCCGGATACGACGGCAACCTGCTTCGCAATAATTTTTCCCGCCGGGATTGGAAGACCACGCTCCAGCGCCTGGGGATCACCAGAGAGGGCCGCCAGCTCCACCCCCACTGCACCCGCTACACCTTCGCTACCAGGGCCAAGGCCGCCGGTGTGGACGATGACACCATCAAGCGCACCATGGGGCACACCGACTATGCACTCACTTCGGACGTCTATATCCAGGACGATCTCAACAGGCTACGCACGGAGATCCAAAAGATCAAGTAAATCAGAGGTTGCTACCACGTAACGACCATTTCCAAAAATCCGCAAAAAAGGAAACCCCCAGAGCCTTGCAGCTCTAGGGGTTTCCTGGTGACCCGTCGGGGATTCGAACCCCGGACCCACTGCTTAAAAGGCAGTTGCTCTGCCTGCTGAG
>URQA01000149.1 GCA_900549885.1 uncultured Eubacteriales bacterium | reverse complement strand
CCGGGTGCGGGTCCACCTGGCCCTGGACACGGGGATGCGCCGCCTGGGCGTCCCGGCGGAGGATCATAACGCCATCGCCCGGCTGTACCGGCTCCGGAATCTGAATATCCAGGGAGTGTTCTCCCACCTGTGCGTGTCAGACAGCCTGGAGCCGGAGAACACAGCCTACACCCAGCGCCAGCTGGATGCGTTTTACAACGCCCTGGACTGGATGCGCTCTCAGGGGCTGGACCCGGGCAAAGTCCACATCCAGGCCAGTTACGGCATCTGGGACCTGCCTCCCCAACCCTGCGCCTACGCCCGGGCGGGCATCGCCCTGTACGGGGTGCAAAGCGCCCCCGGCCCGGTCCTGCACAGCCTGGACCTGCGCCCGGTTCTCTCCCTCCGGGCACGGGTGGCGTCGGTGCGCACCCTTACTCCGGGTGAGGGGGCCGGGTACGGTCTGGCCTTTCACGCCCAGCGGGAGACCCGGCTGGCCGCCGTCACCATCGGCTACGCCGACGGCCTGCCCCGGTGCCTGCCCCAGCAAGGGGGACGGGTACTTCTTCGGGGGCAGTTCTGCCCCATGGTGGGGCGCATGTGCATGGACCAGCTGCTGGTGGATGTGACGGACGTACCCGGTGTGCGCCCCGGCGACGTGGCCACCCTCCTGGGCGCCGAGGGGGGCAACATCCTTCAAGCGGAAGAACTGGCAACAAGATGCGGCACCATCACCAATGAGCTGCTCTCCCGGCTGGGCCCCCGGCTGGAGCTGGTTTAGGCCCAGGATTTCGCTTTTCCTCTTTCCATCCCGCGCTTTTCCCCCAGGCGGCCCGGAAGGGCCGCCTGGAGCTGTTTTTTCGACCAAAGTGTTTCCAAAAAGTTTACAGATGCCCCCCTTCCTTTTCAGCCTACCTTCAGAACGCCGCATTACAATGAGACTGCCGCCCTGGGGCGGTGAATGGAAAAGAAGGAGGTCCCGTCATTGATCGAGGTCAAGCACTTGACAAAACGGTACGGCGATCACACCGCCGTATCCGATCTGACCTTCTCTGTGGAAGAAGGGCAGGTCTATGGCTTTCTCGGCCCCAACGGAGCGGGCAAGTCCACCACCATGAACATCATGACCGGCTGCCTGGCCGCCACCTCGGGGGAGGTGACCATCGGAGGGTATGACATCTTCGAGGACGCCAAGCAGGCCAAGCGGCTCATCGGCTATCTGCCGGAGCAGCCTCCCCTGTATCTGGACCGCACCCCCTGGGAGTACCTGACCTTTGTAGCCAGGGCCAAGGGCGTCCCCCAAAAGGAGATTGAGGGTCAGATCCACAAAGCTATGGAGGCCACCGGCATCGGCCATGTGGCCCACCGGCTCATCAAGAACCTGTCCAAAGGGTACAAGCAGCGGGTGGGCATCGCCCAGGCCCTGCTGGGCGACCCCAAGGTCATCATCCTGGACGAGCCCACCGTGGGCCTGGACCCCAGGCAGATCATCGAGATCCGGGACCTGATCCAGTCTCTTGGCAAGC
The DNA here is from genome assembly GCA_900549885.1 of uncultured Eubacteriales bacterium. GTDB lineage: Bacteria > Bacillota > Clostridia > Oscillospirales > Oscillospiraceae > Enterenecus. The sequence continues at coordinate 4,304 of URQA01000149.1, read as the reverse complement.
GCCACACCGTTATCCTCAGCAGTCATATTTTGTCCGAGGTCCAGGCGGTGTGCCACACCATCCTCATCATCTCCGGGGGCAGGCTGGTGGCCTGTGACACGCCGGAAAATCTGGAAAAGCTCTTCGCCGGCACCACCACCGTAGAGCTTACCGCCGAGTGCACCGACGCGGAAGCCCGCGCTATTCTGGCGCATATTCCCGCCGAGAACCTCACCGTCACCGCTCAGGATAAGGGCCGCTGCCAGGCCCTGCTGGAGACCGGCGGGGACGACAGCGTGTGCCGGGATATCTTTTTCGCCTTCAGCCGGGCCGGCCGCCCCATCCTGCGCATGACCACCGCCCGGGCCAGCCTGGAGGACATCTTCATCGAGCTCACCGCCGGCCAGGCGGACGTCCAGGCCGAGTCTCTAGACAGCGGGGTGGAGGACGGCGAGTTCCGTCCGGACGATAACGCGCTGCTGGATGGCCTGAGCGCACCGGGAAAGGAGGATGATGAGGCATGACCGCTGTTTTGCGCCATGAGCTTTCCTCCTACTTCACTAACGTCACTGGCTATGTGTTCGGCGCGTTTTTGCTGCTCTTCGCCGGCATCTACACCATGGTCATCAACCTTCAGTCTGCTTCCCCCTATTTTGAGTATGTGCTGATGAACATGGACTTCATCTTTCTCATCATCGTGCCCATCCTCACCATGCGGGTCATTGCGGAGGAGCGCCGTCAGAAAACCGATCAGCTGCTCTACTCCCTGCCTTTGACCATGACCCAGGTGGCCCTGGGAAAATACCTGGCCATGCTGGTCATTTTCCTCATCCCGGTGGCCGTCATCGGGGTGTATCCCCTGGTGCTCACTGCCTTCGGGGCTGTGTATCTTCCGGCGGCCTACGGCGCTCTGACGGGTTTCTTCTTCCTGGGAGCCAGCCTCATCGCCATTGGCATGTTTATCTCATCCCTGACGGAGAGCCAGGCAGTGGCTGCCGGGCTGTGCTTTGTGGTCATGCTTCTCAATTACTTCATCTCCAGCCTAGCCAGCTATGTCCCCTCCACCGCCTTCGCCTCCTTTTTGTGCGTGGCTGTGTGCATTCTGGTGCTGGGACTCATCTTCCGGCTGCTCACCCGCAGCGGCTTTGCCGCCCTGGTGCTCACCATCGTGCTGGAGGGCGGCCTGGTGGCGGCCTATACCTTCCGAAGCGCCGACTTCCAGGGCTTGTTCCCCAATTTGATGGAACAGCTGTCCCTCTTTGACCGCTTCTACGAGTTCGTCAACGGCACCTTTGACCTGACCGCCATCGTGTACTACCTCACCGTCATTGCTGTGTTCGTATTCCTGACGGTGCAGTCCCTGGAAAAACGGAGGTGGAGTGAATGAAAAAGCCCTCTAAAACCGGCTTCCAAGCACGCCTGGCCTCGGTCAAAGCCTCTTTCCGCACCCGCTCCTTCCGGGTGGGCGGATACAGCGTGTTCGCCGTGCTCATCGTGGCCGCCATCGCCGTGGCGGCAAATGTGCTGGCCGGTGCCCTTCCTGGCGGCTGGACTCAGTATGACCTGACGGCCACCCAACTGTTTACCCTGTCCGACCAGACCACACGGTTGGTCCAGGACCTGGATACCGGAGTGGAAATCTACTGGGTGGTCCAGAGCGGCGGAGAGGACGACACCCTGGGGACTCTTCTCGACCGCTACGATGGCCTGAGCGACCAGCTCACCGTAACCAAGGTGGACCCAGACGTGTCCCCCACCTTTGTCCAGCAGTATGTGGGCGACGGCACGCTGACCAACAACAGCCTCATTGTGGTGTGTGGGGAGCGCTCCACTTATGTCAGCTACAACGACATCTACGAGTATGACCTGACCAACTACTACACCACCGGAGAATATGACGTGAACTTCGCTGGAGAGAGCGCCCTGACCTCCGCCATCGACTATGTCACCAGCGAAGACCTGCCGAAAGTCTACGCACTTACCGGCCACGGGGAGGGGGAGCTGAGCGCCGCCTTCCAAAACGCCGTGGAGAAGGAGAACATTGACCTGGCCGAGCTGTCTCTGCTCACCGAGGAGGGCGTACCGGAGGATGCGGACTGCGTGCTCATCTATGCTCCTCAGACCGACATCTCCCAGGATGAGCTGGAAATGCTCCAGAAATACCTCCAGGCCGGGGGTGGCCTGTTTCTCATCACCGACCCCATCCTAGATGGTAGCACACGGCCCAACCTGGACGCTCTAATGGAAGGTTACGGCGTGACATCAGCCCAGGGTATGGTGCTAGAGGGCAGCCAGAACAGCTATTTCCGCTATCCCTACTATCTGCTGCCCACCATCAACTCTCACGTCATCACCTCCCCCCTGCGGGATGGGGGTTACTATGTGTTGCTGTCCATTGCCCAGGGGCTGACGGTGTCTGATAACCTGCCCGACGGCGTCAGCGTGACCCAGCTTCTCACTACCTCCGCCTCCGCCTTCTCCAAGCAGATCGACGATGGGACCCTGACCACCTTTGACAAGGAGGAAGGGGATGTGGACGGTCCCTTCGCCCTGGCCGTGGCGGTCACCGCCGACATTGACGACGACACTCAGTCCAATATCGTGTGGGTATCCTCCTCCTCCCTGCTGGATGATACCGCCAACGAGATGGTGTCCGGCAGCAACCAAGACCTCTTCCTCAACGCCCTGAGCTGGATGTGCGGCCAGGAGGAGGGTATCACCATCCACGCCAAAAGCCTTACCGCCGACTACCTAACGGTGGACAGCGCCACCGCCTCCACTATGACAGCCGTCATCGTGGCGGTCATCCCCCTGTGCTGTCTGGGGGCGGGTCTCTTCATCTGGATCAGGAGGAAACGCCAATGAAACGAGGGAAAAAACTGCTATTTCTGCTGCTGGCCCTGGTGGTGGTCAGCGCCGCGGCGGCGGCCGCCACCCTTCTCGCCCCTGACCAGACAGCGGAAGAGGAAGATAGTACCGTCGTCTTTTCCCTAGACGCCGACGCTATCACCGCCCTGACTTGGACCTACAGCGGGGAGACCGTTTCCCTCTCCCACAAGGACGGCACCTGGGGCTATGAGGACCCTGATTGCCCCATCGACCAGAGCTACCCAGAGAACATGGCCTACGCCCTGGAGAAGATCACCTCTGACCGGACCATCGAGGCCCCTGAGGACCTGTCGGAATACGGTCTGGACGAGCCCCAGTGCACCGTCGACATTGCCGCCGGGGAGGACAGCTACCAGCTGCTCATCGGCGACGAGACCACCCTGGACGGCCTGCTGTACCTGTCTACCGGGGACGGGAACGTCTACTTGGTGAGCAGCGGCCTGCTCAGTGCCTTCAGCTACGGCCTGTATGACATCATCGATATGGAGGACATCCCCTCCATCACCGACGTGAGCTCCTTCACCATCGACTGGGCCTCTGACAGCCTGGAGCTGGTGTACCGGGAAGACAGCGGCCTTGCGTACAGCAGTGAATACGTCTGGTTCCTCCGGAATGGGGAGGACTACCTCACCTTGGACACCGACGGCGTGGAGGACCTGTTGAGCGCTGTGACCGGCTTGAGCTGGGCCTCCTGCGTCAACTACAACGCCACAGAGGACGACCTGGCCGCCTATGGCCTGGACGCGCCGGCGGTGACCGTCACCATCCACTACACCGAGACCGTGACGGTGGACACCGGCGAGAATGACGAGAACGGCAGCGCCATCACCGAGGAGCAGGAGCGGGACGCCGCCTTCACTCTGGAGCTGGGCAGCTATACCGACGACGGCTGCTATGCCCGCATCGCCGGATCCAGCATGGTCTACCTGGTGGACGGCTCGGTGTGCGACAGCCTGCTGTATGCCGACTACGACGGCCTGCGGCCCGACGAAGTGCTGGCCATGGACTGGGACACCCTCACCTCCTTCACCGTGACCTTGGACGGCCAGACCTATGAGATCGAAAAGACCACCCAGGCCGTGGAGGATGAGGACGGCGAAACCAGCGAGGAGACCGTCTATCTTTTGAACGGCGAGGAACTGGATTCCGACAGCGTGGAGCAATTGATGTCCAGTCTGGACGCCATGGAGTCCACCGGCAGCGTTGACAATGCCGCCCCGGGCGCTCAGGAGTTGCGCTTCACCTTCCACCAAGATAGCGAGAGCTGGCCCCAGGTGGAGCTGGTGTTCTACCAGTATGACAGCTCCACCTGCCTGGTGAGCCTCAATGGAGAGACCCACCTGCTGGTGGACCGGGCGGATGTGACCGATTTGGCCGAACTGGTGGCCGAACTGTTGCCGGAATGAGCCTTTTCCCGAAACCTGCAGGCCGCCGGG
>URQA01000148.1 GCA_900549885.1 uncultured Eubacteriales bacterium | reverse complement strand
TCACCGCCCGGTCCAGTCCGAAGCCCGCCACCCGGGTGCGCCGCAGGGCGGCCATGGTGCCGCCGCAGCCCAAGGCCTGGCCCACGTCGTGGCAGAGCGTCCGGACATAGGTGCCCTTGGAGCACACCACTCGCAGCTCAAAGTCAGTCCCGCTCAGCTGCCGACCCAGCTCCAGCTCCCGGACGGTGATCGGCCGGGGCTTTCGCTCCACCTCCCGTCCCTTCCGGGCCAGCTCATAGAGCTTTTTCCCCTCTACCTTCAGGGCGGAGTACATGGGGGGCACCTGGAGGATATCCCCCCGGAATGCGGCCAGCGCTTCCTCCAGCTCCCGCGCGGTCACGGACACCAGGCGGCGCTCCAGCACGGTGCCGGTGACGTCTTGGGTATCGGTGACGGTACCCAGCCGGAGCACCGCCCGGTACTCCTTCTCCCCATCGGCGGCGTACTGCACCGCCCGGGTGGCCCGCCCGACGAACACCGGCAGTACCCCGGTGGCCATGGGATCCAGGGTGCCGCCATGGCCCACCCGTCGCTCGTGGAGAATGCCCCGCAGCTTGGCGCACACGTCCATGGAGGTCCAGCCCTCCGGCTTGTCAATGATGAGTACGCCGCCTGGCATCGGCATGACCTCCTTTTTTAAAAGCTTTGTCAGTCCCCGCCGCTGTCCCCTGCGGCTGGTCACAGCCCGGTCCGCGCCTGCTCCGCCAGCTGGGCATAGATGGCCTCCAGAATGGCCGTCTCAGCCTCGTCCACCGTGCCGCACACCGTGCATCCCGAGGCGGCCACGTGTCCCCCGCCCCCCAGCCGGGCGCAGGTGGCGGTGGCGTTCAAGTAGTTGGGGTTGGTGCGCAGGGATATCTTGCATTCCCCGGGGCGCAGTTCCCGGATGGTGGCGGAGTGGAGCACCCCCTCGATCTGCCCCAAAAAGGCAGCGATGTCCTCCGCATCGTCGTCGGTGGCGTTCGCTTGGGCCATCATGGCCAGAGAGATGGGGGCCACTGCCACCGTTCCCTCCTGGTAGAGCTTCATATTCTGTAGGATAAGGCTCTCCAGCTTCATCCGGCGCAGGCTCTTAGTGCGGAAATGCCTCTTATTTAAGGCTTGGTAGGGGATATCCTGTTCCATCAGGGCGGCGGCCACCCGGTGGGTGTGGGGGGTGGTATTGCCGTAGACGAAGCAGCCCGTGTCGGTAGCCACCGCCACATACAGCGGCGTGGCAATGGCGCTGTTCATGATGCCTAGGTGGTCCGCGATCTTCCAGATGATCTCGCCGCAGGCGGCTTTGTCCGCTTCCAGGCAGGTTTCCTGGGCAAAAAACTCGTTGGACGGGTGGTGGTCGATAGCCAGGTCGATGCGCCCCTGATAGGGAGCCGCGTTGGCAGGCAATAACCCTAAACTGGCCACGTCCACGCTCACCACGGTGCCGGGCGCAAAATCCGGCGGAGCCTGGCGCCCCTGAAGATAGTCCTGAAAGACCTTCGTAGCGTCCAGGCTGGGCAACAGCCAGGCCGTCTTGCCCATGGCCCGCAGCAATTCGCACAGGCCTACGGCGGAGCCGATGGTGTCCCCGTCGGGCCGCTTATGGGTGAGCAGAAGATAGTTGTCATGGCTTTTGAGAAATTCCGCCGCTTCCAGATAGGTCATGGTCAGTCCTCCTCATCCAGCACGATGTGCTCGTTGGCCGGGTTAGCGGGCTTGACTACCTCCGGGTCCCGAAGCATCTCCAAAATATGGGCCCCCTTGTCAATGGAGTCGTCCTCTACGAACAAAAGCTCGGGGGTGTAGCGCAGGTTCAGGGCGCGGCCCAGCTCCCGACGGAGGTAGCCTGCGGCGGACTTCAGCCCCTTGACCACTTGAGCGGCCGAGGATTTGTCCAGCATGGACACATAGACCTTGGCCCAGCGCAGATCCGGAGTGGTCTCCACCGCTGTCACCGAGATCATCCCCGTCACCCGGGGGTCCTTTACGTTGGGGATGAGGGAGGCCAGTTCCCGCTGGATCTCCTCATTGATGCGTCCGATTCGATTGCTTGGCATAGTTCGTTCTCCTTTCCGGGCAGCAGTCTGCCCGCGGATTTCCCATCAGATCGTGACCGTCAGCCTGCATTGGCCAGGGCAGTCCCGCTCCACGGGAGGGAAACACAGCTGCTCCAGTGTGTCCAGAGCCAGGTCGGCCAGCTCCCCCTGGAAGCGGGACACTTGGTCCTCCCGGTCCACCCCCACCCACAGGTTCCACAGCTCTACCTGCTCCCCTGGGCGGCAGTGCCCGGCCAGATAGGCCCGCAGAGCGTTCACATCCTCCTGTGTGGCCTCCAGATCCAGCTCATACTGGAACGGTTTCAGCTCCAGCCCCAGTTCGTCCACCGCGCCCCGGTAATATTCGTGGGGCCGCACGGAAAAACCGTCTGTCTCCACCGTAAATCTGCCTGTACACCTGACCCGGCGAAAGGCCGGTTCCAGCAGGGGCAGCGGCCGGTCCGCCGCCAGCAGGATCACTCGACTCATGGGACGCTCCTTTCCCTCGGTCACACCGGCCTGGCAAACTCCAGCCGTACTTCTTTTTTCTCCACATCCGCCTGGGAGTATGCGGTGAGATCAAAGCCGATGAGGGAAAAGCCCATCTTCCGGTAAAAGCAAATCGCCGGGTCGTTGCAGCTCTGGGTTTCCAGCACCAGCGCCCTGGCCCCGGCGGCACAGGCCTCCTCCACCGCCTTTTCCATGAGAGCGGCGCCCACCCCGTTGCGGCGGCGGCCCTCCGCCACCCACAGGTTGCTCACCCGCATCCGGTTGTTCCACCGCTCATGGCTCAGCTCCACATAGCCCACTTCCCCGCCATAATCCACGGCGGCAAAAAGCCGGGGTTCTTCCAGCCAAGGCTCCAGCAGCTTGTCGGTAAACTGTTTCTCCACCGGGGTGGGAAAGGGCCTGCGCTCCAGGGAGAAGAAAAAGGTGTTCTCCCCCTCCCGAGTGGAAATTTCGTAATAATGCTCCGTCCGGTAGCGAAAGACCAGCTCTCTTCCCCGGTAGGAGTCGTTCAGCCGTATGATCTCCAAACATGCTCCCCCTTTCCGGGAAATTCAGACAGAGGCCTGGTCCTTCTAACGACCAATGCCGCAGTCCCTCTTTTCCAGAGGGCATTTCATCAGGAGCAGATAGCAGCAGGAGCGGGCGAAATCGCCCGCCCCTGCTGGTGATTCGATCTCTTATACCTCGATCTGTTCCATCTGGAAGGCCTCGATGATGTCGCCCGCCCCACAAAATCCTTGATTTTGTGGGGACCCCGTTTCATCCTGCTCGGGGCAAGTGAATTGCCCCTGCGCCAAGGTTTTCGCCTCCGGCGAAAACGCTTGTACGGCGCTTATCGCGCCGCCCCATCTGCGATGAGGCCCCAGTCGGGCTCAGACCTCAATCTGCTCCATCTGGAAGGCCTCGATGATGTCGCCCTCCTTGATGTCCTGGTACTTCTCGATGGTGATGCCGCACTCATAGCCCCGGGCGACCTCCTTGACGCTGTCCTTGAAGCGCTGCAAAGAGCTCATGACGCCCTCGTGGATCACGATGCCGTCCCGCACCAGACGCACCTGGGCGTTGCGGGCCACCTTGCCCTCGGTGACATAGCAGCCAGCCACGATGCCCACGCCGGTAATCTTGTACACTTGGCGCACCTCGGCTTCACCCAGGGCCACCTCCCGGAACTTGGGAGAGAGCATGCCCTTCATGGCGGCCTCGATCTCGTTGATGGCGTCGTAGATGACCCGGTACATGCGCATATCCACATGGTTGCGGGCAGCGGAGTCTGCGGCGTTCTTGTCCGGGCGGACGTTGAAGCCCACGATGATGGCGTTAGAGGTGGTGGCCAGCATCACGTCGGACTCGTTGATGGCCCCCACGGCGCAGTGGATGACACGCACCCGGACTTCCTCGTTGCTGAGTTTTTCCAGGCTGGCCTTCACCGCCTCGGCGGAGCCTTGGACGTCGGCCTTGACAATGAGGTTCAGGTCCTTCATCTCACCGGCCTGGATCTGGCTGAACAGCTCCTCCAGGGATACCTTCTGCTTGGCCGCGCCAGTGGTGGCATTCTTCATCTCCTGCTTGCGCTGCTCCACCAGTTCCCGGGCCATGCGTTCGTCGGCCACGGCGTGGAAGTCGTCGCCCGCGCCGGGCACCTCACCCATGCCGATGATCTCCACGGGGACGGACGGGCCGGCGGAGGTAACCTTGTTGCCCTTGTAATCGGTCATGGCCCGGACGCGTCCCACCGCCATGCCGGCGATGATGACGTCCCCCTGATGGAGCGTACCGTTCTGGACCAGCAGGGTGGCCACAGGGCCCCGGCCCTTGTCCAGCCGGGCCTCGATGACGGTGCCGTGGGCGGAGCGGTTGGGGTTGGCCTTCAGCTCCCGCATCTCGGCGGTAAGGGTGACCATCTCCAGCAGGTTCTCAACGCCCATGCCCGTCTTAGCGGAGATGGGGCAGATGATGGTCTCGCCGCCCCACTCCTCGGGCACCAGCTCATACTCGGTGAGCTGCTGCTTGATGCGCTCGGGGTTGGCCTCGGGCTTATCCATCTTGTTGATGGCCACGATGATGGGTATATTGGCCGCCTTGGCATGGTTGATGGATTCCACGGTCTGGGGCATGATGCCGTCGTCGGCGGCCACCACCAGGATGGCCACATCTGTGACCATGGCGCCCCGGGCGCGCATGGCGGTAAATGCCTCATGTCCGGGGGTGTCCAGGAAAGTGATGGGCTTTCCGTTCACCTCCACCTGGTAGGCACCGATGTGCTGAGTGATGCCGCCGGCCTCGCCGGACACCACGTTGGCGTGGCGGATATAGTCCAGCAGGGAGGTCTTGCCGTGGTCTACATGGCCCATGACCACCACCACGGGGGCACGGGGCACCAGGTCCTCCTCCTTGTCCTCGGCGGTGTCAATGAGCTTTTCCTCAATGGTGACGATGACTTCCTTCTCCACCTTGCAGCCAAGTTCCATGGCGATAAGGGCGGCGGTGTCGTAGTCGATGATGTCGCTCAGGGAGGCCATGATACCGTTTTTGATGAGACACTTGACCACCTCGGCGCCGGTCTTTTTCATCCGGCTGGCCAGCTCGCCCACCCCGATCTCATCGGGGATCTTGACGGTGAGGGGGGTCTTTTTGGCGATCTCCAGCTGGAGGCGGCGCATCTTCTCGGCCTCCTCCTGCTTGCGCTTGCTGCCGAAGTTCTGGCCCCGGTTGCGGTTGTTCCGATTCTGGAACTTCTGCTTGCCGGTCTGCATCCGGTTAGCCTTGTCCGGAGCCAAATCCTCCAGCCTCTGGTCATATTTCTCCAGGTTTACCTGGCCGCCCTTGCGGGTGTCCACCACCTTCTTCTGGGGCACCCGACTGGCCGGAGCAGCACTCTGCTGGGGCTTGCCGGCGGCCTGCTGCTGGGTCCCAGCGCTCTTAACCGCGGTTTTGTCTCCGGTGGTGTGCTGGGGCTGGGCCGGCTTGCTCTGAGGGCCCTTGTCCGCCGTCTTGGGGGCAGGGGCCGCCTCCTTCTTGGGCTCATGGTAGACGTCGGCATAGATGGACTCGATAGAGTCCACTTGGTTGTGCTGGGTCAGATACTCGAAGATCAGGGTCAACTCCCGGTCGCTCAAGGTCTTGGTGGGAGACACGGTCTCCTTGGTGTGCTCGGCCAGGATATCCGTAATGACTTTGGCTTTCACGCCAAAATCCTTTGCCACATCGCGGGCGTTATATTTCGCAAGGCTCAAACAGGCCACCTCCTAATTCACACTTCCATGTTTCGCTCTCTTCCCCGGTTCGACCGGGGCGGGTTCTGAGGGTCTGGGCTTTCGCCG
>URQA01000147.1 GCA_900549885.1 uncultured Eubacteriales bacterium | reverse complement strand
GTCACGAACGGGGAACGGGTCTCGAAAGGCACGGTGTTCTTGTTCACGGTGATGCGCACTTCGTCCAACCGGCGCTCCAGTTCCTTGCCGGTGAGGTCGCCCATCTCCCGCAGATCCACCAGGGCCAGGTGGTTGTCGGTGCCGCCGGACACCAGCTTCATTCCCCGCTTCACAAGGCCGTCCGCCAGGGCGGCGGCATTTTTCACCACCTGCTGCTGGTAGGTCTTGAACTCAGGCTTGAGCGCCTCCCCCAAGGCCACCGCCTTGGCGGCGATGACATGCATCAGCGGGCCGCCCTGGGAGCCGGGGAAAATGGCGGAGTTGAGCTTCTTGGCAAGGTCTTCGTCGTTGGTCAGCAGCATGCCGCCCCGGGGCCCCCGGAGGGTCTTATGGGTAGTGGTGGACACCACATGGGCGTAGGGCACGGGAGAGGGGTGCAGCCCGGCGGCCACCAGCCCCGCGATATGGGCCATATCCACCCACAGGTAGGCCCCCACCTCGTCCGCGATGGCCCGGAACCGCTGGAAGTCAATGACCCGTGGATAGGCGGAGGCCCCGGCGATAATCATGCGGGGCCGGCACTCCTTGGCCACCCGTTCCAGCGCGTCGTAGTCGATGCGTCCGGTGGCCTCGTCTACGCCATAGGATACCATCTTAAAATATTTGCCGGAGAAGTTCACCGGGCTTCCGTGGGTCAGATGGCCGCCGTGGTCCAAATTCATGCCCAGCACCGTGTCCCCAGGTTGACATAGGGCCATATAGACGGCATAGTTGGCCTGGGCGCCGGAGTGGGGCTGTACGTTGGCAAACTTGGCCCCGAACAGCCGGCAGGCCCGGTCAATGGCCAGGTTCTCCGCTACATCCACACACTGGCAGCCGCCATAGTACCGCTTGCCAGGATAGCCTTCCGCGTATTTATTGGTGAGCACGCTGCCCGCCGCGGCCAGCACCGCCTCAGACACAATGTTCTCCGAGGCAATGAGTTCGATGTTGTCCCGCTGGCGCTGGAACTCCGCCTGGACCGCCGCACCCAGTTCCGGATCCTGCCCACTCAAAAAGTCCATCATTTCTAAAACCATCCTAAAATTCCGCCTTTCCCAAAAATCTCAGTGTGTCTCATTATACACTGTTTTTCTTTTGAGCACAACTGTCATTCTCAGAAAAACCATCTCGATTTTTGCCGCCTTTTGTGGTATCATTGTCAAGAGGTGAACATCATGATGAAAAAAGCCGATGTCTGGTCTATCGTCAACAGCCTAAAGCAGCTGTACCCCGACTCCATCTGCTCTCTGCAATATGAAAAGGATTATGAGCTTTTATTTGCCGTCCGGCTGTCCGCCCAGTGCACCGATGAGCGGGTCAATAAAGTCACCCCCGCCCTGTTCGCCCGCTTTCCCTCTCTGGAAGCCTTCGCCCAGGCCGACCCGGAGGAGGTGGGGGAGTACATCCATTCCTGCGGCTTCTTCCGGGCCAAGAGCCGGGACCTGGTGCTGTGCGCCCAGATGCTGCTGCGGGACTACGGCGGCAAGGTGCCAGACACGATGGAGGAGCTGCTGAAGCTTCCCGGTGTGGGCCGCAAAACCGCCAACCTCATTCTGGGCGACGTATACCATACCCCCGGCGTGGTGGTGGCGGACACCCACTGCATCCGCATCGCCGGGCGGTTGGGCCTCACCGACGGAACCAAGGATCCGGCCAAGGTGGAGCAGCAGTTGCGCAAGGTATTGCCGCCGGAAGAGTCCAACAACTTCTGCCACCGGCTGGTGCTCCACGGCCGGGCGGTGTGCACTGCCCGCACCGCCAAATGCGGAGAATGTCCCCTGACGGCCTGGTGCAGGTACGCCAAGACGGAATTTAAGAAAGCCGCAAAACAGAGCTAGAGGCGGAACAGGCCGCCCCGAAATGAATCGGGGCGGCCTGTCGTTTTTGGGATTGTCTGACCGTCAGCGCACAAAATTGGTCGTCAGCTTTTCATTGTCCGGGTGGGGCAGGCCGTTTTCCTTCCCCATGTGAATGCATTTCAGCAGCCATGCCATGTTCTTGCCAATGTTGTACATGGTCATCAGCCCTTCCCGATCCTGAGCTACCTCCTCCGGCTCATTCCCGTGGACATGGTTCCAGTAGTTGGAGGACACCACCGGCATGGACGAGATGGTGAAATACTTGTTGATGACATCAAAGGAAGCGGTGGTCCCCGCCCGCCGGGCGCTGAGCACCGCCGCCGCGGGCTTGAAGGCAAAGGCGGAACCACCGGAATAGAATGCCCGGTCCATCAGCGTCAGCAGGCGGGCGCTGGGGTGGGCGTAGTACACCGGAGAGCCGAACACAAAGCCGTCCGCCTGCCGCGCCCTTTCCACAAAGTCGTTCACAAGGTCCTGGAACACGCAGCGGCCCAGCTCCCGGCACTTGCGGCAGGCAATGCAGTCTGGCAGCGCCGCGTTCCCGATGAAAAAGTGCTCTGTCTCGATGCCGTTGTCCCGCAAGCCCCGGGCCACCTCGTTGAGCGCCACCCCGGTGCAGCCGCCTTTTCTGGAGCTTCCGTTGACCAATATGACCTTCATCTCTTGTTCCCTCCTGATCCTCCGTATCCTGTCAGCCCTGGTGGAGCTTTGCCGCCGTCAGGGTGTTGCGCATGAGCATGGCCCGGGTCATGGGTCCCACGCCGCCGGGCACAGGAGTGATGTAAGACGCCTTTTCCGCCGCCTCGTCATAGCAAACGTCGCCGCACAGCTTGCCGGCCTCGTCGCGGTTCATGGCCACGTCGATGACCACCGCCCCCTCCTTCACCATGCCGGCGGTGACCAGGCCCACCTTGCCCACGGCGGACACCAGGATATCCGCGCTGGCCGCCAGGGCCTTCATGTCGGGGGTCTTGGAGTGGCACATGACCACCGTTCCGTCGGCGTGGAGCAGCAGCAGGGCCATGGGCTTGCCCACAATGTTGGACCGGCCCAGCACTACGCACCGCTTGCCCGCAGGGTCAATGTGGTACTCCCGGAGCATCTCCATGATACCGCCTGGGGTGCAGGGCTGAAACACCGGCTGGCCAATGGTCAGCTTGCCCACGTTATAGGGGTGGAAGCAGTCCACGTCCTTGCCTGGGTCGATGGCCAGCAGCACCTCCTCCTCGTTGAAGCCCGCGGGCAGGGGCAGCTGGACCAGGATGCCGTCGATGTCCTCCCGTTCGTTGAGCACACCGATGAGCCCCAGCAGCTCCTCCTGGGAGGTGGTGGCCACCAGGGCGTATTCCTCGCTGTAAAAACCGCATTCCTCGCAGTCTTTCCGCTTGCTGTTCACATACACCCGGGAGGCGGGGTCGTCTCCCACGAGGATCACCGCCAGCCCGGGCCGCCGGGCCAGCGCCGCCGCCTCCTGCCGGGTCTGCTCCTTCACCTTGGCCGCCAGGGCCTTACCGTCCATCCGGATCGCTGCCATTGCCGTCATCCTCCTGTTCTGTTTTCTCTTGTGTGCCGGGTCCCTCCGGGGCGGCGTTATCCACAGTCTGGCTAGAGCCTTCATCCCCTGCGGGCACTTCCCCGTTCTCCCCCTCCGGAGTCGCAGCGGTGCCTTTCTCCGCCCGGACCGCTGCATAGGAGGGCGGGGTGGGGGGACCGGCGGTCCTGAAGCGAATCGCCATCACCACGATGGCCACCAGCGCCGAGGCCAGCCCCAAGATCTGCGATGACCGCAGGCCAGTGCCAAAGAAGTACAGGCTGTCGGTGCGCAGTCCCTCAATAACCGCCCGGCCCACGCCGTACCATACCACATAGGACAGGAAGAGCTGCCCGTTGAACTTTCTCCCCTTCCGGGCGATGAGCACCAGGAGGATGAACCCCAGCAGGTTCCACATGGATTCATAAAAAAAGGTAGGGTGGACACCCAAGGTGCCGTCCAGCACCTGCTGATAAGCCGCCTCGTCCACCAGGCCGTGCTGGAGCAGGTAGTCCGCGATGGAAGGCGAGCACATCCGCCAGGGCAGATCGGTCACCCCACCAAAGGCCTCCACGTTGACAAAGTTGCCCCAACGCCCCACCAACTGGCCGATGAGCACTCCGAAACAGCCGATGTCCGTGTAATCCCAAAAATTCTGCCGGCGCACCTTGCAGTACACCGCCACGGTGAGGATCGCCATGATGATGGCGCCGTAGATGGCAAGGCCGCCGTCCCAGATGGCGATGGTGTTATATAAGCTGAAGGAGCCGTCGGCATTAAAGCACACGGCGGGGTTAAAAATCACATAGTAGGCCCGGGCGCCGATGATGCACAGGGGGACAGCGAAAAACAGCATGTCGATCAGTTTTTCCTGGTCCACTCCGAACCGAGGCGCCCGCCAGTAACAGTAGGCCACCGCCAGCAGAAAGCCGCAGGCAATGATGACGCCGTACCAGTGCACATCCCAGCCAAACACGCTGAAGGCGATGGGATTCAGTTCAAATTCCAGCCCAAGGCCGGGGAAGGTCACGATCTTACTCATTGGTCATTCCTTCTTTATCTTGATCTTGGCTATCCGTACCGCCATTGGGCCGGATCACGGCCATGGCGGTACGCTCCGGCGCGCACCAGCGGCGCACAAGTTCCTCCGCGTCCTCCCGCTCGATGCTCTGGTACACCTCAGGGAAACGGAAATAGTCCTCTCCGTCAAAGTGGCTCATGGCCATCTCCACACAGGTGTCCTCCAAACTGTTGAGCCGGCGCACCGTGGCACCGTAGGCGGCCTTTTTCTGCCGCTGCCAAAGGGCCGGGTCGATGCCCCTCCGGGCCGCCCGCCCCAGCTCTTCCCGGATAAGGGCCAGCACCTGGTCCGGGTCACGGCTCTCTCCCCCCACGGTGAGAAAGGCGCAACCCGGCACCGACTCGTACCCGCTTTCAAAGGTGCCATTGATGAGCCCCTGCTCATACAGGCGGCTGTACAGCGGCGCGGACGAACTGAACAGTACGTCGCACACCAACTCTCCCAGCAGCCTCTGCCGGAGGCTGTCCCCCCGGCCGGGAGCGTCTCCCTTGAAGCCGATCATAAACTGGGGCGCAGATACTTCCATGGTACGCACCACCCGCGGGACGGCAGCCTGTTCCGGCTCCGCAGGACGGTCCCGCTCTGCCATGGCCCCCTCTTCTCCGGGAAGGACGTTCCGTGCGATGCGCTCCACAGCCTTGGCATCCACGTTGCCCGCCACACACAGCACCATATTGCCCGGGTGATAAAAGGCCCCGTGGCACTCATACAGGGTGTCCGCCGTAATCTGGGCAATGGACTGCTCCGAGCCGATCACCTTTACCCGGATGGGGTGTGTCTGATACAGCGCCTCCAGCAGCATATAATAGATGGCCAGGTCCGGGTTGTCCTCTCCCATGCGGATTTCCTGGGCGATAATGCCCTGCTCCTTATCCACGCTCTCCTTTGTAAAATAGGGCACGGATACAAAGGACAGCAGGGTGCTCAGATTTTCCGCAAACCCGTCGGTCCCCTCGAAGTAATACCCCGTGAGGGATGAGGCGGTAAAGGCGTTCACCTCCGCGCCGTTGGCCGCCAGGATCTGGAGGGCGTTGCCGTCCTCGGTGTCGAACAGCTTGTGTTCCAGAAAGTGGGCGACCCCGGCGGGGGTATCCCGCCAATGGCCGTCCTCCGTGCGGAACCGCAGGTCCATCCCGCCGTAGCAGGCGGCAAAAAACGCGAACTGCTTCCCGTACTCCGGCTTCTCGTCCACATAGATGTGCAGCCCGTTGGGCAGACGTCCGTGCCATACCGATTCTCCCAGGGCGGAGTAAACCGTCTTTTCCATATCAGTCCTCCTCCTTTCCCATCAGGCGGTACACTGTGTCCAGCTCCACGGCCCGGGCGGCCCGGACCACATCGTCCGCCGTCACCCGCTCCA
>URQA01000146.1 GCA_900549885.1 uncultured Eubacteriales bacterium | reverse complement strand
GCTCCCACAGCTGGCGGTTGAGCATGATGGGGGTGGAGATCTCCACATAGCCGTAGCGCTTGTGGACCTGCCGCCAGTAGTCGATGAGGGTGTTCTTCAGCACCATCCCCTTGGGCAGGAAGAAGGGGAAGCCGGGGCCCTCCTCGGTGAGCATGAACAGGCCCAGCTCCTTGCCCAGCTTCCGGTGGTCCCGGCGCTTGGCCTCCTCGATCTTGGCCAGGTACTCATCCAGCTCGTCCTTCTTGGGGAAGGCCACGCCGTAGATGCGCTGGAGGGTCTGCCGGTTGGAGTCCCCCCGCCAGTAGGCGGCGTTGCAGGCGGTGAGCTTGATGGCGTTGCCCTTCACCCGGCCGGTGGAGTCCAGGTGGGGGCCGGCGCACAGGTCGGTGAACTCCCCCTGCTTGTAGAAAGAGATGACCGCGTCCTCGGGGAGATCGTTGATGAGCTCCACCTTGTAGGGCTCGCCCTTCTCCTCCATGAACTTCAGCGCCTCTTCCCGGGGCAGCTCGAACCGCTCCAGCTTCAGCTTCTCCTTGCAGATCTTGCGCATCTCCGCCTCCAGCTCACTGAGCTGGTCCTCGGTAAAGGGGGCGGGGGTGTCGAAGTCGTAGTAGAAGCCGTTTTCGATGGCCGGGCCGATGGCCAGCTTCACCTCGGGGTGGAGCCGCTTCATGGCCTGGGCCAGGATGTGGGAGCAGGTGTGCCAGTAGGTCTTGCGGTACTGCTCATTTTCAAAGGTATACTGATTGTTTTCTTCTGCCATGGTGATCTCCTTCCTTTCTGCTGCCCGGGACCCGCGCCAGCGGGACGGCGGGGGTCCGCCGCACAAGTGTTTTGCGCAGCAAAACATTGGCGCAGGGGCAATTCATTTGCCCCGAGCAAGTTACTATCCAGGGGCCCCCACAAGGCTTTGCCTTGTGGGGAAAAACAAAAAATGCTTCACCCCTGAGATCAGGGGTGAAGCACTGTCTATGCGATCACGCTACACCTGTTCGCGACGCGCGGCTTCCCGACGACTCAGGCTCAAAACAGATTTGCCGTGCAAATCTTCGGTTTTTCGCCTTCGCTCTGGTCCATCCGCGCTGCTCACGACGGCCCCGCGCTTCTATGCTCCACGGTTCCACCCTGCTTGCCAGAAGCGCGGAGACGCCCGGGAGCAGGGCAACAGTGATACGCGCAGACCGAAAAACAGGTCGGGCGAAGCCCGGCGGCATTTTCGGCGGCGCGTGGAACAGTTGGCCGTCGCGAAGGGCGTGCAGCGTGACATCTGACCGCTTGTGTCCCCCTGTAATGGGAGGGCCCCATCCCGGTCATCCCGGGCGGCTCGGGAGTGGTACCGCCCGCCGCTCACACCGCAAGGCCCTTCCACCCAATGGGCCTCTCTCTGTGCGGGGCATCGCGGGCTCTTCTCCGTCTTTGCCTATTTGACAGGGGCAGTATATCACCGGGGCGGAGGAATGTCAAGTGGTTGCGGATACCAGTCCAGCCGCAGGGGTGGGGTCGGTCTACCTCCCAACGGCGTTCTGTCGCCAGCCGTCAGGTCCCAGCCCTGGCCGGACGGCCTGGGGAGACAGGTGAGTCAGGTGTCCGCCAGGGCGTAAAAATCTCCCTTGGGATAGCCCTCTCCCTGCCATAGATACTGGTCTGTGCCGTGGCTGGCGTTGTACCGCTCCACCACCGCCGAGGCCAGATCAGGCCAGTCGCTGATAAGTCCGGTGACTCCCATCTGTAAATACTGCTCCATTTTATCTGTATCGTATACAGTCCAGACGTAGACCGGCAGGCCCCACTCTCGGGCTTGGGTCACCAGCTGGTTGCTCACCAGGTTTTCCTCCACGGCCAGAAAGTCGATGTCATACTGCCAGATGGTGCCGTCAATGTCTCCGGCGCTGGCATAGGCGCAGTATCCCACCCACCACTCGGGGTGGGCTTGGTGGAGAACGGCCAGGCAGGGGTAGTCCAGAGACATGAACATGGCCCGCTCCCCAAAGTCATAGCGCTCCACCAGCGCCAGGATGGCCTGGGCCAGGGCTTCCCCTTGACCGGCGGCGGGCTTGAGCTCGATAAGCAGGCCCATGCCGCCCTCGTCGGCCAGGCAGAATTGGATAAGCTCCTCCAGAGTGGGAGCTTGCCCAGTCTCTCCGGGATTGGACAGATCGGTAAGGGGGATGGCCCGGAGCTCCTCCAGGGTCAGGTCAGCCACGTTGACCAGTCTGCCCCCCAGCCGCCATAGATTGGAGTCGTGGACGGCCACGGGCACTCCGTCGGCGGTCAGCTGAATGTCTACCTCGGCATAGTCCGCGTTCAGATCTGCTGCGGCCTGTACCGCCGGCAGAGTGTTTTCGATGCCGTAGATGCTCCCTCGGTGGCCGATGACCAGAGGGGCCTGAAGGAGAGGCGGCTGGTAACAGTTGATGACAAGATAGCCAGCCAGCATCAGGCATGCCGCCCCGGCGGCGGCTTTCCACCGTTTTTTTGTCCACAGCCGCTTCCAGGCGGCGGCCCATCTGGCCCAACGCTTGGACCAGATGGCCAGGATGGTCTGGCTGTCCTCGCTCCAAGGGGATTCCAGGGGGATGCGCAGGTTCTCTTTGGACAGCAACCAGGAGAGGATGAAATACAGGCAGAAGGCCATGGCGGCAGTCTGGAGCAGGGTGGTCACCAGCCAGTAGCACAAGTCGATGCGGAAGGCCTCGGAGTATACCAGATATTTAAGAAAATAGCGGTCAAAGTCCATGTTTTCTAGGGTATTGCGCCGCCAGTATCGGGCCAGCTCCGAGTCTCCCAGCACCCAGGCCGCCAGGCCAGTCAGCAGCAGCGCCCACCGCTTTAGGCCCAGCCGCCGGAAAGCGCCCAGGCCGCTTTTCACCGCGCTGCCGAACCGTTCGCCCTGCAAGGACATGTACAGGGGGACGAAAAACAGCAGTAAGTACAGGCCGTAGTAGGCGGCGTAGATGGCAATGATGCCTGCCACACCGATGGCGGAGTTTTGCATCTCCCCCAGAATGAACCAGGGAATAGAGAGGGCGGGCACCAGGGAATTGAAGTAGACCGTCTGCACCAGGGGGAGCAGAAGCAGGTAATAGAGAGAACTGGGCACAACGGACCAGCCCTTCATGGCTCTCAGAGACCACAGGGCCTGCTTCATCACGTGGCGGATGGAAAAAACCTCCCCCTGACGGGACAGGGCCGCCAAGCGGATGACCACGCTCAGCTCGTAAAAGGCTAACAGTCCGGCGGCGAGGAACAGGGCCAGGAAGATGAGGGCACCCTTCAGATTCAAAAAGGTGCCCAGCACGTTGGCGTTGAAGGACACCCCCACAGACGACACATAGGTCTGGTACACCTGATCAAACAGAGGACTGATGATGATGAGGGTCAGCAGCTTCCAGACCAACTCGAATTTTAGTACGCTCCATACGGCACGCTTCAGCTTCATGGCCTCCACCTCGCAAAACAGACTACAAGTGGAGATTATAGCGGGTTTTACCGGGCCGCGCAAGCCCGCTTCCCCTTTTTTATTTTGAACCAAAGGGGGGTTCTGCCTTGCTTTTTTCGCCAGATCCTGTATAATATATTTTTTAGGAAAATAAACCGTCGAAAGGATGGATACCCATGAAGCTCGGCATTGTGGGGTTGCCCAACGTGGGCAAATCAACCCTGTTCAACGCCATCACCAACGCCGGCGCGGAGAGCGCCAACTACCCCTTCTGCACCATCGACCCCAACGTGGGCGTGGTAGCTGTCCCGGACGGCCGCCTGGACTGGCTCAGCGACTTTTATCACCCGAAAAAGACCACCCCGGCGGTGGTGGAGTTCGTGGACATCGCCGGTCTGGTGAAGGGCGCGTCCAAGGGCGAGGGCCTGGGCAACAAGTTCCTGGCCAACATCCGGGAGTGCGCCGCTATCGTCCATGTGGTGCGCTGCTTTGACGATGAGAACGTCATCCACGTGGAGGGGTCCACCGACCCCATTCGGGACGTGGACATCATCGACTTGGAACTGATCATGGCCGACGTGGAGATGGTGGACCGCCGCATCGACAAGGCCCAGAAGGCCGCCAAGGCGGATAAGAAGTTTCTCCACGAGGCGCAGGTGTTCGAGGGACTCAAGACCTGGCTCAACGACGGCCAGTCCGCCCGCACCTATCTGGACCAGGTGGACGAGGAGGACGCCGCCCTCATCGCCACCAGCGAGCTTTTGTCCCTCAAGCCGGTGATCTACGCCGCCAACCTGGACGAGGACGGCTTTGCCGACCCCGCCGGGGTGGAGTATTACAAGCAGGTGGCTGACCGGGCCGCCGCCGAGGGGGCCCAGGTCATCCCGGTGTGCGCCAAGCTGGAGGCGGAGATCGCCGAGCTGCCCGCCGAGGAGAAGGCCATGTTCCTAGAGGATCTGGGCATCGCCCAGTCTGGCCTGGACCGGCTGATCCAGGCCAGCTACACCCTGCTGGGCCTGATCTCTTTCCTCACTGCCGGGGAGGACGAGTGCCGGGCCTGGACCATCACAAAGGGCACCAAGGCGCCCCAAGCCGCGGGCAAGATCCACTCCGATTTCGAGCGGGGCTTCATCCGGGCCGAGACCATTGCCTTCGAGGACCTGAAAGCCTGCGGCTCCATGGCCGCCGCCCGGGAGAAGGGACTCATCCGCTCCGAGGGTAAGGACTATGTGGTCCAGGACGGGGATATTATTCTCTTCCGGTTCAATGTATGAGCAAGGGCGCAGCCCTTGGACAGACGCGGGCCATGCCCCAGAATGGGGCGACGAAACTGCAAAGGCGCCAGCCTTTGGACAGAAAGGAGAAGAACGTATGGATTACGCTGCCGAATCCCTGAAGTTGCATTACCAGTGGCGGGGCAAGCTGGACATCGTGCCCAAGATGGAGGTCAAGGACAAGCAGGCCCTCTCTTTGGCATACACCCCCGGGGTGGCCCAGCCCTGCCTGGAGATCCAAAAGGACGTCAACAAGAGCTATGAGCTTACCGGGCGGTGGAACACCGTGGCGGTTGTCACCGACGGCTCCGCTGTGCTGGGCTTGGGCGACATCGGTCCCGAGGCGGGCATGCCCGTCATGGAGGGCAAGTGCGTGCTGTTCAAGGCTTTCGGCGGGGTGAACGCCGTCCCCCTGTGTATCCGCAGTCACGACGTGGATGAGATCGTCAACACCGTGTCCCTGCTGGCCGGTTCCTTCGGCGGGGTCAACCTGGAGGACATCGCCGCCCCTCGGTGCTTTGAGATCGAACGTAGGCTGAAGGAGCGCTGCGACATTCCCATCTTCCACGACGACCAGCACGGTACCGCCATCATTGTGGCCGCTGCATTGCAAAATGCCCTGAAGCTGGTGGGTAAAAAAATCGAGGACGTCACCGCCGTGTTCTCCGGCGCGGGCGCGGCGGGCACCGCCATCTTCCGCCTGCTCCGGGCCATGGGTCTGGGGGACGCGGTGATCTGCGACCGGGAGGGGGCCATCTGCTCCGTCCGCACCGACCTGAACGAGGAGAAGAAGGCCCTGCTTGCCATCTCCAACAAGGGGGACAAGGCAGGCACCCTGGCCGAAGTCATCCGGGGCGCCGACGTGTTCATCGGCGTGTCCGCCCCCGGCATGGTGACGGCGGAGATGGTACAGTCCATGGCGGACAAGCCCATTCTGTTCCCAATGGCCAACCCGGTGCCAGAGATCATGCCTGATGAGGCCAAGGCCGCCGGGGCCGCCGTGGTGGGTACCGGCCGCAGCGATTTTCCCAACCAGATCAACAACGTGCTGGCCTTCCCCGGGGTGTTCCGGGGGGCCTTCGACGTGCGTGCCAGCGACATCAACGAGGAGATGAAGCTGGCCGCCGCCAAGGCGCTGGCCGACCTGGTGGGGGATGACCTGTCTCCC
>URQA01000145.1 GCA_900549885.1 uncultured Eubacteriales bacterium | reverse complement strand
GCCAGCGGCATCGTGGAAATGGCTTCCATCCTCCGCCTGCTCATCGGCCAGATGAACGGCCCCAACGTCAATCACACCGGCGATTTTATGCTGGGCTTTACCTGGGAGACCTCCTTTATGGGCCAGTCCCCCTCGGGCATCTCGATTACCATCCAGTCCGCCGACGGGGACAGCTGGATTCAGTGCTGGGAGAACAGCGACCTGGTGCTCCTCCATCAGGACGGGGAGGATGTGTGGGCGACCGCCACGGCCCAGGACGAGACCTGGATGGTGGCCAATACACAAAGCGGCGATCCCCTCTACCGCTGGCTGCTGGCCTGGGCGGACGAGGCGATGCGCTATCAGATCACCTATGGGATCACTATGGACGGCGCTCTCACCGACTATCAGCAGGTGGCGGAACAATACCTGGAACAGATGGCCGCCGCCTGGCGGGCCGCCCCGGACTGGATGCCATCTAAGCCGGAGGACGTTCAGCCGGGCTCCGCCACCGTGACCCAGGCCTACTGGGGCGAGGGGGAGAACTTCTGTACCAGCACCCTGCTTTATATCCAGACCGACCCCATGGGGGAGGGTGCTGGGTATTGGCAGGCGGGGAGCGGTCTGCACGAGATCGAGGAAGGCCCGTACACCACCGCCAACGGGTATTACGTCTACAATCTGGGCCGGGACTTTGCCCGGAATGAAAACGGCGACTGGGTATGCACCGGCGGGTATACCGGCGGGGAGATGGTGACCCTGCCCACCCCGGTGGAGGAGGCCACGGTGGAGCAGCTGGTGGACTACTTCTTTCACACCTCCGGCTTTGCCCACGACTACAGCATCCTCAATGAGCTTAGCGACCGTTCCACTCAGGAGCTGGCCACCCTCAACGACATCCTGCCCGGCTGCTCTGATGACGAGGCCCGCCAATTCTGCGCCGCCCTGGGCCTGCACCTGTCCGAGTACGCCCAGTACCACGACCTGGGCTATCAGGGCCTGTACGGCCTGCTGGACGAGCCCTACCGGACCTATCTGGGGGGCGCCCGGGTGACCGACCAGGAGCTGGCCCTCAGCAACGGGGTGCGGCTGGGGATGGATTTGGACGAGGTGCGCGCGCTCTTAGGGACGAAGGAAGAGATGGCCGCCACAGAGGACCCGGAACGCCGGTCTTTTCGCTCTGGCCCGGTCAACTATTATTTTAAGCAATCTGGTGGTCGGTATGTCCTCTCTGATTTCAGCGTAGACGAGGGTGCGGATCTGGCCGCTTTACGGGACTTCAAGAGTGGAGACAGCATCGAGAGCGTGCTGTCTAAGCTTCCGGCGCAAAACCGGGAATGGAAGCGACAGGCAACCCAGACGCTGTATGGCTCCAGCGGCCGTCCGGAGAACGGCTATGCCCAAGTCAAATATGTGGACTCCTATTATGTCATTGAGATTCTAACCCAGCGCTACCGTGCGGCCCTTACCTTCGGATCGGACCATACCGTTCGGTATATTGATGCTGGAATCCGGTCATAAAGAATATCTATCCCCTTGTGTTTCCGCCCCCGGCGCACCTTGCGCCGGGGGCGGTTTCGTGGTAAGATAATTCTAACATTTGTGTGCAAAGGAGCGTTTTTTCATGAGTCCTGACATGGAATATATTGTAGACCAGGTCAAGGCGGTACTGGCGATCGACAGCCCCACCAGCTACACCAAGGCCGCTGCCAGCTATGTGCTGGAAGAATACCGCCGTCTGGGGTTCCGGCCTGAGATGACCGCCAAGGGGGGCGTGCTGGTCTGCCTGAACTCGGAGGCCCCGGAGGAGGACAGTCTGCTGCTCATGGCCCACCTGGACACTCTGGGGGGCATGGTGGCGGAAATCGGTGGAGACGGCCGCCTGCGGCTGACCAACTTGGGGGGCATGAACCCCAACAACGCCGAGGCGGAAAACGTCCGGGTGGTCACACGGTCGGGCAAGATGTATACCGGCACCTGCCAGTTGAAGAACGCCTCCGTCCACGTCAACGGAGATTACTCCACCGCCAAGCGCACCTGGGACACGGTGGAAGTTGTGCTGGATGAAGAGGCATATACCAAGCAGGACGTGGAAGCGCTGGGCATCATGACCGGAGATGTGGTGTGCTTCGATCCGCGGACCACCGTGACCCCATCAGGGTATATCAAGAGCCGTTTCCTGGACGACAAGCTGTCCGTGGCCATCCTGTTGGGCCAGGCCAAGCGGGTGGTGGAGGGCAAAGCCGCTCTGAACCGCCGGGTCTGGCATCACATCACCGTATTTGAAGAGGTGGGGCACGGCGGCGCGTCCTCGGTGCCCAAGGGGGTGGCGGAGGCCATCAGCGTGGACATGGGCTGCGTGGGAGACGGCCTGAGCTGCAAGGAAACCCAGGTATCCATCTGCGCCAAGGACTCCAACGGCCCCTATCACTACGACGTGACCTCCGGCCTGATCGCCGCCGCCCGGCGCTGCGGGGCGGATTTTGCCGTGGATGTTTACCCCCATTACGGTTCCGATGTGGAGGACACGCTGATCGCCGGCTGGGATGTGCGCCACGGGCTTATCGGGCCGGGGGTGTACGCCTCCCACGGCTATGAGCGCAGCCATGTGAAAGGGGCGGAGAACACCCTGAAGCTGTTAGAGGCCTATCTGAGTGAATGAAAACATGGCCACGGATGGTATTTCCATCCGTGGCCATGTTTTGTCACCATTTTGTCAGCATTTGTCACCGGACTGTTGTTGAGCGGGCTGCTTTCTGGCAGTATAATAGGGGAAAAGGAGGGATCTGTATGGCCCGCAAGCTGTTCTGCCAGATCTGTCCGCTGACGTACCGCATCTCTACTTATAAGGAGCGGGGGGCGCGCCGGATAAAAGACGTCCTCTCCGGCCAGCGGTTCGCCCGGACACGGCAGGAGGAGCTCCTGCCGGTGCTCATTTACAAGCACAGCTCCCTCATCCGCCGGCGGCTGGGCGATGTGGATATGCGGCTCCAGGAGAATAAGGCGGTCAACCTGTCCCTGGCCGCGCCAAGGGTCAATGCGGTGCTCATCCGGCCGGGGGAGACCTTCTCCTTCTGGCGTCTGGTGGGCAACGCCACCGCCCGCCGGGGGTTCCGGGAGGGGCTGACCATCTCCGACGGGGCGCCCAGGAGCGGAGTGGGGGGCGGCATGTGCCAGATGACCAACCTCATCCACTGGATGGTGCTCCACACCCCGCTGACCATCGTGGAGCACCACCACCACGACGGCCTGGACCTGTTCCCCGACTATGGCCGCCAGCTCCCCTTCGGCACTGGGACCTCCATCTGTTACAACTACCTGGATTACCGCTTCCGTAACGACACCCAAGCCACTTATCAGCTCCGGGTATGGGTGGACGGGGAGTACCTCCGGGGGGAGTTGCGCGCCGACCGGCCACAGGACCTTCGCTACCACATTCACGGAGAGGGGGATGGCTTCGTCCGGGAAAATGGGGTAGTCTACCGGGTGGGGCAGGTGTGGCGGGAGGCGGTGGACCCCCGAACCGGGGTGCGGGTGGAGCGCACCCTCCTGCGGGAGAATCACGCCCGGGTCATGTACGATACCGCCGGGCTGGAGGTATGAGACGCTGTTTTCCTCCTGCGGACATCATAGCATTCAGCCTGTTCTGGAAGGGCGGGGCCGCTTCGGCGGCCCTGCCCTTCTTTCAAGCAGAGCTAAAAAGTTATGTAAAATTTAAGATTAAACAAAAATAATATACTTTGAATTGAAAATAAGATATTTTGTGAATAAACATGAATGATTTTGTTAATTTTAGCACTCTTGGCTTGACAGTGCTAATTCTTGTGGTATGATATAATCGTACCGAGGGGGAAGACCTGAGAGGGCCTCCCAGAGAGGTACAAATGAACCGTAAAAAAAGAATGGATATAAATTGGAGGTATGACTTATGTTGCCCAGCATTTGGAGTGAAAACCTGTTTGATGATTTCTTTGGTGATTCGTTTGAGCGCCGCTTTTTCGGGGACCACAACCCGCTGTACGGCAAGCACGGCAAGAACCTGATGAAGACCGATGTGAAGGAGTTGGACCAGAGCTATGAGATGGACATTGACCTGCCCGGCTTCAAGAAGGACGAGGTAAATGTGGAGTTGGAGAACGGCTACCTGACCATCAGCGCCGCAAAGGGCCTGGACCGGGACCAGAAGGACGGCGAGGGCCGCTACATCCGCCAGGAGCGGTACAGTGGACAGTGTTCCCGGAGCTTCTACGTGGGCGACATCCGCCCCGAGGATGTCACCGCCTCCTTCGAGGACGGCATCCTGCGCCTGACCTTCCCCAAGGCCGGCCAGCCCAAGCTGCCTGAGCAGAAGCGCATCGCCATCCAGTGATGGCCGATGGGTGAATGAAAGCCCCCCGCTGGAGGTTTCTCCGACGGGGGGCTTTCCCATCCCTTGCGGCTGGGCAGGCAAAAGGGCGCCCCATATGAAGGATGGGGCGCCCAAAAAGCTCGTAGGGGTTTGCCGCTTCGCAGAAAAATAAAGTATGACCCATTTTCCGCTGCGGCATACTGTTACAGCAAAGTCCGTTTCGCGCAAAACGCCCGGAGCAGGCTGCAATGCCCTACGGAAAAGACATTATCTTTTCCGTGGATCACTCTGCAGAAACCATATAGTAGTACACGGGCTGGCCGCCGGACAGCAGGGTGATCTCTGCGTCGGGACAGCAGCGCTGGAAGATGGCCAGGGTGTGCTGGGCCTGCTCGTCGGACACGTCCTGCCCGTAGTACAGGTTGATAAACTCAGCCTGCTGCTGGGGCTCAGCCAGGGCCAGCTTTTCCAGCAGAGCGTCCAGATCCTGGTTGGTACCGAACAGCTGCCCCTCGGTAAGCGCCATATAGTCCCCAGCATGGATGTCAAAGCCGTCGAAGTCGGAGTCCCGGGCGGCGTAGGTCACCTCACTGGTATGCACATGGCTGATGGCCTCGGTCATGGCGGCGGTGTTGTCCTCTTCACTGGCCTCGGGGTCCAGCACCAGCAGGGCGGACACCCCCTGGGGTACGGTCTTGGTAGGCAGAACCACCACTTTCTTGTCCACCGCCAGCTTGACACACTGCTGGGCGGCCATGACGATGTTTTTGTTGTTGGGCAGGACATAGACGATCTCGGCAGGGGTGTGGTCAATCTCCCGGAGAATGTCCTCGGTGGCGGGGTTCATGGTCTGCCCGCCAGAGATGATCCCGTCCACCCCCAGATCCCGAAACACGGAGGCCATACCCGGTCCGGCGCACACGGCCACCACGCCGAACTTCTTCTCCGCCGGGGCGAACCAGCGCTCCTCATCCTTGGGATCGGTCTTGCCCTCCAGAGCGGCCTCCACCATGTCCAGGTCGTCGGTGCTCTGGGGGGTGCGGCCGGCGGCCATGTCCTCGTACTGGGTGCGCATATTCTCGATCTTGGCCAGCTCCAGGGTGCCGTACTTCTGCCCCTCGGTGAGGGCGGCGCCGGGGATGTCGGTGTGGACGTGGACCTTGAAGGATTCGTCGTCCTCGCCGATGACCAGGCTGTCGCCGATGCTGTTGAGGTAGGCCCGGAAGGGGTCCAGATCCACGTCAGGGTCGTTCTTGCGTACAATGAACACCGTGTCAAAGGTGAAGGTGATCTCCTCGTCGCTGAGATGGGCGAAGTCCGCCTTCTCCTTCACCGGCTCAGCCTGTTCGGCGCCGTCGGGAATGGGCAGACCCCGCATCTCATCCAGCATCCCCTGGAGGATGATGAGAAAGCCCTTTCCACCGGCGTCCACCACCCCGGCCTTTTGCAGCACCGGGTTCTGATTGATGGTGTCGGCCAGGGCCACCTCGCCGGCGGCGATGGCCTTTTCCAGCACGAACTCGGCGCGGTTGTCTTCGGCGGCGGCCTCGGACGCGGCGGCGGCGGCCAGGCGGGAGACGGTGAGAATGGTGCCCT
>URQA01000144.1 GCA_900549885.1 uncultured Eubacteriales bacterium | reverse complement strand
CCAATCGCGCTTGCGCTCTTGGAGTCTCACCCACTTGCCGCCGGAAAAAATGATTTTGACTTTATTTGCGCCGTGCGCGGCGCAAACTCTGCGAGGCTTTTGCGCCTGCGGGCGCGAAAAAATATATTGAGGGTAACGATGGATATTTTGACGCAAATTGAGAATTACCAGCCTTACAATGAGCAGGAGGAGCGGGATAAGGGATTGATCCTCGACTGTCTGCGCGCGTTTGAGGATGTGTTTACGCGGGAAAATGCACTGGCGCACATGACGGCGTCGGCCTGGGTGGTGAACGAGCGCTTCGACCGCGTGCTGATGGCGTATCACAACCTCTACGATTCGTGGTCGTGGCTCGGCGGACACGCCGACGGAGAAGAGGATCTGCTCGCCGTCGCGCTCAGGGAAGTCCGCGAGGAGAGCGGCGTCAAAAACGTCCGTCCGGCAAGCGAGGACATTTTCTCGCTTGAGGTGCTGACTGTCGACGGCCACGCGAAGCGCGGGAAGTACGTCTCCTCGCACCTGCATCTGAACGTCACGTACCTTCTCATCGCGGACGATACGGACGCGCTCACGGTCAAGCCCGACGAGAACAGCGGCGTGAAATGGTTCACGCCCGAGGGCGCGGTGGAAGCCAGCAGCGAAAAATGGTTTCGCGAGCATATCTACAATAAACTCAACGAGAAGATGCGGCAGTTTCACGCGGAAAAGAAATAAAAGGAAAAGCCGCCCCAGGGCGGCTTTTTTCGAAAAGGATTCTCTGCGTTCTGTACTCTGGTTGTTCGCTAATAGCGGACAATTCGACTTTGTACTGCTACGACACGATTGGGCAGCCGTTAACAGCTTTGCTACTTTACAGTTGCCGCGCATCCATTACAGATAAAAACGCTGTGAGGCTTTTTACAAAAGGCTATGTTTTCTTTTTCGTAAAAGCTGATCTCAACAGGATGATGACGACCGCCATTATAGCGAGCTGAAACAGAGTTACCAAGATCATCAGGCCGCGCGATTCATAATAGGTAAAATTTCTCCAATTGACGAGCAGTTCGACAAGCACGGTCAACGGGATGCTGAGCCAGACATATTTGCGGCTGATGAGGAAGAATAGAATTGGTGTAACAAAAGTTAAGAGAAAGGGGATTGGCGTGAGCAGGTATTGGACAATTATTTTTATCAAAATAACACCCCCATAGCTTCTGGCTCGGTGAATCCCTGCCATATGATTCATTATATCGAAAGAGAGATAGGAACACAAGTATTTTAGCGGTTATCTGGGCAAAAAAAGAAGCACTGCTTTCGCAGTGCTTCTAATCTGTTTGGTCGCTTAGATCGCGCGGGTAACCTTACCGGAACGCAGACAGCGGGTACAAACATAGACATGGCGGGGCGTACCATTGACGATAGCCTTCACGCGCTTGACGTTGGGCTTCCAGGGACGGTTGGAGCGGCGGTGGGAGTGGGAGACCTGGATACCGAAGTTCACGCCCTTGCCACAGAACTCACATTTGGCCATATTGACTAACCTCCTCGCTGATTAAAATACAAAAAGACACCGTCCAATATAATACCAGATGGAAGAGGGAAAATCAAGTGCGATTTTTGGGATTCTCCTGTTTTTTTCATGAGAGAACTATGGTACAATAATAAAATCCCGTAGAATATCCATAGAATAGCAAACTGTGGGCCTGGCGGCCCAGACAGAGAAAGGATGTGCGGTATGGGAAGAACGAAGAGCGCTAAGCTGGGCAGCCTGGTGGAGAAATTTAACCTGGAGGTGCTTCGCAGTGGAAAGAACTGGGAAGACCGGCAGATTACCACTGAGGATGTCAACCGGCCGGGCCTGCAGCTCACCGGCTTCTTTGACTATTTCGGGGAGGAACGGCTCCAGGTAATCGGCCTGGTGGAGACCTCCTATCTGGAGGGGCGGACCGCCCAGGAACGGCGGGACGCCTTTGACCAGCTGTTCCAGTACGACATCCCCGCACTCATCATCTCCCGGGGGCTTGAGCCATACCGGGAGTGTATGGAAATGGCGGAAAAGCATGACCGGACCGTGCTGCGGACCAGGGAAACCACCTCGGAATTTATGAGCACGCTCATCGCCTATCTGAAGTGGTACCTCTCACCCAGTATCACTCGCCATGGGGTGCTGGTGGAAATCTACGGCGAGGGTACGTTGCTGCTGGGCGAATCGGGTATCGGAAAGAGTGAGACCGCCATCGAGCTGGTTAAGCGGGGCCACCGACTTATTGCGGACGACGCAGTGGAGATCAAGCGGGTAGCGGCCACCCGGCTCGAGGGCTCCGCCCCCGAGCTGATCCGCCATTACATTGAGCTGCGGGGGATTGGCGTAGTGGATGTGCGGCGCCTATACGGGATGTCCGCTGTTAAGCGGGAGGCCAGCATTGACCTCATCATCAACTTAGAAAACTGGAAGGACGGAGCGGTGTACGACCGGCTGGGGGCGGATAACCTGTACACCTCCATTCTGGATGTGAATGTGCCGACCCTGACTATTCCAGTCAAGCCAGGACGGAATCTGGCTATCATCATCGAGGTGGCGGCCATGAACAACCGCAACAAGAAGCTGGGATACAATGCGGCACTGGAGTTTACCAAGCAGGTCAACCAGCACTTCGACCAGGCCATGGGCCAGGGGGAGCTGAAGTTCTAAAAACGCACCGGGGTTTTGGGTGTGGTATGATACTCTTTGGAAAGGAAAGGTGACAAACAAAATCGGCATATACGGTTTTGCTTGTTGATTGGGACTTCGTATGTGTGGAATCGTAGGTTTTATTGGAAAGGAAGAGGCTGCTCCCATTCTGCTGGACGGCCTGGCCAGGCTGGAGTACCGGGGGTATGACTCCGCCGGGGTGGCAGTATTTGACGGGAAACGGCTGAAGGTAGCAAAGGCAAAGGGACGGCTCCAGGTGTTGTCTGATATGATCCAGGCCGGTGCGGCCATCCATGGCACCCTGGGGATCGGGCACACCCGCTGGGCTACCCACGGGGCTCCGTCAGACGTCAACTCTCATCCCCAGGTCAGCCGCAGCGGCCGCATCGCGGTAGTCCACAACGGCATCATCGAAAATTATGCCGAGTTGAAGGACTTCCTGATCAGCCAAGGGGTGCCTTTTGCCTCGGAGACAGACACCGAGGTGGTGGCACAGCTCATCGAGTATTTTTATGACGGAGATATCCTCCAGGCTGTGGGCCGGGTGCTTCACCGTATTCAGGGAGCCTATGCCCTGGGCATTATCTGCGCGGATGAACCGGACCGGCTCATCGCCGTGCGCAAGGACAGCCCGCTGATCCTGGGGCTGGGCCAGGGATTCAACTTCCTGGCCTCCGATGTGACCGCCCTCATCAAATATACCCGGGACGTCATCTACCTGGAGGACGGGGAGCTGGCAGAGCTGACCCGGGAGGGCGTGACCTGTTACAACCACCTGCTCCAGCCGGTGGAGAAAGAAGCCGCCCATGTGGATTGGGAGATTGACGCGGCGGAAAAAGGCGGCTATGAGCACTTCATGTTCAAGGAGATCATGGAGCAGCCGGAGGCCCTGCGCCGGGCCATCTTCCCCCGCCTGCGGGACGGGGAGGTCGTACTGGACAGCTTCGGCTTGGATGACGAGTACATCCAAAAAATAGAAAAGATTTACATTGTAGCCTGCGGCTCATCCTACCATGTGGGAATGGTAGGCAAATATAACCTGGAACGGGTTACCCGCATCCCGGTGGAGGTGGCCCTGGCCTCGGAGTTCCGGTATATGGAGCCTATTGTGGGGGAACGCACCCTGGTCATCGTCATCAGCCAGTCCGGGGAGACCCTGGATACCATGGCCGCCTTGCGCCAGGCTAAAAAGCTGGGGGCCAGGATTCTATCCATCGTCAACGTGGTGGGCTCGTCCATCGCCCGGGAGTCGGACGTGGTGCTCTACACCTGGGCCGGACCGGAGATCGCCGTGGCTACCACCAAGGCCTACTCCACCCAACTGGCGGTGGTGGATCTGTTGGCACTGTATTTTGGCAGAAAGCGGGGGACCGTGACGCAGGAACGGTACGACCAAGCGGTGCAGGAACTGTTGCTGCTGCCGGCCAAGATGGAACAGGTGCTGGAAAAACGGGAGGATATTCAATATTATGCCAGCCAGTACTTCAACCACGACTCGGTGTTTTACATCGGCCGCAACGTGGACTATGCCCTGGGGCTGGAGGGATCGCTGAAGCTCAAGGAGATCTCCTATATCCACTCCGAGGCCTATGCCTCCGGGGAACTCAAGCACGGCACCATCTCCCTCATCGAGGACGGCACACTGGTGGTGGCTCTGGGCACCTATGGGCGGCTGTTTGAAAAGGCCATGAGCAACGTGGTGGAGGTGAAGAGCCGGGGAGCGGACGTATTGGCCCTCACCACGGAGGATCGTGCCGGGGAGATGGCCAAGGTGGCCAATGGCCTGATTACAATTCCGGAGACGGATGAGCTGTTGCTGCCCTCCCTGGGCGTGGTTCCCTTGCAACTGTTTGCCTACTATGTGGCCCTCCAGCGGGGCTGCGATATCGATAAGCCGCGGAACCTAGCCAAGAGCGTAACGGTGGAATGAGACCTTGAGACAGGAGATGGGAGATTGAAAGAGAACCGCTACGACGACAAGGCGTTTTTTGACCAGTACAGCCAAATGGCCCGAAGCCAACAGGGGCTGGCGGGAGCGGGAGAGTGGCCCACGCTCCGGGCGCTGCTGCCGGATTTTTCCGGCAAGCAGGTGCTGGATATGGGGTGCGGCTACGGCTGGCACGCGGCCTATGCGGCCCAGCATGGGGCAAAGTGGGTGGTTGCCTGCGATATATCCCGCCGGATGCTGGAGGTGGCCCGAGAGAAGAACGCTCACCCGTCGGTGGAGTACCGCCAGGTGGCGTTTGAAGATGCGCAGTTCCCGGAGGGCAGCTTTGACGTGGCGCTATGCTCTTTGATGTTGCACTATCTGGCCTCCTATGAGGAGTTTCTGGATGCCATGCGCCGGTGGCTCTGTCCAGGCGGGACGCTGATCTACACGGTGGAGCACCCGATCTTCACCGCCCAGGGTCCCCAGGACTGGTGCTATGGGCCGGATGGGGAGATTCTCCACTTCCCGGTGGACCACTATTTTGAAGAAGGAGAGCGGGACGCGGTGTTCCTGGGGGAGCATGTGGTGAAGTACCACCGCACCCTCACCACCTATCTGGACGGCCTGGCCCGCCACGGCTTCTGCCTGGAGCGGGTGGTGGAGCCGCAGCCCACCCCGGAGATGGTGCGGGATATCCCCGGAATGGCGGATGAGCTGCGCCGACCCATGATGCTGATTGTCCGGGCGGAGCGGCGATAAGACAGGGATGTGCAATCCTTGCCCGTGGACGCCGCGGGCCAAGGCGGGGGCGCGCGGAAAGGGGATCCGAAAGCTATGGAGATACTGGTCTGGGCCTGCGCTGGGCTGTCGGTGCTGTGCGGGGCTGGGGCCGCGCTGTGCCAGAACCTGGGGCGGTGGTTGGAAAAGTTTATCTGCAAGACCAGCGCCTCGGTGCTGTTCTGCATGACGGCGGTGCTGGCCCTGGGCCAGTCGGGAGACTGGCGAACCGCCTGTCCCATTTTCGCCGCCCTGGTGCTGGGGTTGGTGGGGGACATCTGCCTGGCCTGTCCCCGGCTGATGGGACAGGGGGGCGCGCCCCAGCAGATCTGGCTGGCCTTCGGGCTGGTGTGCTTCGGACTGGGCCATCTGGTCTACACGGGTATGTTTCTGGCCCGGGCGGACTGGGCGCTGTGGCCCTTGCTGGCCGCGCCGGTGCTGCCCGTGGTGCTCTGGCTGCTCATCCGGCTGGGCTTCTGCCGGCCGGAGCCGGCGGCCATCGCCGTGGGGACCTACCTCTACGCCGCCGTAGTGGGGGTTATGGCCGGCGGAGCGGCGTTCTGTGTCCTATTCGG
>URQA01000143.1 GCA_900549885.1 uncultured Eubacteriales bacterium | reverse complement strand
ATATGACGCTTGCGACGGGCTTTTTTCATTGCGGGTCCTATTGTGCATGTGCGTGGATTCTGCTGCCCCTCACTTTCGCAGAGCTGGACTCTGGGCGACTGCGCTACCTGGGTTTTATGGGCTTGGAACCGGAAGCTGAGAGACAGCGGGGATGGGGTGAAAAAGAACTGGCATTTAACCCAGCCCTGTGGTAATATAATAAAAGCGCGCCAATGCGTGTAATGATTTCCGAGGTGAGAGCATGAGCTATTTGATGGCAATTTTATTAGGGTTAGTCCAGGGGGTCGCGGAATTTCTACCTATTTCCAGTTCCGGGCACCTGACTCTCTTACAGCATTTTTTCCAGATGGAAGAGGTGGATAACCTATATAATATCTTGTTGCACTTCGCCACGCTTATTGCGGTGTGCGTGGTGTACTGGAGAGACATTGTGGAGATGGTAGAGGAATTTTTCCGGGCGCTGGCATCTCTGTTTACCAAGCGGGGGAATCGGGAAACACCCCCTCCGCCGGCCAGACGGCTGGTGATGCTGGTGATCGTGGGCACATTGCCTCTGTTTTTAGTGCTGCCTATCGAGGGACTGGTAGAAGGCTTGGGCAACAGCCCGGTGTTTGTCTCCTGCGCTTTGATCGTCACTGGTTTTGTGCTGTTTTTCTCAGACCGAATGGCGAAGGGCCATAAAACCGAGCGCACGGCCAGGCTGTCTGACGCGTTGCTGGTTGGAGTGGCCCAAGGCTTGGCGACCATTCCCGGGCTGTCTCGTTCTGGGACTACGATCTCTGCCGGAATGGCTCTGGGCCTTGACCGCAAGTTTGCTGTTCGGTACTCCTTCTTGCTCTCTCTTCCTGCAGTGCTGGGGGCCACGCTGCTGAAGGTAATTAAGGCAGTCAGCGGAGAAGTAGACGTGGATATGGCGCTGCTGCCCAAATACCTGGTAGGCATGGTGGTGGCTGGCGTGGTGGGCTACTTCTCCATCAAATTGGTCAAGCTGCTGGCGGACAAGGGCAAGTTCGGAAAATTTGCTTACTATTGCTGGACCATTGGACTAATCGCTCTGGTTGGGAGCTTTTTTGTGAAGTGACGGACTGAGAGAACGTCAAGCTGAAATACGCGTTTACAGATGAGGGGAGAAACTATGGCCTCAACAGGGAAGAGAACCACATCGTCTTCCAGCCGATCCAGCGGGGGGAAAAGCACCTCTGCAAAAGGGAGCGGAGCGAGGAAGGCACAAGGCAAGGGAAAGGCTACGGGAAAGAAGCCCTCGGCGCCTGCCCATAAGCCCTTCCGCCGGGAGCTGGGAGCAGTGGTCTGTCTGCTGCTGGCTTTCTTTGGTGCGATTGGGTATTTCAAAACGGACGAAGGAGCGTTCATTGCGCTATTCTGCAATCTGCTCAAAGGTTTGTGCGGATATGGCTTTTACATTGCCCCGCCCATGTTGCTGGCCAGCGCTGTGATTTTGGCGTTTCACCGGGGGAAGCCGGTTCGCCTGCGGGTGACAAGCGCTTTGCTTTTACCGGTTTTGGCAGGGGCGGTGTTTCATCTGTTTCTGTGTAAGCAGGAGTATGTGTGGAGCTTTGCCATGTTTGGCCAGCTGTGGACGGATGGGCTGGCCGCCGCATCGGGCGGCGTACTGGGCGGCATATTGGCGGAGGCGTTTCAATTTGCGTTCAGTGAAGTGGGCGCGATCGTGGTGCTGCTGGTACTGGCCTTGGTTGCGGCGCTGTGCGCCTGTCAGATCACCTTTGCCGACATCATAGATTTTTTCCGGGAAAAGAAGGACAGCCGGGTGGAATACGACCCGGAGGACTATGAGCAACCGGAGCGCTCTATCCGCCGGGAGCCTGCCAAGCCTGCGCCCAGCGCCCCTCAGACCAGGCGAACGGCCATTGATATCCCGGTGGACGACGGTCCGCTGATTCAAAAAAAGCCTACCACCCCGGTGACCACGGTGCGGAAAAAGAAACTTTTTGACCGCCTTTCCGGGGTGACCACCCCGGACCAGGTGGTGACTGGGAACACGGCCCCGGCGATGGAGGCGGAAAAACCGGAATACGAGGATGTGCCCGAGCTGACCCCGGCCATGGACAGCCTGCCGGAGAAAAAAACGGCGCAGCGGCAGCCTGACCCCACGCCCGCGGTTGAGGAAGTCCCTCTCCCTCCGCCCATCATCCGGGAGCCTGCGGTTCAAAAGGTGTCTCGGGATGAGGCGCGTCAGGCTGGCGATCAGGTGGCGCGGGAGATTGAGGAAAACATGGCCGAGGAGCCAATCGCTTATCGCTATCCGCCCCTGTCTTTACTGTCCGAGGGGACGGGCCAGGCGGGGGGAGAGGCCCTCAGTGAGCTACACGCCAACCAGCAGAGGCTGGAGGACACCCTCCAATCCTTTGGGGTGGATGCCCATATCGTCAACGTCACCCGGGGGCCCTCGGTCACCCGGTATGAGCTGGCGCTGGAGCAGGGGGTCAAGCTCAATAAGATTACCAACCTGTCTGACGACATTGCCCTGGCCCTGGGGGCCGCCGCGGTGCGCATCGCCCCTATTCCGGATAAAATTTCCACAGTGGGCATCGAGGTGCCCAACCGGACGGTGACATCGGTGGCCATTCGGGAGGTCATCGGCTCTAAGGCGTTCACCGACAGCCCCTCCAAGGTGTCCTTTGCCGTGGGCAAGGACATCGGGGGCAACTGCATCGTGGGAAACATTGCAAAGCTGCCCCACATGCTCATCGCTGGCACCACCGGCTCGGGCAAGTCGGTATGCACCAATTCCTTGATCGTATCCCTGCTCTATAAGGCCACGCCGGACGAGGTCCGGCTCATCATGGTGGACCCCAAGATGGTGGAGCTGGGGGTGTACAACGGTATCCCCCATCTGCTCATCCCGGTGGTCACCGACCCGAAGAAGGCCGCCGGCGCTCTCCAGTGGGCGGTGAACGAGATGATGAAGCGCTACCGAGCGTTTTCTGAGGTGGGGGCCAAGGATCTAGCCTCCTACAACAACCACGCCCGAAAAGAAGGGCGGGACACCATGCCCCAGATTGTGGTGGTCATCGACGAGCTGGCCGACCTGATGCTGGTGGCCGCCAAAGAGGTGGAGGAGTCCATCTGCCGGGTGGCCCAGATGGGCCGCGCTTCCGGCATGCACCTGGTCATCGCCACCCAGCGGCCCTCTGCCGATGTCATCACCGGCCTGATGAAGGCCAATATCCCCAGCCGGATCGCCTTTGCCGTGGCCTCCAGCCTGGAGTCCCGGATCATCCTGGACACCACCGGCGCGGAAAAACTGGTGGGCAAGGGGGACATGCTCTACTTCCCCCTGGGCTCGGGCAAGCCCCAGCGGGTTCAGGGCTGCTTCATCTCCGAGGAAGAGGTGGCGGCTGTGGTGGACTTTGTCAAGGAAGGGGCAACCGCCCGGTACGACGAATCGGTCATCCACGAAATTGAGCAGCACGCGGAGAAGAAAGAAAAGGATGCCAAGGGCGTGGGTGGAGCAGACCCCGCCGGTGAGGATTACGACGAACTGCTCCCCGCCGCCATTGAGGTGGTGCTGGATGTGGGACAGGCCAGTGTCTCCATGCTCCAGCGCAGGCTGAAGCTGGGCTACGGCCGGGCTGCCCGCCTGGTGGATCAGATGGAAGAAAAGGGAGTGGTAGGCCCCTTCGAGGGGTCCAAGCCCCGCCAGCTGCTTATCACCAAGGAGCAGTGGCAGGAGATGCAGTTCAAGCAGGGCATGGTGGACTGCGCCCCTGAGCCGGCATACAGCGAGCCGGTGCCGGAGGAACTGCCCTTTGAAGGGGACGCTATCCCCCAGGGACGGGACGATCCCCCCTTTGATGTGGATGATATGTAGCTTTGGCTCATGGCGAAGTTCTGCTGTTCCGGGTGAAAATTGGGACTTGACATAGCCTGTTTGTCAGGGGAGCAAAAAGAATATCCGGGGCGGATGAGGAAACATCCGTCCCGGAAAAGATACAATTCTGCCTTGGCTTTTTAGAGTAACTGATATTTGCCACCCGGTAAACCGCCTTGGCCCATCCTGTTAGGTCTGAGAGAGGATGGGGAAAGGCGTATTTTTATGATTTAACGAATACAGGCATTTACAAATTTTATCGGTACATCCATCCGGCTGGCAACTTGTTCCGGCGTCATTCCGGTGTCTAAGAAACGCTTACACACGGATTTCATACTTTCTCCAACCTCAATAATATGTCTATCAGGGTCGTAAAAACGGACGACACGCTGACCCCAGGAATGTTCCTTGATGGGATGGACATATTCGATTTGATTGTTTCTCAGTCTAGCTGTGAAGCAATCAAAATCATCTTCTTCAAAGTAAATTTCAGAATCATTGCCTCCAAAGGAAAGGTTGCTTGAGCCGATGAACTCTCTATATGTTTCGATTGTCTGCAAAGCTAAGCCGCCAGTTAAAGTTTTGTTTGCGCCAAAGTCCATAATAATATGGAGTCCCAAAACTTTTTGATAAAACGCAACTGACTTGTCCATATCGGTTACGACCAACATAGGGCTCTTTAATTTCATATTCCGATCCTCGCAATCATCAAATTTTTTAAGGCTTTTATCATACAATGCTTTGCTCTTTTACTAGATAAAAAGGGGGAATACTCATGTTTCGTGCAATGCACAGAAGTCGTCAGACCATGCCTCAGGAGGAGTGTGCCGCTGTTTTGGAGCGGGGGAGCCATGGGGTGCTGGCCCTGGCCGGCGATGGAGACTATCCCTATGCGGTGCCCATCAGCTATGTCTATACCAACAGAAAGCTCTATTTCCACTGCGCCAAGTCCGGCCACAAGCTGGATGCCATCGGGCGCTGCCCCAAGGCGTCCTTCTGTGTGGTGGACCAGGATCAGGTGGAGCCTCTGGCGTATACCACCCATTACCGCAGCGTTATCGCGTTTGGGACGATCCGGGTCCTGGAGGATGACCGGGAGAAGCAGGCGGCCATTGAAGCGCTGGCGGTGAAGTACGCCCCCGAGGACAGTGTGGAGCACCGGGAGCGGTACATCCAACAGGACTGGGCATCTGTATGCTTACTGGAGATGGCAATTGACCACCTTTCTGGAAAAGAAGAGCGGGAACTGGCCCGGGAACGGCGGCGGGAGCAGGGCGTGGATTGCGCCGGCTGCTAATTGCGTGCCGATGCGGCAGGTGGTGCCTTGTCCTAATCTGAAACGCCCGCCCTCTCATCGAGAAGGCAGGCGTTTTCCGCCGTCTGCACAGAGTAGTTCCCTGCGGACCCTTGAAAGCGCAGCGGGGACGGTCAGCGGTCCCATTTTTCGATGAGGGAGCGGAGCTGGTCGGCGAATTTGCCCAAATCCTTGTTGGTGCCGCCGCGATTGCGGGCGATGACTTGGAGCATACGCTGGCCCACTTCCTCCAACCGCCGGAAGGCGGGAGAGGCGGAGCCGGGCAGAGCGGCGGGGGCTTTGGGCTGGAGCACCACGCCGGGGGCCAGCATCCGGTCGGCCAGCAGGTCATAGACCTCCTCGTAGTTGGGGGAGTGGGCGGCGAAGCCCAGGTCCCGGAGGGTCTGGGCATAGACCTCCGTCACCTGGCTCTCCCCGTGGACCACAAAGACGTGGCGGGGTCTGGGAACATAGGCCTCTATCCAGCGCAGCAGGCCGTCGCGGTCCGCATGAGAGCTGAGACCGTGGTAATTGACGATTCGGGCACGGACGGCGATCTCCTCGCCGAACAGCTTGACCTTGTCCACCCCGTCCACCAGACGGCGACCCAGAGAGCCTTCCGCTTGGAAGCCCACGAACACGATGGTACACTCCGGCCGCCAAAGGTTGTGCTTCAGATGGTGGCGGATGCGCCCGGCGTCGCACATACCGGAGGCGGAAATGATGACCTTGGGGGTGGGGTCTGCGTTCAGCGCCCGGGACTCGTCTGTGCTTTCTGTGATGCACAGCCCCGGGAACTGAAACAGAGCGCCGCCCTTAAGGGCCTCGATGGCCTCCTCATCCAGATAGCCGTGGAGGTCGCCGGAGAAGATTCGGGTGGCCTCCCCCGCCAGGGGAGAGTCCACGTAGA
>URQA01000142.1 GCA_900549885.1 uncultured Eubacteriales bacterium | reverse complement strand
CCGCCGCCCCCGCCGACAGGGCTGCTGGGAGAAAGGCGTGGCCGTCGAACCGCTCGCCCTGTAAAGGGATAAACAGACTGCCGGGACGGATGTTCCGGCTGTCGGTGTCCACGGCGGTAAAGGTGGCGTCCAGATCGGAAAATTCCCCCAGAAGGGTGCCGTCCACGGCTTCCAAAAGCTGTCTCAGGGTGATGGGTTCCATAGGTTGTCTCCTTTGGGCACGGGGCCCGGTGTATTTTACTGCTTTCCCTGTCTGGCCCGCAGCGAGGCCCGA
Organism: uncultured Eubacteriales bacterium; assembly: GCA_900549885.1. Classification (GTDB taxonomy): domain Bacteria; phylum Bacillota; class Clostridia; order Oscillospirales; family Oscillospiraceae; genus Enterenecus. The sequence goes on along the minus strand of URQA01000142.1, from coordinate 5,845 downwards.
ATGATGCGTTCGCACAGCTCACCATAGCCGATGCCCACTGCCGCCGCCTCCTGGGGCAGCAGGCTGGTGGGGGTCATGCCGGGCAGGGTATTGATCTCCAAAAACCAGGGGGTGCCGTCCGGTGTGACGATGAAGTCCGCCCGGGCGTATACGGAAAGTCCAATGGCCCGGAACACAGTCAGCGCAGCCTGGCCCAGCCGCTGTTCCCACTCCGCCGGAATGGGGGCGGGGCAGATTTCCTCTGCCGCGCCGGGCTGGTACTTGTTCTCGTAGTCGTAAAAGCCCTCTTTGGGGATGATCTCAATGGAGGGCAGGGTGGTGTCCTCCAGAATACCCACCTGGATCTCCCGGCCGGAGACATACTGCTCCACCACACAATGGCCCCCCAGGGCCAATCCTGCCTCCAGGGCCTGCGCCAACTGTTCCCGCTCCCGGCAGATATACACCCCGATGGACGAGCCGGAGTCTACCGGCTTGACCACACAGGGCAGTTCCAGCCGGGCGGAGAGCGCCGGGACGTCTTTCTTTTGATAACGCACCGTCTCCCACCGGGGGGTAGCCACACCCAGGGGGGCTGTCAGCCGCTTGGTCAGATCCTTGTCCATAGCAATGGCGCTGCCCAGGTAGCCAGACCCAGTGTAGGGCACTCCCAACAGTTCCAGGGCCGCCTGGACCCGGCCGTCCTCCCCGCAGGAACCATGGAGGGCTAAAAACACCACGTCGGCGCTCTGGCATAATTCCAGCACACCCAGGCCGAACATGCTCTCTCCCCCGTTGGCGCGTTGGCGCTTCACCGCCTCCAGGTCAGGGGCCTGGCGGGCCACACGGGTCAGTTCCCCCGGCAGAGGGGCCTGAAACAAGTCCTGGGCCGGTCCGTCAAAGTGTTCCGTGCCGAAATACAAATCCACAAAGGCCGCCTGATGCCCTCTTTCCCGGAGGGCCTGGCAAACCTTGGCCCCGCTGGATAGAGATACGTTGCGCTCTGGGCTGAGGCCACCGGCCAATACCACGATTTTCATTGAGAAAAACTCCTTACCGCGCTGTCTATGGAATCAACAGAGCCGCTCTGTTTATGTTTATGCCTAAAATGGAATTATAACACTTTTTTCCCCTTGTTACAAGAGGCAGGGATATCAGCCTCTCATCTCCCCCCGCCATAAGGGCGCCCCCATACCTCCCATTCTTGAAAAACCGATCGGTCTATGCTACAATCAGGCGGATGCCGCAGTTCAACGAGAGGATGAGCACATGAGAGAACCACAGCAAAACTATTATGGCAGCTTGTGCACGGAAATGTATGAGCTTTTACACAAGAAAGCTCCAGAGGATGAGCTGAACTTCTACCTATCCTATGCGGAACAGGGGCTAAAAATTTTGGAACCCCTTTGTGGCAGCGGCCGATTTCTTGTCCCCTTTATGGAACGGGGCTTCCACATCTACGGAATGGACCTGTCTGGTGAGATGCTGGCACAGCTGCGAAAGAAAGTGCCGGACGCACCTGTCATCCAAGCTGATATTCTGAAATATGCGCCCGGAGAGCGTTTTGACTATATCTTTATCTCCTCTGGTTCAGTTTCCTTATTTACTGACAGAGACCAGTGCAAAGAGATTTTAGCCAGGATGAGGGATTTGCTGGCGCCGGGCGGAAACTTTGTGTTTGCAGTCGATACCATCTCCGCCCGCTGTCCTGATGATCCGGACTACAGGACAGCGGCCTGTGTGGAAACGAAAGATGGTTTTCAGCTTGTTCTGAAAAGCAAAAACTTTTATGACGAGAAAAGCCAGACACAGTTTTCGCCTGGCATATATGAGCGGTACGATGGCAATGTCCTGCTGCAAAGTGAGTTTATGGATTTTCAAACCCATCTCTACCGCTTTGGAGAAATGGAGTCCATCCTCAGAGACATCGGCTTTACGTCTGTAACCACCTACTCGTCTTTTTCCAAAGAGATCGCAGTGGATGACAGAAGCGAGATATTTTTATTCGAATGTCAGGTCTGACCTGACTCCAAGCCTCTCTGCGTGCTTCCTTTCGCCGTCCGTCAGCCCTGCCTCTCCCTCCGGCGGTAAAAAATCCGCCTTTCCCACTTGACAAATCCCCGTCCTTTCCGCTACAATAATTTTGGTATATATTCAAAAGGCGCAGATGGGAAGAAGACATGGGTCTACCCGCCTCAGAGAGCCGGTGTTCGGTGCGAACCGGCGCGGATCCCCATGTGGATACTGGCCCCGGAGCCGCCGCTCCGAACCGGATGCAGTAGGGGCGGACGGGAGATCCCGTTACCGATCAAGGCCTTGTTGGAGGCCGGTGAGCGTATATGGGTGACCATATGCGGAATTAGGGTGGTACCGCGTAAATTTTACGCCCCTGACGATTTCGTCGGGGGCGTTTTTTCTCCCCCGGACGAGCCAAAGGAGGACTTGCTATGAACCTGAAACCCGGTTACCAAAAGTACATTCCCTTCCAGCCCCAGCCCATTGAAAACCGCACCTGGCCGGACAGGGTTATTACCAAAGCTCCTGTGTGGTGCTCGGTGGACCTGCGGGACGGCAACCAGGCCCTGGTGGATCCCATGAACCTCCAGGAAAAGCTGGAGTACTTCCACACCCTCATCGACATCGGTGTGAAGGAGATCGAGATCGGCTTCCCTTCCGCCAGCGAGACGGAATATGAGATCTGCCGGGAGCTGATCGAGGGCGGCCACATCCCCGACGATGTGACCATCCAGGTGCTGGTACAGGCCCGGGAGCACCTCATCAAAAAGACCTTTGACGCCATCAAAGGCGCCAAAAACGTGATTCTCCACTTCTACAACTCCACCTCCACCCTCCAGCGCAAGGTGGTGTTCCACATGGACTGCGACGGCATCACCAAGATCGCCACCGACGCGGCCGACCTCATTTACGAGATGGCCCAGCCCATCATCGCCGGAGGAATGAATCTACGCTATGAATACTCCCCGGAGTCCTTCATGGGCACGGAGATGGACTACGCCGTAGACATCTGCGCCGCGGTGCTGGACCACCTGCACGCCACGGCGGACAAGCCGGTGATCCTCAACCTGCCCACCACGGTGGAGAACTGCATGCCCAACCAGTTCGCGGATATGCTGGAGTATTTCATCCGCAAACTCCCCGGCCGGGAACGAGCCATCATCTCCCTCCATCCCCACAACGACCGGGGCACAGGCGTAGCCACCACCGAGCTGGGCCTGCTGGCTGGGGCAGAGCGGGTGGAGGCCACCCTGTTCGGCAACGGTGAGCGCACCGGCAATGTGGACATGGTTACCCTTGCCATGAATATGTGGACCCAGGGTATTGACCCGCAGCTGGACTTCCATGACATCAACAAAATCCGGGATATGTACGAGCGGTGCACCAAAATGAAGGTAGGCGAGCGGCAGCCCTATGTGGGCGAGCTGGTGTTCACCGCCTTCTCCGGCAGCCACCAAGACGCCATCAACAAGGGTGTACACTACATGAACGAGAGCGGCACCGACATGTGGGAGGTCCCCTACCTGCCCATCGACCCGGCGGATGTGGGTCGGCAGTATGAGCCCATCATCCGCATCAACTCCCAGTCCGGCAAGGGGGGCGCGGCCTTCGTCATGCAGCAGAACTTCGGCTTCGACCTGCCCAAGGCCATGCACACCGAGTTCGGCGCCATCGTGCAGAAAGAGACCGACCGTGTGGGCAAGGAGCTGCCCGCCCAGCGGGTGTTCGACCTGTTCAAGAAGGAGTATATCGACGCCACCAAGCCCTACGAGCTGCTGCGCCACTCCTTCCAGGAGGAAACGGTGGACGGCCACTCCCACGTCACCTTCCGGGGCACCCTGCGCCACACCGACACCGTCTTTGAGGTGGAGGGGGAGGGTAACGGCCCCATCGACGCCTTCTTCAACGCCATTCACGGCCAGAAGATGGACAAATTCACCTTCCTGGACTATTCCGAACACGCCATCACCGACGGCTCCGACTCCATGGCGGTGGCCTACATCCACCTCCAGGATCAGGGCGGAAAGGACTTCTTCGGCGTGGGCATCAGCCACAACATCAACCTAGCACCCCTGAAGGGCATCTTGTCCGCCATCAATCGGGCGGTGCGGAAGTAAAGACAGCAAAAAGGGCTCCGGACAGCATCCGGGGCCCTTTCTTTGCTATGTAAGGTCTTAATAGTTGGTGGCACGGCGCTCGAAATAGGCGCCGGGATGGGCACACACGGGGCACACCTTGGGGGCGGTCTTGCCCACGTGGACGTGGCCGCAGTTGCGGCAAATCCACACAGTCTCCTCACCGGCGGAGAACACCAGGTCGTTTTCGATATTGCCCAGCAGCTTCAGGTAGCGCTCCTCATGCTCCTTCTCGATAGCACCCACCATCTCGAACAGGGTGGCGATGCGGTCAAAGCCCTCCTCCCGGGCGGTAATGGCCATCTCCTTATACATGGAGGTCCACTCCTCGTTTTCCCCGGCGGCGGCGGCCTTCAGGTTCTCGGCGGTGGTGCCGATGCCGCCCAGCTCCTTGAACCACATCTTGGCGTGCTCTTTCTCGTTACCGGCAGTCTCCTCAAAGATGGCGGCAATCTGTTCATAGCCGTCCTTCTTGGCCTGGCTGGCGAAATAGGTGTACTTGTTGCGGGCCTGGCTCTCGCCGGCAAAGGCGGTCCAGAGATTGGCCTCAGTCTTGCTGCCTTTCAGTTCCATAACAATTTTCTCCTTCCAAATACTGTATTTTTTATCAAATGATATTTGGCGCATTGTCCCGCCTGAAAACGGTCGATCCGTTTCAGGCGGGCTGCGGGCCGATTACTCCTGGCCCTTCCAGTATCCGTGGAGGTTGCAGATCTCGTAGGCCGTGACCGGCTCCTTGCTGTCCACGGTAAGGGTAGGCTCATCGCCGGGCTTGGGGAAGCGGACGGTGACCGTATCGCCGGAAACGGCGGCAATCATCGTGATAGAGTGCTCCTCCAGCATGGGATGGACCACAGAACCTACAGTGATGGTGACCTTGTCCCCATCCCGCTTGATCGCAGGCACATGCTTCTCCTGGGCTGCATCGGTGGTGCCAGGAATCAGTTCCTCCATCTTTTGACCGCAGCACATCACAGGTACGCCCTTGTCTACGACCTTCCACACCACATTGCCGCAATGCTTGCACACGAAGAGCTTGAGTTCCATAATCGTTCCTCCTTAACAATAATAATTCTTATTTAATTGCATTGAGTGTATCACACTCTACAGCAAAAAGCAATAGTTTTTTTCAAAATTTTTCAACGTTTTTTCTGCTTCATCCCACACAAACTAGGTCATGGGAAAGCAGAACGCAACAGGAGGAACAAACATGAAAAAAATAACGGCTTTCACCTTAGCTTTTATTCTGGCTCTGACGTTGACGGCCTGTTCTTCTAAAGACAACGGCCAGACCACAACCAGTCCCACGCCTTCTGCAGGGCAGTCGGCCAGTCCCTCTCCCTCCATTACCCCTGATCCGGGCAATGACTCCATGGAAGGCGGCGGCGCAGGTGGCACCAACGATACGGATAACGATGGTAAGCCCGATGCCGACGCCGACCACAGCGGTCAGCCTGAAAACAGCGACAATCTGCTGGACGATGCGGGCGAAGCGGTGGAAGACGGCCTGGACAAGGCTGGACGGGCCGTGCGCCGTGCTGCGGATGATGTAGAACGGGCTCTCCGGTGAGGGTAGTATTCCCTGCGATTTCCTTTTTTACGCACAAAGCTCCCGTGGATAAAATCCACGGGAGCTTTGTATCATTTTTAACCTTGCTGGCCGGCAAACCGGGTCAGCATGGCGGCCAGCTCCGCCCGGGCGGCGGTGCCCTGGG
>URQA01000141.1 GCA_900549885.1 uncultured Eubacteriales bacterium | reverse complement strand
AGGAACGGCAAAATTTTTTGCACTTCTATTGCTTCTTTATCACACATAAGCAAAGAGCCAGGGCATCAAGCAGCTGATGGCCGGCGGTGGTGTCGCTCTCATCGGCCTGACCTTGATTCCTCTGCTGTCCGGCCTGCTCACCACCTAATGTCCACCAACAGACCCCACGGGAGGCCTCGGTACACGGGGCCTCCCGGAAAGGAGGTGATCCCCGTTGATTTTTGACGCAATACAGGAGTGGTTCCAAGAGCTGCTCATTGACGGTATCATATCCAACCTGACCGGGATGTTTGATACCCTGAACACAAAGGTGGGCGAGATCGCCGGGGAGGTCGGTATGACTCCCGCTGCATGGAACAGCGGCATCTTCAATATGATCCGCAGCCTCTCGGAAACGGTCATCGTCCCCATCGCCGGCATAGTCCTCACCTTTGTCATGTGCTACGAGCTGATCCAGCTCATTGTCGAGAAGAATAATCTCCATGACTTCGACACCTGGATCTTCTTCAAGTGGATTTTTAAGTCTTTCTGTGCGGTGCTGATCGTCACGAACACATGGAATATTGTCATGGCGGTGTTCGATGTGGCGCAGAATGTGGTCAACCAGTCGGCAGGCGTCATCATTTCGGATGCGGGCATCGACATATCCAGCGTGACCGCAGATCTGGAAACCCAGCTTGCAGACTGGAGCATCGGTGCCCTGCTGGGGCTGTGGTTCCAGAGCATCTTCGTGGGACTGTGTACGCAGATACTTTCCATCTGCATCTTCCTGGTCATTTACGGCAGAATGATTGAGGTGTATTTGGTCACTTCGATAGGTCCCATCCCATTTGCCACAATGGTCAACCGGGAATGGGGAAACACGGGACAGAACTATCTCCGCTCCCTGCTGGCCCTGGGCTTCCAGGCGTTCCTCATTATGATCTGCGTGGGCATCTACGCGGTGCTGGTGGAGGGCATCTCCCTGAGCGGCGACAACATTTCCGGCGCTATCTGGGGGTGCATGGGGTACACGGTGCTCCTGTGCTTCACCCTCTTTAAGACCGGCAGCCTCGCAAAATCCCTGTTCGGGGCGCATTGATAGAAAGGAGTTGATGTGATTGGCCTATGTAACGATCCCGAAGGACCTGAGCAAGGTGCAGAGCAAGGTCCTGTTCGGGCTGACCAAGCGGCAGGTGATTTGTTTCGGAGCGGCGGCGCTGATTGGCGTGCCGCTTTTCTTCTTAGCCAAGGGCGCGCTGGGCACCACCACGGCGGCCCTGTGCATGATCCTGGTCATGCTGCCCTTCTTCCTGTTTGCCATGTACGAGCGGAACGGGCAGCCCCTGGAGGTGTTCCTTGGGCACCTCATTCAGAACAAGTTTATCCGTCCAAAGGTGCGGATCTACCAAACCAACAACCTGTACTCCGCCCTGGTGCGGCAGCACGAATTGGAACAGGAGGTGAGAGCGATTGCAGGCAAAAACCGCAAGACCCGGAAAAACGGCAAAGCCCAGACGTAAGCTGACCCGTGACGAGCGCAGGCAGATCGAGGCGGTGATCCGGCAGGCAAAGGGCGACGGGAAAACCCATACGGTGCAGGACAGCATCCCTTTCCGCAATATTTTCCCCGACGGCCTGTGCCGACTGGATGGCGGGGACTTCTCCAAGATCATCGCCTATGAGGATGTGAATTACCGTCTGGCAGGGCCGGAGGATCAGCGGAGCATCTTTGAAAGCCTCTGCGACTTCTATAACGGCTATGACCCCACCATTGGGGTGCAAATGACACTCAGCAGCCGATATGTGGAGCATGGACCGGAGGAGGACCTGTTCGGCATCCGTCCCCAGGGCGACGACCTGGACCCCATCCGGAAGGACGCAGCCGGGATACTCCGTTTCCAGTATGAACGGGGCAGCAACGGCTATGTGAAAACCAAGTATGTCACCCTGACCATCGAGGCGGAGAACCTGGCGGCGGCGCGGGCGCGGTTTGCCCGCATTGAGACCGACACCCTCAACCGCTTCAAGGTGATGGGAGCCGCCGCCCATGTGCTGGACGGGAAAGAGCGGCTGGAGCTGCTTCACGGCATCCTTCACCCGGAGGGCGGAAGGTTCGCCTTCGATTGGGACTGGCTGGCGCCCAGCGGCCTTTCGGTCAAGGACTTCATCGCCCCGTCATCCTTCCATTTCGGAGAAACCCGTACCTTCCGCATCGGCGAGATGTACGGCGCAGTCAGCTTTTTGCAGATCACCGCCCCGGAGATCCACGACCGCATTTTGGCGGAGTTTATGGAGACCGAGGGCAACATCCTGGTAACTATGCACATCCGGGGCATCAACCAGAACGAGGCCATCAAGATGGTCAAGCGCAAGATCACGGATTTGGACGCCATGAAGATCGCGGAGCAGAAGCGGGCGGTACGCAGCGGCTACGACATGGACATCCTCCCCAGCGACCTTGCCACCTACGGCGGCGCGGCAAAGACCATCCTCCAGGACCTGCAAAGCAGGAATGAGCGAATGTTCAATCTGACCTTCCTGGTCATGCACATGGCGGAGACCAAGCAGAAGCTGGAGATTGCCGTGTCCCAGGCGGCCAGCGTGGCGCAGACCTACAACTGCCTCCTCACCCGGCTGGACTTCCAGCAGGAGGACGGACTGATGAGCAGCCTTCCCCTGGGGCTCAACCGTATCAAAATCGAGCGGAGCCTCACCACTTCGGCGCTGGCGGTGTTCGTCCCCTTCGTCACCCAGGAGCTGTTTATGGGCGGGGACGCCATGTACTACGGCCTCAACGCTTTGAGTAACAACATGATCCTTCTGGACCGCAAACAGTCCAGAAGCCCCAACGGGCTGGTGTTCGGCACGCCGGGCAGCGGCAAGTCCATGAGCTGCAAGCGGGAGATCACTTTCATCATCCTGACCACAAAAGATAATGTCATCATCTGCGACCCGGAGGACGAGTATTCGCCCCTGGTGAAGCGGCTGGGCGGTCAGGTGATCCGGCTGTCCCCGTCCAGCACCGACTATGTGAACCCCCTGGACATCAACCTCAACTATTCAGACGAGGAGAACCCCCTGGCGCTGAAAAGTGATTTTGTACTGTCCTTCTGCGAGCTCATCATGGGGAGCAAGACGGGGCTGGAGGCCATCGAGAAAACGGTCATCGACCGGGCGGTGCAGAAGATCTACCAGCCCTACTTCGCAGACCCCCGGCCGGAGAATATGCCCATCCTGGGCGACCTGATGGAGGCGCTGCTGGCGCAGGGCATCCCGGAGGCCGACCGGGTGGCCCAGGCGCTGGACCTCTATGTGAACGGTTCGCTGAACTTCTTCAACCACCGTACCACCGTGGACATCTCCAACCGCCTTGTCTGCTTTGACATCAAGGGCCTGGGCAAGAACCTGAAAAAGCCGGGGATGCTCATTGTTCAGGATGCGGTGTGGAACACCGTTACCATCAACCGGGCTATCGGGCGCTCCACCTGGTATTTCGTGGACGAGTTCCACCTCCTGCTGAAGGAGGAGCAGACGGCGGCCTATTCGGCGGAGATCTGGAAACGGTTTAGAAAATGGGGCGGGGTGCCCACCGGGGCGACCCAGAACCCCAAGGACCTGCTCTCCTCCCCGGAGATCGAGAACATCCTGGAAAACAGCGATTTCATCTATATGCTCAACCAGGCCGCCGGCGACCGCAAGATTTTGGCGGAGCGGCTGGGCATTTCAGCGGAGCAGCTTGCCTATGTGACCAATTCCGAGCCGGGCCATGGGCTGCTGTTCTTCAACAATGTGATCCTGCCCTTTGCGGACGACTTCCCAAAGGACACGGAGCTTTATAAGCTGCTTACCACCAAGCCCAGCGAGGTGGAGCACGCGGCGGAAACGGAGGCGTGAATATGAACATGGAGATATTCAGAAACAGTGAATTTGGCAGTATCCGCGTGATCGAGGAGGACGGGAAATACCTGTTCTGCGGTTCGGATGTGGCAAAGGCCCTGGGGTACAGCAATCCCCGAAAGGCTGTCCGTGACCATGCGAGGGGTGGAACGAAACGTTCCATCCCCACCGCAAGCGGTGACCAGACAATGACCTTCCTCCCGGAGGGCGACGTCTACCGCCTGATCGTTCATAGCCGGCTGCCCGGCGCGGAGCGGTTTGAGAAATGGGTGTTCGATGAGGTGCTTCCCACGATCCGCAGGACCGGGGGCTACATGACGCCCTCCCTGCTGGAGGAGGCGGCCAGGCACCCGGAGATCCTTCTCTCCTTTGCGGACCAGCTCCTGGCGGAGCATGAGAAGAACCGCCGCCTTACCGGGGAGGTGGAACGGCTGCGGCCGAAAGCGGATTTTTACGACGCCTTTGTGCGCCCCGGCAACTGCACCAATATCCGGGCCACAGCCAAGGAGCTGGGCGTGGGCGAGCGCGACTTCTGCCGCTTCCTGATGGAGGAGGGCTTCCTCTACCGCTGCCCGGCCGGATACCTTCTGCCCTACGCCAAGCCCTCCAATAAGGGGCTGTTCCAGGTGAAGGACTTCTGGAAGTACGGGCATTTCCGCCAGCAGACCCTTATCACGCCCCAGGGGAAGGACCTCCTGCGGATGATGCTCTGCGGCGGGCAGATGTGCATGGAGTTTGATTTTTGTGAAAGCGAGGCGTGACTATGAAAAACAAGATTTACATTATCGAGGGCAAGACCTATCTGAACCACATCAACGATGAGGTCCACCTGTACGGCCTTCTCCACCAGCTCGCTTTCCTGGCGGGCCGGATCAAGGACGAGGAGGATGTGTTCCATGTGCTGGACACGGCGAAGCGGTACGGTGAGATCGCCGAGGAGAAGTTCCAGAGCTGGGGCATCCCCGGCCGCTACCTGGTGTTCGGCGACCCCAAGGACCTGAAGGACCTTATGGCAAAGGAGCTGGCGGAGGCCACCCCGGTGCCTGTGGAGGAGCCGAAGCCCAAGAAGTACAGGGACGAGTACATCATCCCCGGCAGCGGCTTCCGTATGCTGGTGGGCAACATCCACAACCTGATCGTCCTCTACTATTCGCTGGCCCGCCGCCTGTCCGAGGCGGAAACGGAGAAGGACTTCCTCCGGCTGAAGAAAAAGGCCGGCGGCTATGAAAAGGTGCTGAAAAAGCTCTTCCGCAGCCTGGGCCTCCCGGAGGACAGCAATGCCGCCCAGGACGTCCTGGAGGAGTCCATCATCCGCCGCCATAACCTGGTCCGCCTGGAGGATGTGGAGGAGCCCCAGGACGAGGGAGACCTTGAAGGGGACGAGGTATGGAGCGACTAATCAAAGTAATTTAACTCAAATCATCCCCCGAAAAGAGAAAAAGTGATATAATTTCCTTATAGGGGGGATGAGATATGGCGAAAAAAATTCGAGGGATTTGTTGCATCTGCGGAGAAGAAAAGGAATTGACATTTGAGCATATACCTCCAAGGGCTGCTTTTAATCACTTCAACTTAAAGTTGTATGATTTTTGGGATTTTCTCCTTCATAACAATACCAGATATAAACAATTTCAAAGAGGTGCTGGACGGTATTCTCTATGTAAATCCTGCAACAATTTAACAGGAGAATGGTACGGAGCTGCCTATGCAGAATTTGCAACTCAAGGAATGCGATACTATAAGCAGAACGCCCAAGGATCATTAAGCGTACCCTATACAATATATCCCCTTAGAGTTTTGAAACAAGTCGTTTCCTGCTTTGCAAGTGCAAACGGTCCACAGTGGTGTCTGCAAAACCCTGCAATCAAAAGGTTTTTGCTTGACCCCCAGGAAAAGCGCTTTCCCGGAAATATAGACATCCGAATGTATATGCAGAGTAATGGCAGAAGCAAAATTGATGTTATATCTGGTCAAATGAATCCCTTTACAGGCGAACAATTTATCGGTAGTGAAGTTGCATATACTCCGTTCAGTTTCATTTGTGTAGTGGATAGGAAGATGACCAGCTATCGAGTGTTAAACGAATTATATTCTTTGCTGGAATTTTTGAAGTATGGTTATGATGATCGTGTTCAGCTTTATTTGAATCTGCCAAGAAAGCCATGTAATCCTACTATCCTTGATTTTCGGGAGGGAATTCCCGATATAGGTACACTAATTCAAAATGATAGATAAAGTCTAATTCCAAAGCCCGTTCCACGACAGGAACGGGCTTTACTATGTTCAAAATTAGAA
>URQA01000140.1 GCA_900549885.1 uncultured Eubacteriales bacterium | reverse complement strand
ACCTTGCCGATGGGGCAGTGGATGATGTTGGTCTTGTCCAGACGGTACTCCACCTTACCGGCCTTGATCTCATTGATGGCCTGGGTCACGTTGGGGGTGACGGTGCCGGCCTTGGGAGAGGGCATCAGGCCCTTGGGACCCAGAACCTTACCCAGACGGCCGACCACGCCCATCATGTCGGGAGTGGCGACCACCACGTCGAAGTCGAACCAGTTCTCGCTCTGGATCTTCTGGACCATGTCCATATCACCCACAAAGTCGGCGCCGGCGGCACGGGCCTCGTCAGCCTTGTCACCCTTGGCAAAGACCAGCACCCGGGCGGTCTTGCCGGTGCCGTGGGGGAGGACGATGGCACCGCGGACTTGCTGGTCGGCGTGGCGGGAGTCCACGCCCAGCTTCACGTGCAGCTCCACGGTCTCGTCAAACTTAGCGGTGGCGGTCTTGATGACCAAGTCCATCGCCTCGGTCACATCATACTGGGCGGCGCGGTCAATGAGCTTGGCGCTGTCCACATACTTCTTTCCTTTAGCCATGTTTACTTCCTCCTTCCCTTACTCTTCCACCAGAACGCCCATGGAGCGGGCGGTGCCGGCGATCATGCTCATAGCGGACTCCAGGCTGGCGGCGTTCAGGTCGGGCATCTTGGTCTCAGCGATCTTCTGCAGATCAGCCTTGGACAGGGTGGCGACCTTGGTCTTGTTGGGCACGCCGGAGCCAGACTCGATGTTGCAGGCCTTCTTGATGAGCACGGCGGCGGGAGGGGTCTTGGTGACGAAGGTAAAGGAGCGGTCCGCATATACGGTGATGACCACGGGAATGATCAGGCCCATGTCCTTCTTGGTGCGCTCGTTGAATTCCTTAGTAAAAGCGGCGATGTTGACGCCATGCTGGCCCAGAGCGGGGCCCACAGGGGGGGCGGGAGTTGCCTGGCCGGCGGGGATCTGCAGCTTTACGTATCCAGTTACTTTCTGTGCCATTTGAAACAGCACCTCCTACATAAGATGTGGTGGTGACGGAGCGGGCAACGCTCCTCCCACGAAAGGCAGCAGGTATGATACCTGCCAGTGGCGCGCCTGTTTTGTGCGCGCTTCTTGTTGTCACGCTTCGCCTGTTCGCGACGCGGCTCTAAGCCGGTACATCCGCACTCCTGCGTGGCGGCGGTGCCGCCCCGCATCCGTGCCTGCGTACCGTCTTAGCCTGCGGCTCACAACGGCTTCACGCTTCGGATTAGACTGGCTCCACTTGGTCCAACTCCAGCTCGACGGGAGTCTCCCGCCCGAACATGGACACGACCACGCGGACCTTGCCCCGGTCCAGATCCAGCTCCTCCACGGTGCCGATAAAGGACTCCAGGGCGCCGTCGGTGATCTTGACATTGTCCCCCACGTCGTAGGACACCACTACCTCGCGCTTTTCCACGCCCAGAGCGGCGATCTCGTCGTCGGTGAGGGGGATGGCCTTGTTGGCAGAGCCCACAAAGCCGGTGACACCGCGGATGTTGCGCACCAGATGCCAGGTCTCGTCGGTCATAACCATCTTGACCAGCACATAGCCGGGGAATACCTTGCGCTCCACGGTCTTGGGGCCGTTGTCCGTGATCTCGGTGACAGTCTCCATGGGAATGTTGACCTCGGTGATGAGGTCTTTCATGTTGCGGTTTTCCACAGATTTCTCGATGCTGGCCGCCACGGTGTTCTCATAGCCCGAGTAAGTGTGGGCAACATACCATTTCAGTTCGTCAGCCATGTTCCGTTCCCTCAGAAGAGGTTGAGCAGGGCTTCGACCACCATTTTAACCACCCAGTCGAACACCCAGATGAGCACGCCCACCAGCAGTACGCACACGATGACGATGCCCACGTTCTTAGCGGTGTCCTTGGCGGAGGGCCAGGTGACCTTCTTCAGCTCGCCTTTGAGGTCTTTGAACCAGCGCACGACACGGTTGGGCTTTTTGTCCTTCTTCTTGGCGGGAGCCTTGGCCTTCTTCTCAGCCTTGGCATCCTGGGCCTGAGCCGCGGCCCGGTTTTCCTGTTCAGACATGTTGTCACACCCTTCTTTCATTGAGCTGTCCACGTCCATCACTTGGTTTCATTGTGCACGGTGTGCTTCCGGCAGAAGGGGCAGTACTTGTTGAGCTCCAGACGCTCGGTGGTATTGCGCTTGTTCTTGGTGGTGTTGTAGTTGCGCTGCTTGCACTCAGAGCACCGCAGCGTGATCTTCACACGGTTACCGGCTTTCGCCATATCGGCACCTCCTTCAAAAATTCGCCGTCCAAACAAAAAACGCCGGAACGGCCAGGCCGATTCCGACGCTTCAAATGGGCGCATAGACCCCTGAAAAGCTACGGGAGATCGGCATTGTTTTGCCTCCCTGCGACCCCATTGGCGGGGGAGAGGGTTTTTGTGCCCATCCCGTAAAAATGTGCACAAAAAGAAAGCCCTGTTCACAGGTACTGCCAGTCTAACATAAGGTCAAGAGCTTGTCAAGCACTATTTTATCTTTTATAATAGTAGAGAAGCGCACGGCGGGAAAATTGGCCTGTCGTACCGGATGGGGTCCGCAATGGGGCGGCAGAGAAACCGCAATGAACGCAATGAAAGGGAAGGGATCAGTATGAGAGTGATGGCCATTGACTATGGCGACGCCCGGACAGGCGTCGCCATTTCGGACGCCACCGGCATGCTGGCCGGATTCACCACGGTGATCCGGGGCAGAGACAGCCAGCGGGTGCTGGAAGAGATAGAGGAATTGATTGCTGCCCATGGGGTGGACGAGCTGGTCATGGGCTTTCCCCGGAACATGGACGGCACCGAGGGGCCCCGAGCGCAGTTATACCGGGACTTTGCGGCCCAGCTGAAGGAGCGGTGCGGAATGCCGGTGAGCCTGTGGGACGAGCGGCGCACCACCATCGAGGCCCACCAAATCCTCCATGCCAGCGGAAAGAGAATGAAAAACCACAAAAAAAACGTGGACGCGGTAGCAGCCACACTGATTTTGGAGGGCTATCTGGCCCGAAAACGGTTGGCGAGAAGCTGATACATTCCGGTGCGTCCACGGCCGGGTCCCGCACTGCGGGGCGGCGCGGATGCGCCGTACAAGCGTTTTGCACAGCAAAACCTTGGCGCAAGGGCGGATTCATTTCGCCCGCGCAGGTCAAAATGAGGGGTCCCCGCAAAATCCACGATTTTGTGGGGAGGACGCGGTGGCGGCCACGCTGATTTTGGAGAGTTATCTGGTCAAAAAGCGGCTGGGAAGAGGCTGAGGGTTACTTTCTGCGGGCAGGCGGATAGGGAGCCGGCTCATCGGTGCGGCCGACCAGATAGTCCATGCTGGTCTCTAGAGCCACAGCCAGCTGCCTGCACTGCTCGAAGGACAGGTTCCGTTTGCCGCTCTCGATTTTGGAATAGTCACTCTTGTCGATACCTGTGAGCATCTGGATTTTTACCTAGGAGTAACCCCGGGCTGTTTAAGCCGTATTTCCCTCATCCCAGCAAGTCCTCCACAGTGACGCCCAATACTTGAGCCAGGATCTTCAATTCGATATCGGTGACAAACCGTTTGCCGCACTCAATGCGCTGGACTGCGTTCTTATCCACATCCATTCCAGCCAGCTGGAGCATATCCGCCAAAGCCCGCTGGGATACGTCGGGGCCCATGGCCTTGCGCAGTTGGGCCACTCGCTGGCCGCACAGGTTGCACCGTCCATCTGGTGCCCGGTTTTTATACATTTGTGGTCATCCTTCCGAATGGCCGGCCTTGGGATAGGGTTTCGGCTCGTCTGTCAGTCCGGCCAGATAGTCCATGCTGGTTTCCAGCGCCACAGCCAGCCGCTTGCACTGCTCGAAGGACAGGTTCCGTTTGCCATTCTCGATTTTGGAATAGTCACTCTGGTCGATACCTGTAAGCATCTGAATCTTCACTTGGGAATAGCCCAGCGATTTTCGGAGCTGCTTTAATCTAGACATGATATCACCCAAAGACAGTATGTCAAATTGACCTATTGAAAATAGGGTGATTTTGACCTATAATGCATATGAGGTGATATCAATGAATGATCCTGTTATGAAGCAGCTTTGTGAAAAGACCATCGGAGAATTGGTGGTCCGGTATTTGGACACGATCAGCGAGGGGGAGATCGCCAGTCTGGCAGAGCGGGAGGCAGTTGACCTAGTCTGCCAGATCTCAGAGATATTGGATGACCTTACACTGGATGATACAGAATGTTTTCAGCGCATAGATTCCATCGTGTCGGCGTTTCACCATGCGGGGCTCTCGACACAGCGGCATAGGGAGTGTGAATAGGGGAGAAAAGAACCTCCACCAAGCGGGTGGAGGTCCTTTTTGGTTGTTGTGCTGTCATACATTCTTGCTCTGCACCAGACGCTGTTCGAGAGCCGCAGGGATCGACGTTTTAGACGGCATCAGCGGTAGCGGCGCAGGTAGTAGGGAGTATCCTGCTTACGGAAGCGCCGGACAGGATGCGGCGCACTACTGTGATCCTGGGTTCCCGTAAAAACAGGGGTCCGGAGGAAAGGGCACTATGGACAAAAGCGCACCCTTGGCGCTTGCAGTCCATCCGCGGCCGTCCCCCGGCGCATCTTTGCCCACTTTTTGTGCGCACAGAAAGTGGGCCGCTGCCCTTGCATCACTGCGCCAGCTTCATGTTCTGATAGCGGTGCTCTAAGTACGCATCATCGTAGTGCTCGTCCAGGAACTGCTCTACCACGTTGGTGGGCGTACGATCACCTTCCTGCCGCTGGCCATACCGAACCAGGGCGGCAGCGGACAGTACAATGTCCACCACCATGAAGGCAGTGACAATAGAGGCGAATACTCGGTGTTTGCGGCCGATGAACCGTTCCACCAGGCGGCTCAGGCGGGGGTAGACCACTTTAACCCAAGCTACTGCCGCGATACCCCAGAACAGACAGTACAGCAGGTTGACCCGCCCGTTAAGATTAAAGGGAATATGGCTGTAATCCCAGAAGATGACGCCGAATACCTTTTCTCCCACCCAACTGCACAGATATTCGTAAGCGCCGCCCAGCAGAGCGCCGGAGAAAAAGATATAGCGGTCATTTTTCCCTGCCAGCCGGTGGAGCAACACTGTCATGAGCACTGCGCCAAGGCCCCACACCACGCTGAACTGGCCGTAAAGCAGGCTGCTGCGGCTCATCCACTCTCCGGCAGACAATCCTACGAACACGATTTCCACCACTGCCCCAATTAGGGAGGCTAACAGGAAAATCCAAAACAGCTTGAGCAGCTTATAGCGGGTGGTCTGGAACTCAGTCTTGACGCTTTGGTAGGCTTTTTGGGCCAACATGGGCAGTTCCTCCTGTTTCAGTCCCTGCCCCACGGGAAACGGGGAAAGGGTCGATTTGCGGCTATTATACCATGATAGGCTGGGGGGATGTCAACCGCTGCTTCACCGGGGAAATTTCCGCCATTGCCACCGCTAGGGCAATGTGATATAATAATTTATTCTATAAAATCACGAAGGAGATTTTACTTATGCGCTCTGACAACGTGAAAAAGGGGGTCCCCACCGCGCCCAACCGTTCCCTGTTCTATGCTCTTGGTTACACCAAGGAGGAGCTGGAGCGGCCCCTCATTGGCGTAGTGTGCTCCTATAACGAGATCGTCCCCGGACACATGAACCTGGACAAGATCGCCGAGGCGGTGAAGGCCGGTGTCCGAGCCGCCGGCGGCACCCCCATCGAGTTCCCCGCCATCGCCGTGTGCGACGGCATCGCCATGGGCCACGTGGGCATGAAATACTCCCTGGTCACCCGGGACCTCATCGCCGACTCCACCGAGGCCATGGCTATGGCTCATCAGTTCGACGGCCTGGTGATGATCCCCAACTGCGATAAGAACGTGCCCGGCCTGCTCATGGCCGCTGCCCGCATCAACATCCCCACCATCTTCTGCTCCGGCGGCCCCATGCTGGCCGGGCGGCTCAAGGATGGCCGCCGTACCTGTCTGAGCCACATGTTCGAGGCTGTGGGCAGCTATTACGCCGGCAAACTGGACGAGGCTGGGGTGGAGGAGTATGAGAACAACGCCTGCCCCACCTGCGGCTCCTGCTCGGGGATGTATACGGCCAACTCCATGAACTGCTTGACCGAGGCCATCGGTATGGGCCTGCGGGGCAACGGCACTATTCCAGCCGTGTGGTCCGCCCGGCTGCGGCTGGCCAAGCACGC
>URQA01000139.1 GCA_900549885.1 uncultured Eubacteriales bacterium | reverse complement strand
GCCCAGAGGCTCCTCGATGAGATAGACCCGTCGGGCCCCGGCCTGAATGCCCGCGTCGATGACGGCCCGCTCCTCCACCTCGGTGATGCCGGAGGGGATGCAGATGACCACACGGGGTTTAAACAGGCGGATGGGGGCCACCTTGCGGATGAACTCCCGGAGCATCCGCTCGGTCATGTCATAGTCGGAGATGACGCCGTCCCGCAGAGGACGGATGGCGATGATGTTGCCAGGAGTACGGCCCAGCATCTGCTGAGCCTCGGTGCCTACCTTGAGCAGTTTGCCGCTGTTTTTATCAATGGAAACCACAGAGGGCTCCTGCAGGACGATCCCCTTATCCTTGACATAGATCAAGACGCTGGCAGTACCCAGGTCAATGCCGATATCTTTTGCAAACATAGTCTCTACACCTCGTGAGATATATATTTCACTGGAAATTGTATCCAATCTATTTCCGCTCAAGACAAACTATGGCCCCATTTTCATGGAACTATTTCATTATAACATGAGAAGGAAACGGATTGCAACGGCATTTTGCCCGGAAACAGGAATTATTTTCTGGATCTGGCCAGCGTGAGGGCTACGACCCGGGCCGCTCCCGCCTGCCGGAGCAGGGCGGCACACTGGGACAGGGTAGCCCCGGTGGTGACCACGTCGTCCACCAGCACCACCGTCTGTCCGGGCAGGTCCACGCCAGGCAGCAGCCGGTAGGCCCCCTGGACATTGGCCAGTCGGGCGCTGTCATCTTCTATGCGGGATTGAGCGACGGTGTGGCGGATTTTTTCCAGGGTGGGGACTGCGGGCAGGCCGGACAGCACTCCCACCCGGCGGGCCAGCAGCTCCGCCTGGTCATAGCCCCGCTCCCGCAGACGGCGGGCGGATAGGGGCGCCCAGGTGATGGAATCCGCCGGTCCATCCCAGCGCTCCCGCAGGCACTGGGCCATCAGCGTTCCCAGCATAGCGGCATGATTCTGCCCGCCCCCGAACTTGTACCGGCGCACCGCCTCACGGGCCAGGTCCCGGTACCACAGGGGAGACAGGCAGACGTTGCACCCCTCCGGCGGGGCGCAGACATCCCCCGGCTCCACCCAGGGCAGCGTATCCCGGCACTTGGGGCAGGGAATAGGATCGCCCCGGTCCACCACTCGGCCGCAGAAGGGGCACTTGGGCGGGTAGAGCAAGTCCAGCAGGACTTGGAGCAGGTGGTTCATTTGCCCTCTTGCTCCGACAGGGCGATGGGGCCATGCTCGGCCTCGAAGTCCCGCACGCAGCGATTGAGCAGGTACAGCACCTGCTTACTCATGGAGCGGCCCTCATAGGCGGAGACGTATTTGAATTTGTCGTGCAGTTCGTTGTTCATACGGATACTGAGATGGGTCCTGTCCTTCATTCTGATGACCTCGCTTTCTGTATGGACAAACGATACCCATTTGCATCTGTATTTAGTTAAAACTTAGTGCAATTTTACGGCTTGAAATTTTCACAAAAAGTGCCTCCCCCAGATGGGGGAGGCTGGAGCGGAGGGCGCTGTCAAAAGAGACGGGGCTGGGAAAGACGTTCTTTAAGGACGCAATCCTTGAAACAGTCAAGGGCGGCGCGTCAGCGCCACAGAGACGTAGGTGCTCTCGTCGGGCAGGTCCCAGCGGTAGAGGGGACCGTCGGCGGTGACGGACACCGTATCCCCCACTTGATACTGAGAGGGATCATCTACAGGGACGGTAAAGACATAGGTGAAATAGGGCGCTACAGAGGAGAAGTAGGTGCGGTCCTGGACCTTGATGTGGGGGATGGTGCCGGCGCTGGCTGCATCTGAGTCCGCCATCACGTCCACCACTTCGCCGGAGAAGGTATAGACGCCCTGGGCCATGGCCTGGAGCTGGGAAAAGTAGTTCCAATGAGGGCTGTCCTCGTAATAGCCAGCGAAAAGGGAAGGAGAGATGGGATTCTCCGGATCACCGTACCACACCCCATCCGGGGTGTCCTCGTTGGTGGACAGCAGCACCTGGCACTGGGGCAGCAGGGCGGCGATCTCACCTTCCAGAGCCCGTAAGGCGTCCACCTTTACAGTCATAGGGTCATCCATGGTGTATTCCACGGCGTTTTCCCGGAGAATGACCTCCTGACCGTCCTCTGTCAGGGAGAAGAGCTGGTAGCTCAGAGAGGACCAGCCGCTGCTGCCGTAAGGCACCCATCGCAGCAGGTAGGGCTGTCCGTCCTCTTCGTAGAGATACAGGCCGTTCTGCCCTGCGTGTGTCGTGGCAGCCTGATCGATCCAGAGGATGCTTCCCCCTTCGTCCATGACCAACAGGTAGAAAATACCAGCCTCCGGCTCACCGAGGATCGCGCTGTAGACCGATACCCTCTCGTCCACTCCGTCGTGGGTCAGATCCAGCGACCAGGTGGCCAGGGGGTCAGCCATCAGGTAGGCTTGGCTGTCTCGAATCTGAGCGTACTCGTCATCGGCGCCGCCTTGGTTTTGCCAGAAAAAGTAGCGGTTCGTGTCGCTCAGGGCGGCGTGGGCCGCATAGGTAGTCAGGCCATTGACCAGCCCGGTCTGCCGGATGATGATGGTGCCGGTGAGGGCTTTTTCGCCCCCCTGCCACGCGGTGAAGGTGACGGCGGCATGGGTGGCTGGCTCAGGCTGCCCCTCCGTGACGGGCAGCCATTCTACCTGTGTCCTCGGAGGCGTGCCAACCACGGTGAGGTCGGTTCCGGGGGTGTCCAAGCCGTCGTAGGTGAGAGCGCCGTTGTCGCATTGCAGGTCAATGCGGGTAAAGTTCCCCTCGAACAGGAAGGGCCAGCCGGATCCGCCGCTGTCATCCAGCCGGACGCCCCAAGACACAAGCTCCATGTCCAGCGTTTCCCCCGCCCCCACGGGCAGAGCTTCCATAAGATACCAGTATCCGTTGTCGGCGCACCGGGCCACCCACAAAAGCCCATCTACCAAGTAGACCTGGAAGCCAGTCTCCTGACCTCCGGCATCCAACACATTCCAGCCCCAGGATTCTCCGGAAACGTCTAGGGCTGTGGCGATTTCATCCCCGTTAGGGCCCAGGATCAGTTGGCTGCCCAACTCGATCTCCTGATAGATGGGGTCGGATACGTCCAGGCCTTCCATCTCAAGATAGAACCGCTCGGGCGTGAATACCACGGCGGAGCGGATCCGCTCGTCCAAAAAGCTGCGGCTTTCTGTGGAGCTGAGCGGGGTGAGGTAGAGCAGGTCATAGATTTGATAGGTCCCATAGCCCTTCGCTGCGCCACCTATTTGGACCGATGAGGATCCAGTAGAGGGTCCGTTGTTTTCCTCTGCCGTCCGGTCGGGGCCAGTGAGCAGGCAGACTCCTGCTATAACGGCGACGATGAGCGCTAAGACAGAGATTACGGCGATGGGCTTTTTGTACCGGAGTATGGTCCGTACCCGGCCTTTGGTGTTTCCTTCTCCAAAGGCGATTGGGCTGGGGGACAGGCGGAACCGCCGTCCGGCGGACAGAGTCAGCAGGACCTGGCCATAGTCGGCCTTTTTATCCTCCCCAAGCTGGCGCAGCACCCGCTGGTCGCAGGCGTCTTCCACCTGCGATAAGAAAGCCCGGTAGAACAGGGGCCAAAGAAAGGCATTGAACCAATGGACGCACATGATGAGCCAGGCCAGCATCTTCCAGATATGGTCGCCATTTTTGATATGCTGGCGCTCATGGGCCAGGATATAGCTCTTTTCTGATTCTGTCAGGCCGAAGGTGAGGTAGATTTGAGGCCGGAACAGCCCGGCCACGCAGGGAGAGGGGATACGGTCGCTGTACCACACGCCGGGAATGACCTCGTCCTTGACGGCAAAGCGCAACCGCCGCTTCAAAAGGACATAGGATACCGCCCCGTAGAGGAAGAAGCCCGCCGCCCCGGCCAGCCAGAGGGCGGAGAGAATGGGGCCGTACACCTCCTGATTGGTTTTGGCAGGGGTAATGGTTCCGGTTTCGTCTTCATGATAGCGGACCACCCAGAGGCCAACGTCCTGATTGTAGGTGGGCTCCACTCCAGCAGCCACGACCCGGTCAAATTCATCCCGATTCCATTCGGCGCTGGATACCGTCTTATAGGAGTCCACATAGCTATCCGCCAAGGCAGTGCCCCGGTCCTGGGCATGGAGATCCAGCGGGGACCAGTTGAACAGGGACAGGGGGGAGGGAGGCGACCAGGGGCACACCAGGCGCAGAGCCGCCACAGCAAAGAGAAGCAACAGAGCGGTCTTGGAGCAGCGGGCGCGGCTGAGCAGGAGAACAGCCAGCGACGCAATAAGGGCGGCCACCAGGCCGTACCCGCTCATGCGCAGGACGGTGGAAAATAGTTCGGTCATGGCGCGTCTTCCTTCCGGCTGTCGTCGATGAGGTGCTGGATCTCTTCTGCCTCCTGTGCTGTCAGAGCGCGGCCTTTGGTAAAGGCGGCGATGAAGGCGGGCAGGGAGCCGCCGAAGGAGCGGTCCACCACATAGCCGCTCTCAAACACCTCCACCTGCTCCCGGGGAACCAGGGCGGACACCACCGAACCCTCGTTTTTCAAAAATCCACGGTCACACAGCTTTTTCAGCACAGTGTAGGTGGTGGACTTCTTCCAGCCCAGCCGGTCCTGACACAGCCGGACCAGCTGGCCGGAACCCACCGGCTCGCTTTCCCACACCACACTCATAAAGCGGTAATCGCTGTCGCACAATTTCAGGTCATCCATATAGCGTTCCTCCTTTGGTCTATGACTATCGACTAGTATGAGTCTATAACAATAGACCTTCTGTGTCAAGAGGAAATGATGGAATTTGGCAAAAAATATGGGACCCGCTTCACGCGGGTCCCGAGTTACTGCTGGAATATCTGCGCCAAAGGCCATTGTTCTAGGTCGGCTAGGGCTTCAGCCAGGGCGAAGAAGTTGGCCTCGTCGTGTTCCACCTCGCGGCTGAAGCGGGCCCATAGCAGGGCCTCGTCGCCGTCCGAAAAAGAGGGGGCGTCGTTCCAGGCCAGCAGGGCCAAGTGGTGCAGGGCCAGGCAGGCGGCGGCGGTGAGGGCGGCGCGGGGGTAGAGTCCATCGTCGTTTACCGCCTTGGGCCAGTGGCGGAACACGAGATAACAGGCCAGCCGCTCCAGGTGGACTTCCCACTGGGGCTGGGCGGCATGGAACCGTCCCGTCAGGGCCTGGTACTGTTCCGGGGAGAGGGCGGCCAGTTCTCCGGCCCGGGCATGGAGTAGGGCGGGCCACTCTGGCCGCAGGGGGTCCAGCCGGGCGAGCAGCTCCAGCAGGCGGACCGCCATGGGCTGCAGGCCGTTTCCAGTCCCGGAACGAGTGAGAGGGGGCGGGGAAACGACCTCCATGGTTCTTACGTCCCCGCAGTCAATGTGTTTCTGGAGGGCATCTGCGTAGTCCAGCAACCCGGCCAGCCGACCCCACAGGGGGCGGTCGGCATCGGTCAGCAGGGCGAAGGCGGTGCTCCGGCTGGCGGTCAGCCCGGCCAGCAGTGCTCCGTCCACCCCCTCGAAGGGAGCGTCCGGGCTGCCGTCGTCCGTTTCCACCAGGGGAAAGATGCCCTCATCCAGTACCAGCCGGGCCGCCTCCGGGCAGGAGACGGCCTGACAGGCTTCGGTAAGGCAGCCGTATTCCTCGATAAAACGGGGATAGGAGGCGCAGTGTTCGCACAGGTGTTCCTCCCCCCAGCGACGCTGGATGGGGCACAGGCCGTCCTCATCCAGCAAGGCGCACCGCCCATCTGAGGCCAGGCGGAAGCACACGTCTCCCTCCTCATCGGTGATGAGAGCGGCGGCGATGGTCTGGCGTAGCCCCTCCGGGGCAGTGGCATAGTCGGCCAGAGACTCCTTATCTACCACGATGTCCCAGTCCCTGCAGCAGGTGAGGGGGCATGCGCCCCCCAGACAGCGGAAGTCCCGGTAAAAAGCGGGTTCACGGCTGAGCATCGGTCGTATCCTCCTTATCTGGTCCAGTATCGGTGGGAACGCCCCACAGGTAGCGGAACAGGGGCCGCTTCCACCACGAAAGGCGACGGGCTAGATGAGCGCGCTCGGCGTTCAGGAGGCAGAGCATGGTTTGCCGCTCCTCCTCGGTCAGGGTATGCTGGCTGAACCGGGCCTTTCGGGCCAGCTCCAGCGCCTCATGCGGCACCGTGCCGCCCCATTTTTTCAGACGAGTGCGATTTCTAGTTTTATTCCATTGTGATCAGAGAATATACTTGATATTA
>URQA01000138.1 GCA_900549885.1 uncultured Eubacteriales bacterium | reverse complement strand
GGCGCGTGACCTGTTCCCACTCATCCATCAGCTCACGCACATAGGGGTACTGACGGTCAGCCCGGAAGCGCCACTTGTCCAAGGTGTTGACACAGACGATATAGAGGATGGCCAGCACCAGCAGGATCGACAGGATGATATACATCGGGGAAGGCCCTCCTTTCTCACCGCTCAAAGGTGGCGCGGCGGCGCCACTTATGTCCGCCAAAGACTGCAAAGAGTACCACCACGAAGAGAATCAAAAAAGGGGGGAAATAGTCGATGATTTCGTTTTCCCGAGCGCCGTAGAGGGTAATGCGACGGCTGTCCTCAACTTGGTTGACCCCTTCGGCGGCAATGCGTTGCCCTACCAGCTGCCGCAGGGTGCCGATGGACAGCGCCTCAACGTACATATATTTGCCGTAGCCATAGCTGTCTCCCAGCATGGATGCGGGGACGGCGGCGGTATAAACCGTGCCGTCGTCAAGGTTTAGCTTCCGGCCCTCTGGATCGGTTACAGAATACACCCGGTTCCCCACTAGAGCGGGGACATTATAGGTCACTCGTAAGCCGGACAGCTGAAGAAAACCATCCCAACTCGAAGTGCTTTTGTCCAGTTGCTCGGTCCTGTCCAGCGTCAAACGGGAGCAGGAAAGCTCCAGAATCTGGCGGAGCTGGGAAGCGGTGAGGGTGACGGTATACACGGCTTCGTCCCGGGGCAGGGACAGCTCCAGCGCGGAGCAGTCCACCGTACCAGCCGGAAGGTTGAGTCCCATCAGACCCGAGGGGAGAAAGGCAAAGTCGGTGCCCGCAGCCAGACGAAGGGTGTCCGTCACGTAATTGCCCAGGCTGGTGGACTGGCAGACAAAACCATCATCGTCAGTGGCTTTCAGGATCGTCTGAGACTGGCCGGGACCTGTGGCAGAAGCAGGGGAGACAAGCAAAACAGCCAGGATCAGGGCTGTAAGCACACGCTTCAAAGCTGCACCGCCTTTCTGTGTTTGAACTGGGATGTTTTTATCATAGCATAGTTCTAGAGGTTTGGCAAAAGAGGATGCAATACATATTTTTCACAAAACATATCCTGTTTTGTCGTGGCTTGCCGTAAATATTGACGAGGCGGAAAGGGGAGTATATTTTGAATATCAGACAGGGGTTTTGGCCTGATCGAGGGAAAAACTGAATTTGGAGGTAAGAGCATGATGAAAAAGAAACGATTCCTGGCGTCGCTGTTGGCTGGTACTATGCTGCTGGGCCTTTTGGCTGGCTGCGGCAGTCCAAACGGAGCTGAGAGCAGTGGGCCCAATGGCGGAACGAGCGCCGCACCCGGCACCAGCGATTCCGGAGGAGAGGGAACCTACGTCCGCAAGACTGCGGAGGGTACGCTGACGGTTGGCTTGACCGACACAGCCGATTCCTTTGACCCTGCGGTGTCCTTCAACTCAGTGGGGATGCAGCTGGTATATGATTCCATTTTAGTAAAAGACCCCTTCACCGGAGAGATTACCAGCGACATTGCGGAGAGCTGGGACTACACCGATGACTGCACCCTGGTGATCCAGTTCCGGGATGACGTATATTTCTCCAATGGAGAGAAGATGACCGCCGAAGACGCTCTGTACTCCCTCAACCGCATGATTACAGAGAATTCCCGCTGGTCCACTTTTGTGGATGCCTTTAATTTTGAAAAGAGCAGCGCAGAGGGACAGACACTGACCCTGGTGACTGACGAGCCCTTTGGGCCTGGCCTGAACTACCTGACCACCCGGTACGCCTCTGTTCTGTGCAAATCCTATGCGGAGTCCTGCTCCGATGAAGATTTCTGGGACAAGCCCGTGGGTACCGGCCCCTATGAGTGCAAGGAGAACGTCTCCGGCTCCCACTCCACCTATACAGCCAAGGCCGACTACTGGGGCGAGACGCCTGAGATCAGCACCATTACCACCCGGTATTACGCGGAACAGTCCTCCATGATGCTGGATTATGAGAACGGCGACCTGGACATGGCCTTTGACCTGTCCGTGTCTGACGCGGACCGGGCGCTCAACACCGGGATCGAGCACAGTGTTCCTGTGCTGGCGCCTGTGTACGACACCTATACCATCTGCCTGCCTGAGTATGTGGAGGCATTTGAGGATATCCGGGTGCGCCAGGCCATCGCCCATGCCCTGGACGCCGCGGCCATCACCGCCTCGGCCATGGGTGTGCTGGGTGTGGTAGCAGATTCTACCCTGCCCACCGGCGTGGACTACAAGATCTCTGTGGGCGGTTATGAGTACGATATGGAAAAAGCCCAGTCCCTGCTGGACGAGGCCGGGGTCAAGGCTGGCGACCTGAATCTCCGCTTTGTGGTGGTGAACTCCTCCACCAACAATAACATCGCCGAGCTGGTGGAGGCTTACCTGGGAGCTATCGGGATCAATGTGACCATCACCAGCGCGGACCTGCCCACGGCTGTACCGCTGTTCATGGCCGGCGAGACGGAATTGGTCATCAACTCCATGGGCGCCTCCGCCCAAGATCCTGACCAGCAATATGACACGGTGAAGGCATCCTCCACCAACGCCACTGTCCGCATTACCGACCCGGAGATGGACGGCTATCTGATGACAGGGCGCAACTCCGTGGACACCGCCGTCCGCCAGGAGAACTATGAGGCCGCCCAGCAGTGGCTGTACGACAGCTACCGCGAGATCCCCATCTGCGACGTGTACGAGTGCTTCATCTACCGCGATTACATCAGCGACTTCGCCACGATCTCTCCCGCCGCGCCCAACCTGCGCTTCGTGACCTTTGCCTGATGATGGAAAATAAGTTGGAGACATAAGCCACCAGAAACAAGGACCCGGCGCCTTTGGCCCACAGCCGAAGGCGCCGGATCCCATACGGCCAGGTCCCGCGGACAGCGGGCCCGGGCCGGAAACCTATAGAGGGGTGAGATGATTGATCCGATTTATCCTGCGCCGGATGCTGCTGATGATCCCCGTCCTGCTGGGCGTGATGTTCATCGTGTTTACCATCAACTACTTTGGACCAGGCGATCCTGTAGCGGCGCTGCTGGGAGGAAACTATACCCAGGAGCAGTATGACGCCAAGGAAAAGGAATTGGGGCTGGATCAGCCCTATGCGGTCCAATTCGTCAATTACATCAAAGGGATCGTCACCGAGCTGGATCTGGGGACATCCTACCAGACCCGCCGGGCAGTGCGTGATGAGATCCTGGAACGGTTTCCCACGACCCTTTTGCTGGGCATGCTGGGGGTGGCTCTTACCGTGGTGGTTGGAATCCCATTTGGCATTATATCAGCCACCAAGCAGTATTCAATCTTGGACTATATCGTGACCATCGTGTCGTTGATCTTTGCCTCGATCCCGAGTTTCTGGATGGCCATGATGTTCCAATTAGGCTTGTCCTATAATTTGGGGTGGTTCCCAGCCACCTATGCTGCGGGGAGCGCGGTGAGCATGGTTATGCCGGTGCTCACTCTGGGGCTGTCGCCGGTAGCCACAGTGACCCGCATTACCCGCTCATCCATGCTGGACGTGGTGCGGCAGGACTATATCCGTACCGCCCGGGCCAAGGGATTGAGTGAGAGGCAGGTTATCTGGAAGCACGCGCTGAAAAACGCGCTTATTCCGGTCATTACTGTGGTGGGGATGCAGATCGGCATGATCATGGCTGGCTCTGTGGTGGTGGAGGCCATCTTCAATATCCCCGGCCTGGGTTCCCTGATGATGACGGCCATCAATAATAAAGATTATCCGGTCATCCAGGGCAGCGTGCTGTTCATCTCCCTGTTTGTCTCCCTGATGAACCTGCTGGTGGACTTGATTTACGGCTTTGTGGATCCCCGAATCAAAGCCCAGTATGGGAGCCGGAAAAAGAAGCAGCCCCACAAGGCAGAGCAGCCTGACCTGAAAGAAGAGGAGGTGGCATAATGGCGGCGGTCAAGACAAAAGCGGCCAAGGCTGCCATACACCGTACTAAGAAGCGCAGTCAGTGGCGTGACGTATGGCTGCGGCTGTGCCGGAACAAGCTGGCTATGATCGCCATGGTGGTGGTGCTCCTGCTGGTATTGGTGGCCATTTTCGCTGATTTTGTGGCCCCCTATCCCTATGACGCCATCGACCCGATTAACGCTATGCAGTATCCCAGTGCGCAGCACTGGCTGGGAACGGACAACTTCGGCCGTGATATCCTGAGCCGCGTCATCTACGGCGGCCGGATCTCCCTGCTGGTGGCGGTGATGGCCGTGGCCATTGCCCTGATTTCCGGTTCCCTGCTGGGGGCCACCGCCGCCTATTTCGGCGGCGTATATGAGACGGTTGTGATGCGGGCTATGGATATCATCATGGCCATTCCCGCGTTCCTGCTGGCAGTGTCCATCTCCACCTCTTTGGGCGGAGGTGTGTGGCAGACCGCCCTGGCCATCTCCATCGGAGCGATCCCGTCCTACGCGCGGATCATGCGGGCCACAGTACTCACCATTAAGGACCAGGAGTATGTGGAGGCTGCCCGTGCCACCGGCGCCTCCGACCTGCGCATCATCCTCAAGCATATCGTGCCCAACACCCTATCTCCCATCATCGTGGAGTCTACCCTGCGCATCGGCGCCTGCATCATGCAGATCTCATCTCTGTCCTTCATCGGGCTGGGCGTCACCCCTCCTACGCCGGAGTGGGGTTCCATCATGAGCGCGGGCCGGGAATATCTCCGGGATTTCTATCCCATCGTCACCTTCCCGGGGATTGCGATCATGGTCACGCTCTTTGGCTTCAACCTGTTTGGCGATGGCCTGCGCGATGCGCTGGATCCCCGCTTGAAACGCTGAGGAGGTGCGCACATGAGTTTTTTGGATATCAAGGACCTGACCATCCACTATATCACCGATGAGGGCGTGGTCAAAGCGGTAAACGGTATCGACCTTTCCCTGGAAAAAGGCGACACCTTGGGCCTGGTGGGAGAGACGGGGGCGGGTAAGACCACCACCGCCCTGGGCGTCATGGGATTGGTCCCTGACCCACCGGGAAAAGTGATCTCTGGGGAAATTCTGTATAACGGCGAGGACCTTCTGAAAAAATCCAATGCCGAGCTGCGGAAGATACGGGGCGGGGAGATCTCTATGATTTTTCAGGACCCCATGACGGCCCTGAACCCGGTACTTCGGGTGGGGGATCAGATCGCCGAGGTCATCCATCTCCACGGCAACTGTTCCCGGACAGAGGCCCTCAAGCGGGCCATGGATATGCTGCAAAAGGTGGGCATCCCCCCCGAGCGGGTGAGCGATTACCCCCACCAGTTCTCCGGAGGCATGAAGCAGCGGGTGGTGATCGCCATCGCCCTGGCCTGCACGCCCCAGCTCATCATTGCGGATGAGCCTACCACTGCCCTGGATGTCACGATCCAGGCGCAAGTACTGGATATGATGAACGACCTGAAGCAGCAGATCGGCACCTCCATGATTCTCATTACCCACGATCTGGGCGTAGTGGCAGAAACCTGTGATAAGGTGGCCATCATGTACGCCGGCGAGATTGTGGAGTACGGCGACCTGCGCAACATCTTCAAGGAAACGGCCCATCCCTATACCAAGGGGCTGTTTGGGTCGCTGCCCTCCCTGGACAAGAAAACTCACCGGCTCAAGCCCATTGCAGGGCTGATGCCCGACCCGGCCAACCTGCCCGAGGGGTGCAAGTTCCATCCCCGCTGTCCCTATGCGGACGAAACCTGCCGCACCCAAGAACCAATGACGACCGAACTGTCTCCAGGACATCTGGTACGGTGCCACCGCTGTACGAAACACGCACAGGAGGAGGGAGAGAACGTCAATGGCTGAGACATTGCTCCAGGTCAGAGACCTGAAGAAATATTTTAAGACGCCAGGGGGCATGCTCCACGCCGTAGATGGGATCACCTTTGATCTGGAAGAAGGCAAAACCCTGGGCGTGGTGGGCGAGTCAGGCTGCGGGAAATCCACCCTGGGCCGGGTAATTCTGGGCCTGCTGGACGCTACCAGCGGCAGCGTTCTGTTTGAGGGAAAGGAGACCATCGGCGTATCCAAGCACCAGCGAAAAGACCTGCGCAAGAATATGCAGATCATTTTTCAGGATCCCTTTTCCTCCCTCAATCCCCGCATGTGCGTGTCCGAGCTGATCGCGGAGCCGTTGAAGGTGTACGGCGTGTGCAAGACCAAGGAGGAACGGGACAAGCGGGTGGCTGAGCTGATGGAGACGGTGGGCCTGGCCGAGCGGCTGGCCTTCGCCTATCCCCACGAGCTGGACGGCGGCCGCCGCC
>URQA01000137.1 GCA_900549885.1 uncultured Eubacteriales bacterium | reverse complement strand
AGCTCACCGGAGAGCTCCCCGGCGGCTATCAGCGCCTCCACCGTGCCGCCGTCGGTCAGCGTGTCATAGCCCGTGAAGGCCGTGGGCACGTTGTCCAGGCCCAGGTCCAGCCCGCTCCAGCCGCTTATCTCGCCGCGTGCCGCCCGCGCCCTCTCGCGCTGCTCATCCATCAGGGCGTTGAAGCCCTCCGTATCCGCGGTCATGCCGGACTCGCTCAGCACATCCTCGGTGAGGTCCAGCGGGAAACCGTAGGTGTCGTAGAGTTTGAAGGCGTCCGCGCCGGAGAGCACGCTCTCGCCGCGCTCCTTCATGCCGGACATCAAGTCGGAGAGTATCCTCATGCCACCGTCTATCGTGCGGGCGAAGCTCTCCTCCTCTGTCCTGATGACCTTGGTGATGAAAGCCTGCTTGTCCACAAGGTCGGGATAGGCGGTGCGGTTTTCGTGGATGACCGTCTCGCAGACCTTGTACAGGAAGGGCTCGTTGACGCCCAGCAGCTTGCCGTGGCGGGCGGCCCGGCGCAGCAGGCGGCGCAGCACATAGCCCCGGCCCTCGTTGGAGGGCAGCACACCGTCGCAGATCATAAAGGTGGCCGACCGGATGTGATCGGTGATGACCCGCAGGGACACGTCTTTCTCCCTCGTCTCGCCATAGCGGGCGCCGGTGATATCCGTGACCTTGTGGGTGATGTTCATAACGGTGTCCACGTCAAACAGCGAGTCCACGTCCTGGCACACCACGGCCAGACGCTCCAAACCCATACCGGTATCGATGTTCTTCTGTTTGAGCTCGGTATAGTGCCCCTCACCGTCGTTATTGAACTGAGAAAAGACGTTGTTCCAGACCTCCATATACCGGTCGCAGTCACAGCCGACGGTACAGTCCGGCCGGCCGCAGCCGTACCGCTCGCCCCGGTCGTAGTAGATCTCCGAGCAGGGGCCGCAGGGACCGGAACCGTGCTCCCAGAAGTTGTCGGCCTTGCCGAAGCGGAAAATGCGCTCGGCGGGGATCCCAATCTCCTTGTTCCAGATCTCAAAGGCCTCGTCGTCCTCCTCATAGATGGAGGGATAGAGCCGCTCCGGGTCCAGCCCCACCCACTCCGGGCTGGTGAGGAACTCCCAGGCCCAGTGAATGGCCTCCGTCTTGAAGTAATCCCCGAAGGAGAAGTTGCCCAGCATCTCGAAGTAGGTGCCGTGGCGGGCAGTCTTGCCGATGTTCTCGATGTCGCCGGTACGGATGCATTTCTGACAGGTGGTCACCCGGTGGCGGGGGGGCTCCTGCTCCCCGGTGAACCAGGGCTTCATGGGGGCCATGCCGGAGTTGATGAGCAGCAGGGACGCGTCGTTCTGGGGAATCAGGGAAAAGCTGGGCAGGCGCAGGTGGCCTTTCGTCTCAAAGAACTTCAGGAACATCTCCCGCAGTTCATTCAGCCCAAAGGGCTTGGGGTCTTTCATGGGTATCTACCTCCATATGTTATCTTTTGTTTTTATCAAAGTTGGTCCAGGCAAAAAGGGGGGGCAAGAGCAGGCCCTTTTCCATCCAAGGACTGCGTCCTGAAAGAACGTCTTTCCCGCCCCCATTTCGAGGTCACCAGCAAAGGCACCGCCCTTGACCCATTCAAGGGCTGCGTCTTTGAGGGCTTTTCCAAGCGCTTCGCACTTGGAAAGTTCCCCAGGGACGCAGTCCCTGAAAAGAAAAAGCCCCGCCCGGCTCAGGGGTGCGGCGCGGGCCGCACGGTACCACCCTGATCATCCCGGCAGGGACATCTCTCGTCATCCGGTAACGGGGATGGGCCGTATCGCTCGTCGCGATCCGCTCCGGAGTGGCGCGTCAGGCGCTTTGCCGAGGGCTCCCACTGTCCCCTCTCGCTCGTGGCCGCATACTGGACTTAGCTCCGTCAAGGCTTTTAACTGTTTTATTCTATCACGTTTTTTTCTCTTGTCAAGCCTGATAGTCCCGGAAAAAATGAGGTATACTTGGAAGAGAATTCATTCCAACAGGAGGCCGCCTATGAAAACCCTTTACCTCAATGGGCCCATCTACACCATGGAGTCCCCCCGCCCTGTGTCCGCCCTTCTGGTGAAGGACGGGACGATCGCCGCCTTGGGCCCTGATGCCCTGTTCGCTGTGGGAGCCAAGACTGTGGACCTCCAGGGCCGCGCCCTGCTGCCGGCCTTTTTGGACGCCCACAGTCACTTAGCCGCCTCAGCCAACGCCTTGCTCCAAGTCCCCCTGGGCGACGCCGCCTGCTTTGAGGACATTGCCCAGGCCATTTCCGGTTTCATCCGGCGCCAGCGGGTGAAGCCGGGCCAGTGGGTCATGGCCCAGGGCTATGACCACAACCAGTTGGCGGAACAGGCCCATCCTTCTCTGGCCCTGCTGGATCAGGCCGCCCCCCACAACCCCGTGGCGGTCCAGCACAGCTCCGGCCACATGGGGGTGTTTAACTCCTTGGGGCTGGCCGCCCTCCACATCACTCCTGACACCCCAGACCCAGAGGGTGGACACATTGGCCGCTCCGATGGAGCGCTCACCGGATACCTAGAGGAAAGCGCCTTTGTAGCAGCTCTTCAGCAGGTCCCCATGCCCGCTCCCCAGGAGCTTCTGGCCGCCTTTCAGCAAGCCCAGCGCAACTACGCTGCCCACGGCATTTCCACCGTACAGGAGGGAATGTTTGCCGCTCAGCTCATTCCCCTCTATCGGGCGCTGCTGGACAACGGTCTGCTGGAACTGGATGTGGTGGGCTACCCCGGCCTAGCGGATTTTGACGCTGTTTCCGAAGCCTTTTCCCAGAGCCTGCTCCGCTACCACCAGCACTTTAAAATTGGCGGACTCAAGCTATTCCTGGACGGCTCTCCTCAGGGGCGCACCGCCTGGCTGCGGGTTCCTTACGAAGGGGAAACGGACTATCGCGGCTATCCCACCATGGCGGACGAGGAAGTGGAATCCGCCCTGCGCCGGGCCCTTGCCCTAGGGGTCCAGCCCCTGGCCCACTGCAACGGGGACGGGGCGGTCCGCCAGTACCTGGAGGCGGGCACCCGGGTGGAGCGGGACTCTCCTCAACTGCGGGACCTGCGTCCAGTCATCATCCACGCCCAGCTCATGGGAACTGATCAGCTGCCCTTGGCCAAGGCGCTAGGCTTTACCCCCTCCTTTTTCGTGGCCCACGTCTATCATTGGGGGGATATTCACCTGAAAAATTTCGGCCCGGACCGGGCCTCTGCCATCTCTCCCGCCGGCACCGCGCTGGCCCTTGGCCTCCCCTTCACCTTCCACCAGGACGCGCCTGTTATTCCGCCCGACATGTTGGAAACCGTGTGGTGCGCCGTCAACCGGGTAACCCGGTCCGGAGCTGTGCTGGGTCCGGAGCAGCGTATCCCGGTGTACGAGGCCCTGCGAGCGGTGACTGCCAACGCCGCTTGGCAGTATTTCGAGGAGAACTCCAAAGGCACCCTTGCCCCCGGCAGGCGGGCCGACCTGGTGATTCTGGACCAGGACCCCATGACCGCCCCGCCGGAGCGGCTCCGGGAAATTCAAGTTCTGTCCACCATCAAGGGCGGAAAAACCATCTACGAGGCATAAGCGCCCACACGAGAAAGAAAAAGAGGGACTCTAAATGGAACTCAGGCCGCTGCATATAGGTATCAGCGTCACGGACATGGACCAGGCCATCGCCTGGTATGGGAAACATTTAGGCTTTCAGCTGGTAAAAGACGACGGTTTCCTCCCGCCCCTGGGGGCGCGGGTGTGCTTTTTGCAGCAGGGGGACTTTCAGGTCGAGCTGTTCCAATACCAGGACCCAAAGCCCCTTTCTCCGGGTCGCCGCCACCCCAACACAGACTTACAGACCGTGGGTACGAAGCACATCGCCTTCGGCGTGTCCGACCTGGATGCGGTCAAGGCGCGGCTCACCGCCAATGGGGCAGAGATCGCCCATGAGCTGGCCATGAACGGCGACCATGTGCTGTTTATCCGGGACTGCTGCGGCACCCTCATCGAGCTGATCGAGCGCGATTGAACTCCTGCGGAAGCAAAGAAGCGCCCCGTCTGACACGACGGGGCGCTTCTTTGCTTCCCTCAGGAATTTTTCCGGCAGGCCCGAACCACCGACAGGGGCGGCACCGGCCGGGGCAGCTGCATGGTGAACACCATCTGGGGGGTTTTGGGTTCCCGCAGGGGCATGCCGTCCCCATCCGCCATCATGGGGGCCGTCATGGAAAAAGCGGCCACGTCCGGCCCCACCACCTCGATCTCATCCCCGGCGGAAAACTTGTTGCGGAGGGACAGGGTTGCGTTCCCCACTCCATCGCAATCCGTCACCACCGCCAGTACCTGCCAATCCCGGATATACCGGGCGGAATCGGTGTACTGGCCGGGATAGCCATAGTAAAACCCTGTGGAGTAATGCCGGTGGCTGACCTTGTCCACCTCTGCCCGCCACACCGGGTCCAGAGGCCGGCCGACTGCCGCCGCATCAATGGCATGGCGATAGGCGGCAGTCGTCATGGCCGCGTAGTAAGCGCTCTTGGCCCGGCCTTCAATCTTCAGGGAGTCCAGCCCCGCTTCCAGCAACTCTGGCACGTGGTCGATCATACACATGTCCCGGGAGTTGAGGATGAAGGTCTCCCCGTTTTCTTCATACACTGGGAAGTACTCGCCAGGGCGCTTTTCCTCCATCAAGGCGTACTGATACCGGCAGGGCTGGGCGCAGGCGCCCCGGCTGGCGTCCCGCCCGGTCATATAGTTGGACAGCAGGCACCGGCCCGAGTAGCTCACACACATGGCCCCGTGGACAAACGCCTCAATCTCCAGCTCCTTGGGGGTGCGTGACCGGAGTTCCCTGATCTCGTCCAGGGACAGTTCCCGGGCCAGGATCACCCGAGAGGCTCCCAAGTCGTACCAGGCCCGGGCCATCTGGTAGTTGGTCACCCCTGCCTGGGTGGACACATGAATCTGCATGTGGGGGGCGTGGCGTTTGCATAGGGCCAGCACCCCCACGTCGGCGGCGATCACCGCGTCCGCGCCGATGTGATCCAGATACTCCAGATATTCGGGCAGGCGGTCCACCTCGGCGTTGCGGGCCATGGTATTGCAGGTGACGTGGACCTGGACGCCCTTTCCATGGGCCAACTCCACCGCATGGGCCAGACCCTCCCGGTCGAAGTTGCCCGCAAAGGCCCGCATTCCAAAGGTATCCCCCGCCAGATACACTGCGTCCGCACCATAGGCCAAGGCCATCTCCAGCCGCTCCATATCCCCCGCTGGGGCGAGCAGCTCCGGTTTACCCGTTGGACGCATACTTCTGCACCAGAGCCTGATGCTCACTATAGGTCCGGGTGAACTCATGCCGGCTCGTCTCCGGGTTGAGGACATAGTAATAATAGTTGGTATCCTCCGGATCCATGGCTGCCAGCAGCGCCTCCATACCTGGGTTGGAAATCGGCCCGGCAGGCAGTCCGGGATACAGGTAAGTGTTGTACGGCGAGTCGATTCCCTTATCGGCCTCTGTGGGCACCTTTCCGCCGTTGATATACACCAGGGTGGCGTCGATCTGGAGGAAGCCGGCGGTCTCCGCCGAGGTGTTCTCCAAACGGTTGAAGATCACGGATGCGATGGTACCGTAATCCTGGCCGTCGGTCTCCTTCTGGATCATGGAGGCAATTGTCACGATATCATGGAGAGAGTATGTGCTCTCCTCGGTAAACTGATCCAGATAGTCCTCCATTTTATTATCAAAGTTGTTGAGCATCTTGTTGAGCACGTACTTAGGATTTTCTCCCAGATAGAAGGTATAGGTGTCTGGGAACAGATATCCCTCCAGCCGGTGGTAATCCCCCAGAGGAATATCCGGAAGCCATTCCCACTTGTAGGGCCAGTCTGCGGCCATCTCCTGGAGCTTTTCCACTGTGGACACCCCTTGCTCCTCCAAGAGCGCAAAGATCTGGTCAATGGTATAGCCCTCCGGGATCGTCACGTCCACGGTCTGGCGAGTGGAGGACGAGTCGCTCATGTTGGCCACCAGCCCCCGGTAGTCCATGTCGGTATCCAGCTCATAGCTGCCCGCCGTCACCTTCTCGTCCGCGTTGGAGACCCAGCAAAAGATCTTGAACAGGAACTTGTATTCAATGAGGCCCGCCTCTTTCAATTCGTCGGCCACATAGTCCATATCAGCCGTGGACACCGTGGTGGTATCCCCATTTTCATCCGTCACTTCCTGGTACTGAAAAATGCTCTCCGGCAGCTCAATCACGGTGGAGCTGTACTCCTTGTTGAGCGCCAGCAGGTCATTGGCCCAGGTCCAGCCCACCGTGGCCAGAACGGCGGATACGCCGATCACGATCAGGACATATAAAACCGCGGAGGCGGCCTTGGCCCCGCTGGACC
>URQA01000136.1 GCA_900549885.1 uncultured Eubacteriales bacterium | reverse complement strand
CCCCAGGGACACGACATTGTCTTTGACCATGTGGAGTTCGCCTATGATAAAGAGGCTGTCCTGCACGATGTCAGCTTTACCGCCAAAGAAGGCGAGATCACTGCGCTGGTGGGGCCCTCCGGCTCCGGCAAAAGCACCTGCGCCCGGCTGGCTGCCCGCCTGTGGGATATCACCGGGGGTACTATTAAAGTGGGCGGGGTGGATATCGCCACGGTGGACCCGGAGGTGCTGTTGACCGATTACTCCATGGTTTTTCAGGATGTGGTGCTGTTTGACGACACGGTGATGGAGAATATCCGCCTGGGCAGGCGAGGTGCCTCCGACGCGGAGGTGATGGCTGCGGCCAGGGCCGCCAACTGCGAGGAGTTTGTCAGTAAACTGCCACAGGGATATCAGACGCCCATCGGAGAAAACGGCGCCAAGCTCTCCGGCGGCGAGCGGCAGCGCATCTCCATCGCCCGAGCGCTGCTCAAGAACGCGCCCATCGTGTTGCTGGATGAGGCCACCGCCTCTCTGGATGTGGAAAACGAAACCAAGGTGCAGGGGGCGCTTTCTCGGCTTCTGGCGGGCAAAACGGTACTGGTCATCGCCCATCGGATGCGCACCGTGGCCGGGGCGGATCATATCGTGGTGCTGAAGGACGGAAAGGTGGCGCAGCAAGGCTCCCCGCAGGCGCTGATGGCTGAGGGCGGCCTGTTCCGGCACATGGTGGAGCTCCAGAGTGAAAGCGCCCAGTGGCAGTTGAGTGGGGCAAGGCCATAATTCTTTGTGCAATAGAGAGAAGCCCACAGTTCCGGATACAAAACTGTGGGCTTCTTTCTGAATCAAAAAGACAAAATACATTTGATTTAATCGTCATCAGCAATCGAAAGCCGTGCCCTGCGCCGATACTCCAGCGGAGGGCAGCCGAAGCGCCGGACAAAAACTGCGGCAAATTTGCTCTGATTTTCGTAGCCTACCTGTGCTGCGATCTCCGCCACTCGTAATTCACTGCTCTGCAGCAATTCTGCGGCCCGGCGCATCCTCGCCTCCCGCAAAAATGTGGAGAGGTTTTCTCCAAACACACCGCGGAAGTAATTCTTGAGGCTGGTTTCGGCAATCTGGAACCGCTCTGCCAGCTCCCGCGCTGTGTGGTTCTGGCTCAGGTCTGCGCACAGGATGTTCTGTATCTCTCTGGCGATGGCCACCTGAGAGCTGGTAAAATAGCGGACTGCGGGACTGGTTTCAAGAGACTGGCGTTCTACCTTCCAAAGCAGCTGGGCGGAGAGAAGTTTCAACAGTCCCACTTCCTCCGAATCTCGAAACTGCCACAGGTTATCCAGCAATGTCTGCACACAGGCAGGCGTGGGTCCCAAATACAGTCGGCGGGAGGTATGCAGGTGCTCCATGATCCCCTCCAGGCTTACCTCCCCCTCCTGAAACAGTGGATAGGGACGATGGGCCAACAAATCCAGATCCAAAAACAACTCGATACCCTCATAGAGACCGCTGGGGTAGCGATACTCCTCCTGAGCCTGCTGGGTTCCTACGGCCATGTGTCCTTGAGAGAGGAAGGCAAACTGTCCATCCTCCAGTGCCACCTCACAGCGCCCCTTTCGGCAGAAGTTCAGCAGCAGAATGTTGGCCGCTTCATTTTGTGCCAAAGGCCATACTTGGGTATAGATCCGGTTGAAAGAAAGAACTGCACCATCCCATAGGGAGAACAATCGCAGGCTTCCGGTTTCCGGGCCGCAGAGGGTCATCACCGCAGCCTTGCCGGCGGATTGAACCTTCACATGGCCCGGGAAACGGCTGGCATCAAAAAGTTGCGTCATATTGGACATGAGCAGCGCCTCCGTTACTTGATCTGGCTTTGATTGTACCGGACCGGCAACGAGCCGTCAATGATTGCTCAGAAACTAAGTGCTGTTTGGAGCCAAAACACCTGTATGGAGTTGGTAGCAGACAAGCAGTTATGCTATCCTGTCTTGTGGTTAGCGATGCCTAACGATTACCGACAGGAGGAAATGAAATATGTCTCAATCATTGGAACAGGGAAAACGCAAACTGACTGCCAAAGACGCCATCACCGCCGGCGCACTGGGGGCGGTGTGCATTGCCATCCGCTTTCTTTTTATGCTGGTGGGCGGCGTCAGCCCCTATGTATGGTTTGCTACCCACTTTATTGATGCCATTCTGATCGGGCCGGTGTTCATGCTGATGGTGGCCAAGGTGCGGAAAAACGGCCCCTTCCTGCTCACCAGCCTGATTACCGGCGTGGTGCTGGTGGCCGCCACCTGGATGTTCCCCATCACGGGACTGGTGGGAGGAATTCTGTGTGAGCTGTGCCT
Source organism: uncultured Eubacteriales bacterium (assembly GCA_900549885.1). Classification (GTDB taxonomy): domain Bacteria; phylum Bacillota; class Clostridia; order Oscillospirales; family Oscillospiraceae; genus Enterenecus. The sequence goes on along the minus strand of URQA01000136.1, from coordinate 4,165 downwards.
GCGGGCTGGACAGTTCCGGAAGAAAGGCTGGCTGATGCTGGGCTTCTTCTGCTTCAATCTGGGCTTTATCGGGGACTTTCTGCCCCTCTGGTTTACCAAAGAAAGCTATTTGGAGTATGCCGCCCAGATGATGGACGCTGGCTATATGGCCACCATGGAGGGCCTGCTGACCTGGCCGGTGTTCGGGGTCATTGTACTGAGCATTCTGGTAGGTTCTGTTCTGGGCTCCTTGCTGGGTATGAAGCTCATGCGTAAGCATTTTGTCAAGGCCGGGCTGGCCCAATGAGGAAGAATATTCGCCCTTCTTTTCTTGATCCTCGAACCAAGATCCTGATCTGGCTGTTGGCCAATGTGGTGGTATTCACCTGGAGCCCTGCGGTTTTCCAGCTCAGTGTCATGGTAGCCTATTTGATTCTCTTTCTGGTAGAACGGAAAGGAACCATGCTGGCAGGGCTGCTGGCGACATATCTGGCTATCCTGGCGATACAGTACTGGCTGTTACCGCTGCTGCCCGGCTCTTTGGCTACGGTCTTTGCTACGGTAACCTACTTCATTCTGGTGTTCCCCTGCATTGCCGGCGGTGCCTATCTGATTGCCACCACCAGCGTCAGCCAGTTCATGGCTGCTTTGGAGAGGATGGGTGCTCCCCGGAGTTTTTCTATTACCCTTGCGGTGACTTTGCGCTTTCTGCCTGCACTTCGGCAGGATTTGCGTCATATCTGGGATGCAATGAATCTTCGAAATATCCGTGGCTTTGAGGAGAAACTGGAGTGCATTTATGTACCAATGCTTATGGGGGCAGCCCAGACAGCAGAAGAACTCAGCGAGTCTGCCACCGCTCGGGGCATCGAATTCCCAGGAAAGATGTCCTCCTGGCGGCCCATCGGATTTCACATCCAGGATGTGGTGGTCACACTACTGTTTTTGGCTCTCTGCGTGGGCGGAATCTGCTGCAAGGGGGTGCTGCCATGATTATCTTTGACCATGTGACCTATGCTTATGAGGGCAAGGAGACGCCAAGCCTTCGGGACTGCACCTTTTCTGTGAAACCGGGGGAACTTATCCTGCTCACCGGAGAGAGCGGCTGCGGCAAGACCACAATCATCAAGCTTGTCAATGGCCTGCTCCAGCATACTGGAGGTGGGACACTGGCGGGAACTGTTATGGTCGGCGGCCAGGATGTGGCACAGACCCCGCTGTGGGAACTGGCGCGGACGGTGGGTTCGGTGTTTCAGAACCCCAAGTCCCAGTTCTTCAATCTGGACACCACCAGCGAGGTGCTTTTTGGGCTGGAGAGTCGTGGAGCGTCCCATGATGAAATGGCACAGGCGCTGGAATCCGCTGTCCAAGTCTGCGGAGTGGGACCGCTGCTGGAGCGGAGCATTTTTGCTCTGTCCGGTGGAGAAAAACAGCGCATTGCCTGCGCCAGCACCTGGGCCATGGGGCCGGAGCTGTTTGTACTGGACGAGCCTTCCTCCAATCTGGATGGGGAGGGTATCCGCCAGCTCCGGGAGATCCTGAAACAGTTGAAAAAGGGCGGAAAGACCGTGTTGATGGCAGAGCACCGCCTTTGGTACGCTGCGGATCTTGCTGATCGGGTGTTCTATCTGCGGAGCGGGCAGCTGGAACGGGAATATAACGGGAAAGATTTCCTCGCTCTGCCCGAGGAGGAACGCCGCTCCATGGGACTGCGGAGCATTGCGGAGGTACCGGTGTCCTCGCCTGAGCCAAGCCCAGCGGCTGGAGCAGACGGCTTGATGGTTCGGGAGTTGCGGGCGACCTATAACGGTGCGGCTGTATGGGAGGGCGTATCCTTCCATGCGCCCAGGGGACAAATTACCGCCATTACCGGCCAAAACGGGGCAGGCAAGACCACCCTGGCCCGGTGTCTGTGCGGTTTGATGAAGGAACAAAGCGGTACAATTTTTTGGGATGGAAAGCCTCTGAGCCGAACGGAAAGAAGGCGGAAGGCGTTCCTGATCATGCAGGATGTGAACCTCCAGCTTTTTGGAGACAGCGTGCTGGCAGAGATCCGGCTGGGAAATACGGCCACAGAGCAGGAGGCTTTGACAACCTTGGGCCGAATGGATCTGGCTCAGTATGCGGATACTCACCCCATGGCTCTATCCGGCGGGCAGAAGCAGAGGCTGGCCGTTGCAGATGGCTGTTTCAGCGGAAAGGAACTGCTGATCTTTGATGAGCCTACCAGCGGACTTGACTATGGCCACATGCTGGAGGTGAGCCGACGCCTCCGGGAGTTGGCGGAGCAGGGACTATGTGTGGTGGTTATCACCCATGACGGAGAATTCCTGCGGGAGAGTGGGGCTTGGACGGCGGATTGGCTGCCAAATGACAAGCAGCGATGAAGTGTCCAGGAAATAGCCGCCTATATAACAGAAGGGGGACTGACTATGCCTTTGCACAAATCGGGTGAAGATTATCTGGAGGCCATCCTTGTTCTCCAAAAGAAAAAGGGCATGGTGAGGTCTGCGGATGTGGCTCGGCACATGGATGTGTCCAAGCCCAGCGTGTGCCATGCGGTGGCTACACTAAAAAAGGGCGGCTTCCTACTCATGGATGGAGATCACTTCCTGCACCTGACTGATCTCGGCCGTGAGGTTGCCGAGGATACCTACGAAAAGCATCTCTTTTTTACAGAGATACTTGTGGCAGCTGGTGTCGATCCTGTTACTGCCGAACGGGATGCCTGCCGGATTGAGCATGTAGTCAGCAAGGAAACCTTTGAGCGACTGAAAGCAACTCGTAAACTGAGTGGGAAAGCGGTGATATCATCGGACGAGTCATAATTTTGGATCTGCACGAAAGAGACACGGAAGTTTTGGAGCAGATTCTGTCTATCCTCAAAAACCATCCTGAGATAGAAAAAATCGAGGTCGACGAGGAACCGATGGTATCGCTCCCCGGTCTTGAGATTTTTCCAAACAAACGAAAGGTGTTTCGAGATCGCCAGGAGATTCAGCTTACCACAAAAGAATATCGGATTCTCCTGCTGCTGGTCGCCAACAAAGGCCGTGTGCTGACCTATGCACAGATTTACGAACAGGTCTGGGGCGATTTCACCACAGGAAATGAGAACAATACAATAGGTTTTCATATCTGCAACCTGCGCGAGAAGCTATATCGGGCTAATCCAGATGCCCCGTTCTACATTCGCTCTGTGCGGGAAGTCGGCTATAGCTTGGAAGTAATTGCAGAGTGATATATAGGGGTTGCTGTGGTTTTATACAGCAACCCTTTTTTGTAATACTTTATTCACTGGCTCTTGACAAACAATATGGTTTGCTCTATTATAACAGTGTTATATATAACACTGTTACATGAGGTGCGCATATGGAAGAGAAGTCTACTGCGACCCTGGAAAAAATCCAGCAGGCCGCCATGGAGGAGTTTTCAGAGAAAGGCTTTCAGGGTGCCTCCCTGCGGCAGATTGTGAAACAGGCCGGCGTCACCACCGGCGCATTTTACGGCTATTTTTCCAGCAAAGAGGCGCTCTTTGCCTCCATCGTGGAGCCCCACGCCGCCGCGCTGATGGGCCGGTTCATGGAGGCTCAGACTACCTTTGCCGAGATGCCCGAGAAGGAGCAGCCGGAACACATGGGGCTGGAGTCCAGCCAGTGCGTCCATTGGATGGTGGACTACATCTGCGACCACCGGGAGCCGGTGAAGCTGCTGCTGTGCAAGGCCGAGGGCACCAGCTACGAGCATTTTGTTCACAATATGGTGGAGGTCGAAGTGGAATACACCCTCCAATACCTGGAGGTGCTGCACCGTCTGGGGCATGAATGCCCCCAGCTGGATGCACAGCTGTGTCACATCATCGCCAGCGGGATGTTCAACGGCATCTTTGAGATCGTCGTCCACGACATGCCCAAGGAGCAGGCCATGCGCTATGTGGATCAGCTGCGGGATTTCTACACCGCCGGATGGCTGAAGCTGATCGGCCAGTAACGTACCGCCAATTTTTTTAGTAAGATCGGGGCTTCGCCCCTTTCTTTTTACACAATCGGTTAGCGATAGCTAACCTTAAAAGGAGGAGTATTTGTGAAGCAAAAGAAGCAAAACGCGCTGTCTGTCCTGCTGGGATACGCAGGCAGCCACCGGCAGCTCACCTTTCTGGGGCTGGGACTGTCGGCGGTGTCCATGG
>URQA01000135.1 GCA_900549885.1 uncultured Eubacteriales bacterium | reverse complement strand
CGCAAAGTCCGCCGACGCGGCGGCAATGGCGGTGAACACCTCCGCCTGCCCCACCGCCCGGTGACGGATGTCATTCAGGGATGCGTCGTTGCACTCGCACACCACGGGGTTGACCGAGCGGGCGGGGGCGCCCTCCCTCCCGCACTGCTCCAGCAGCCAGGACACCGCTCCATCGTGTACCTTGCCTACATTCAGAGTATTGGTGAGAAAAATGGGGGATTCCAGCTGGCCCAGCTCATCCACCTGAACCAGTCCTTGGCTCTTACCGAAGCCGTTGAGCACGACGGAGGCGGCGGGCAGCTTGTGATAGAAGGGATTTTCCGGGCAGGGGAGGATGGCGGTCAGTCCGGTTTTGTATCGGCAGGTGTCGATGGTGACGTGGCCCACGGACACCCCGGGCACATCGGTGATTTTGTTGCGCTGGCCGGTGGGGAGCTGGCCCACGGCCAGGCCCAGGTCCCGGGCACGGAGCTGAGACATAATGATACCGCCTTTCTGGTGTGTTGGATGGGGAGATTGTACCATACCTGAGGGGGAACTGGCAAGGAGGGGGACAGAGAAGCTCACGTCTCCGGCTGGTCCAACACCTCTATCATCAGACGGGCACCCAGGCGGAAGCCCATCAGGAACTGTTCCTCCAGGTCCATGGGGCGCAGGTCCAGCTGCTCGTCTGCGAAGCGGTCGAACTCCCGCTGCAGCGCCGGGTCCAGCCGGGTGAGCTTTTCCCGGAGGGCGTCGTAGTGCCGGAAGTGGGCCTGGAGGGCCTCCTGGTATTCCCGGACGCGGGGCATGGCGTCACAGATGGGGGCCAGACCTCCGGCGTAGATTTGCTGTAGGATGGAAACCATGATAGCTACCTCTTTTCTGTTTTGATTTGAGATTTGCGGATAGGACATAAATTAGATATATCACATATGTACTGTGAATGATATATTCCATTATTGTATTCACATTTTGGAATATGTCATATATTCATTTATATATTCATGCAGGAAAACACAAAAATCCCCGAATCGTCGATACGATCCGGGGATTTTTGAAAGGAAAGCTTATGCTTTTGCCTTCTGCTTTTTGTTCAGCTTGTCGATGATGACATAGATGACGATGGACACCGCCGCGGTGACCGCGCCCATGATGAAAGTCATGGTATAGGCGCCGGTGGCGCTGTACAAGGCATTGGAGATGGCGTTGAACACCACCGAGGACAGGCCCAGGGCCAGCATGATGACGCCGTAGTTGGTGCCGGAATACTTGGGGCCAAAGAAATCGGTGGAGGTGGCGGGGTTGACCGCAGCGGGGCCGCCATAGGCAAAGGCGGTGACCAGCACCACGATGAAGTAGGCGTATCCGGGCACGAAGATGAGCAGCAGGGCGCATGCGATGGTCATGACGCACAGCACATGCAGGGTGTTGATACGGCCCAGCTTGTCAGACAGGGAGGCCATGATCAGCCGGCCGGCGGCATTGGTCAGGCCGGTGAGGGACACGCACAGCACGGCCATGCTGGAGGACAGACCCCGCTCGATGCCCAGGCCGTTGATGAGAGGGGTGAGCATGTTCCAGGTACCGTTGAACAGGAAGCAGCCCAAAAACAGCAGCCAGAAGGGCAGGGTGCGGGCGGCTTGGGCCAGAGTCTTGGAGTTGTCCGCCCCGGCGGCGGGGGAAGCGGCGGCGGGCAGGTGCAGGCCGGCCAGATAGCTCTGGTCCGGCAGAGAGATGAACAGGCAGGCGACGACGCCCACCACCAGGAAGAGAATGGACAGCACCATCAGGGTGCGGGACAGGGACATGGATCCCAGAAGGGCGCTGATCACCGGGGAGAACACCACGGTGGACAATCCGAAAGCGGAGGCTCCCAGGCCGGAGGCAAAGCCGCGCTTGTGGGGGAACCACTTCTGCATGCAGGACAGCACGGAGCCATAGGCAAAGCCGGAGCCCATGCCGGCGATGAGGCAGTAGGTCAGGTAGAACAGCACGATGGGGGAGGAGGCGGGCAGGAAGGAGGAGATGAGGATGCCGCCGCCGAACAGGCAGATGCCCATGATGCACACCGGCTTGGGACCGATGCGATCCTGGATGACGCCGCCGATCAGGTTGCCGAAGCAGAAGCAGAACAGCATGAAGGAGGCCACCAGGTTGACCGATCCGGCCTCCCAGCCGAAGAAGTCGATGGCGGGCTGCTTGAACACGCTCCAGACATAGAGAATGCCCACGCACAGCTGGACCACCAGACAGCCGATGACGGCGGCCAGCATCTTGGACTTACCGCTTTTTGACATGTAAATCTTCCTTTCTCTCAAAATGGCGCAGGGACGCAAAAAAACTTGCCCCCAGACGGCGGAGGCAAAACCTTGGTATGATTCCACAGTAGTATAACATAGCCGGCTAATTTTGTATAGCGGGTAGAGAGAAAAATAGGAGGAAGCGACAAAAGAAAATGGACGGCCCCGCCGTCCATTTTCACACTTTGTCAAAAGCCTCGCAGAGTTCGCGCCGAAAGGAGCGAAAAAATTGTGATTTGTTTTCGGCCATGACATGTGCGTGGACGAAAACACCTCTCGGCCCATGAGCGTGCGAGCACAGCGAGTGCGACGAAATGGGCCGCGATTCGCCGGGGATGGGGCTTTGTCCCCGGCGAGAGCCTGTCGAAAATGTATTTCGACAGGCTCAGAAAATGGACGGCCCCGCCGTCCATTTTCACACTTTGTCAAAAAGCCGGAACCCGTCCGCCTGCGTTTCCGTCACTGGGCGGCCAGGTGGGCCACAAAATCGCCTACTGCGGGGTTTTCCTGGTCTTCCTGCCACAGACACAGCAGCTCCTCCGTCTGGCCGATGGGGTAGATCTTCAGATTGGACTGCCGGGACACCCGGCTGAGCATGGTGGACACGAACACCCCCTGGCCCAGCTCGGCAGCCATATAGGCCGACTCCAGATTGGGCTGAATCAGAATATCCGACGGAGAAAAGCCCAGACCCTGGCACTGCTTCAGCGCCCGCTGCTTGCTTTGGCTCAATGGCTCCCCCGGAGCGGCGGCCTTGATGAAAGGAGAGCGGGCGAAGTCCAGATAGGTGGCACTGTCGGTGGCCAGGGGGTTGTCTGGAGATACCAGCAGCACCAGCGGCGTGTCCAGCACTTTGGCCCGGCGGATGCCGGGGATCTGAGGGGCAAATTCCTTGTAGGTGATGATGAGGTCCATCTGGCCGGTGCGCAACATGTCATTCAGTTCCGCCTGGCTGCGCTTCTCCCCGGAAAACTGAAGCTCCGGCCGGTCCGCCTTGAGCCGGCGCAGGGCGTCCCCGATGCGGCTGGAGATCTCCAGCCCCTCCAGATAGCCGATGTGCAGAGCGTTGGGCAACTCGTCGTAGTACCGTCTGGCCTCCTCCATGGCGGCGGTGAAGGCGGAGGCGGACAGGGCGAAGGTGCGCCGGAAGATCTCTCCGGCCCGGGTAAGGGCCACATAGTGGTGGGTGCGGATAAACAGCCGGTAGCCCAGGTCCTCCTCCAGCTTGGCAATGTATTTGGACACGCTCTGCTGGGTCATATACATACGTTTGGCAGTCTCGGTGAAGCTCAGAGTGTCGCAAAGGGTGAGAAAGCACCGGACGGCGGTCTCGTTGATCATGTGGGGCGCCTCCTTGCTTGAAGGTCAGTGAACAGCCACAACAATTATAGCAGAGAACAGCGAAAAAGACAATGGCTACAACCGGATTATCCACAGATCACAGCCGGAGGCGGTTGTGACCACTGTGGAAATCGACGGTTGCACACCAAGGGAAATGGGGCTACAATAAAAAAGCCGGCGGCTGCCTAGGTTGTAGGAGGCTGTATTTCGGCGATCCGTCCGCACAGCGGACCAGTATGAGGAAAGAGGGAATCTTGATGAACCAGGAATTTGTCCTGCGGTGGGCCAAGCGGCTGCTGGTCTACCTGGCGGGCCTGTTCTGCATGGCCCTGGGCGTGGTGTTCTCTGTGAAATCCGCCCTGGGCGTCAGTCCCGTTACCTGTTTGGCCAATGTGGTCTACCAGATCACCCTGACCCTGCCTGGCGGGGGGATCGACCTGGGCATTTGCACCACGGCGGTCTACTGCCTTTACATTCTGGCGGAGCTTTTGATCCTGCGGCGGCAGTTCAAGCCTGTGATGCTCCTTCAGATCGTGGCCTCCTTCCTGTTCGGAGGGCTGGTGTCTGTGGCCACCTCGGTGATGGCCTTTCTGCCCGCGCCGGAAGGCTACCCCATGCGGCTGGTGTTCCTGCTCATTTCCATCCCCCTGGTGGCCTTAGGGGTGATGCTCTATCTGGCCCCCAACATCCTGCCTACCCCTGGGGAGGGGATGAGCCTGGCCATCTCCAAGAAAACCGGGCTTTCGGTGGCCAACTGCAAGATGATCTTCGACTGCACTATGGTGGTGGTGTCCGCCATCGTGTCTCTGGCCTATTTCCACGGCCTGGTGGGCGTGCGGGAGGGTACGGTGCTCTCCGCGCTGCTGGTGGGGTTTGTGATGAAGCGGATGATGCGGGTGTGCCAGGCGCCGCTGCTGCACTTTGTGGAGCGGGAGACCAAGGTGGAGCGGGCGGCCAACGCCGCCCAGCCGGTGGCCCTGGACCGCAGCGGCAAGCCCAAGATCATGGTCACCCTGGGCCGGGAGTTCGGCTCCGGCGGGCACGAGATCGCCCAGAAGCTGGCCCAGGAGCTGGGGGTCACCTTCTACGACCAGCAGCTCATCCCTATGGAGGCCCAGGAGAGCGGTTTGCCTGAAAGCTTCGTCCGGGGGCAGGAGAAGCACCTGACCCACGAGGTGATCTACGACTTCATGACCTCTGGCTACGCCATGAGTAACCACGGCCTGGCCCCTCTGGAGCAGCTGTTTGCCGCCCGGACGGCCATCCTCCGGCGGCTGGCGGCCAGCGACGAGTCCTTCGTCATCGTGGGCCGGTGCGCCGACTACATCCTGTACGACGATCCCAACAGCTTCCGCGTCTTTGTCCACGCCGCCCCGGAGCAGCGCGTCCAACGCATCCAGGACCAGTTCCACACCTCCCCGGAGCAGGCCAGGCGGGACCTGGAGGCCACTGACCGGGGCCGGAGCTGGGTCTATAAGCAGTGTACCGGCCGGAGCTGGGGGGACGGGCGGTACTATAACTTGGCGGTGGACAGCGGCAAGCTGGGCATCGACGGCAGTGTGGAGCTGATCCTCAACGCCATCCGGGTGTGGTGCGACGTGCGGGGGGTGTCCCTCACCCCGCTGGCCGGGAAGAGCGGACAGGACGCGGAACAACAATGAGTGCAAAAGGAGCCGGCAGGCCATCTGGCCTGCCGGCTCCTATTATGCTCTGACATTCGGGCCGGGCTGTCCGCCCCTGCGATTTCGGAGAAAGGAAATCAGCAGAAACAGGGGGAGGGCGCCCACTAGGAAGGCGAAGCCCACCGCCTGGACGGCGGCATAGGGAAACAGGTGGAAGGCCACCAGCAGCACGTCTGCCAGGGAGAAGGCGGCCACCAGCCAGGCGGACAGGGCGCAGCCCGTCTCCGGCGAAAGGGAGAACTGCCCCAGGGCGGGCTTTTTGGAGAAGCCGGCGGAGGTGAACAGGGAGAAGAAGGCCATGGCAAGTAAGCCCCACAGTACCCATTTCTCAGCAAAACCGTTGGGGATGCCGGCCCCGTCAAAGTGGATAGCCAGCTTGCCCCGGATCAGCACCGTCCCCGTCAGAGCGGCGCACGCCCCCAACCCGAACAGGGCCAGAGAGCAATTCCGCCACAGGCGGATGGGAGGGAGACGGAACATGGCGGACACCTCCTAAGAGAAGTATACACCCCATTTTTGCCGCTATGATAATCCAACTTCCCGCTGTTGTCAAGGGCAGCGGAGAGGGCGGATCAGGCCAGATTGACCGCCGCCCAGTAGCCCTCCTCCATGGCCTGACGGGCCTTCCGGGCCCGGACGCAGTCGCCCACGCAGACGGTGTCCAGGCAGGCGTCCCGCAGTGCTTCCACGGTCTGGGTGTTGGGGCGCATGCCCATGGCGTACACGATGGTGTCCGCAGGGATGAATTCCTCGGCGCCCTCGCCGTTGACGGCGTACACCCCTTTGCCCGGCTCCAGCCGGGACACCCGCAGGCCGGTGCGGGCGGTGATAGGGGCCTTGGCGAAAGCCTGCATCATGCCCTCCTTATGCATCCAGTTGGCCTCGGGGGCAATTTCGGACTGCATCTCGATGATGGTGACCTGGTGACCCCGCTCCGCCAGGAACAGGCCGGTCTCACACCCCACCAGGCCGCCGCCCAGCACAGCCACCCGCTTGCCTACCTGGTCCAGCTTGGTGTAGACGGTGGTGGCGTGCTCCACGCTGGGGTCGTCCAGGCCGGGGATGGGGGGCCGGGCGGGGGAGGAACCCACCGCCAGGATCACCGCATCATAGCCGCCGTCTTTGATGAAGTCCGGGGTGACGGTGGTGTCCAGCAGCACCTTGGCCCCGCTCTTGTCCACCTGGGTGATGAGGTAGTCCTTCAGCCGCATCAGGTCGATCTTCAACTCGTCATAGTCGGTGAACTTCAATAGACCGCCCAGCTTGCCGCTCTGCTCAGCCAGGGTGACGTCGTGGCCCCGTTTG
>URQA01000134.1 GCA_900549885.1 uncultured Eubacteriales bacterium | reverse complement strand
ATCCATGTGCACCTAATTCAATTTTTTATGTGTCCAGAATTCTGGGTACATATCAGAGCGGTAATGCCCTCAAAGCGCCGTTTATTTTTTATCTGGAATGTGACGAAGAACATCTTCGACCCTGCAAGAAAGAATGTTGCAAAGGTCATTCAGCGTTGCGGTTGAAATATTTCGGTTTTGCTTCAAAGAATCCAATGTCCCCTTGCTGAAGGAATAGTCCTTTATTAAAGAGTAAGTTGTAATTCCCTTTCGACGCATAGTGTTCCAGAGCGGGTCGTAAGTAATAATAGAAACCACCCCTTTGTGATTTCTATTATATTTGACATGCTGCCTCTTGAATATTCCCGTTATCTCGGGTATAATATCTTAATTACACAATTTCATGCCTGTTAATTCTTCTCATTCAAGCGCCTGACCATCAACAAAACAGCTTCTAAATCCTGATCGTTCATCGACTTGATGCCATCTATGATCTCCTGCACCAAAATTGGATTTCGATATTCCGCTTCCTCATCGAAAAACAAACGGGGCGTGATACCGAGCGTGTCAATCAAATAGAGCAATTCTTTCACAGATGGCTGGGAATACCCGGTGACAATGTTATGAATATAGTTCTTGCTATGCCCTAAATCATAACTTAACTGGTACTCGGAAACTCCCTTTTTTACCCGTAATTCTGTAATACGGTTTCTGATAAAGTCCATCTCCATATACGATTCCTCCACCACCATTTTCCCCATGGTACACTTTTGTGGTGTGACATTAGGGTACGGATGGTGTGCTTTTTTATGCAGTAGCACTTTATTGGTGTTGTAATTGGGTAAAATGCCACACGGGAAAAGAGAGAAACGCATGGATAGAGAAAAAGAATCGCCCCCGGAGAGGCTACCGTTCTGTTTGGACGACACAGTTGGTGAAATCGTAAGGGCAAGCCAGGAGTGTCCTGGCGTCTACTATATCGCAGCCAGAAAACAGGACGGCAAGTTTTTGGCAGATGAATACTATGTGGTGGAAAAATCCTCGCCAGCCATATCAAAAGAGGCTATGGCATATGGGAGGATGCCTGAAGAGGACTCCCGTGTGCTGCTCTATTCGTTTGCGGAAGAGCGGCGGGGATATAAAATCATTGAGTATGAGATCTACCGGTACCAGGTCCGGCACGGAATATATGCAGACGGACAGACCTCGCTTCGTGATATTGCTTTTTACAATATGGAGTATCATCCGGAATACTTTGGACCTTACCCAGCGCCCCTTGCCACACCGCGGGGCCGCACTGCACGCTACAAGCCGCTGATGAACGGGATCTTCTGGATCGAAACAGGCACAGGAGAGGAAGTCCTCGCTGTCTGCTATCCTATTTGGAACTGCGACTTCTCAGAAACCGTATTAAAGCAATCGGAGCAGACCGAAGAGGATGTGCGGGAAGGAATTGACAACACCTTGGGGTATCTGTTCTTTTCCAAGCGGGCCAGCAGCCTCGCCTTGTTTGAACTATGGGGGCAGTACGAGGAGTTAAGGGCTGGCGGCCTAATCGACTACCCCGCATTGATGAACTATATCTGGGCCCATTTCCCGGAGTACGCCGCCACATACAATATACAGAATCAGATGGGGATGCACGATACCTTCGGCCTGCTGATGAACGCGCTTGGGACGGAGGTGGAATTGCAGAACAACCCGAACAAGGTAATTGCAATGTCAAAAGCCGCCGGGCTTGATTTCCTGAATTTCTAATGGGGCTACAAATGGACGGATCAGGTGGAACAATGAACTGGGATCAAAATAAAGAACTGGTAGAGCAAATCCTTCGCACCGGCATGTATGCAAAGCTGTATGATGAAGAAACAACATATGGGTACCTGACCTATTTAACCTACCGGGTGGAGGACGCGCTGTTCACCTGGAAAAAAGAAAGCGATGTGGACGGGTTTTGGGCCGACCTCACATGGGAGGAATATATCGCCTTTTTGCGGCGAGAAAAGTCATTGGTCCTGGCGGCACAAAGGGTGCTGCTCAACACCGTGATTGCGTTCCCTGCCTCCGCATTTGACTTTACATTGGAGGAAGCGGAAGTGGACTTTCCCGTAACGCGTTATGACAGCGCCGGGATGCTCCATATGGCAAAGCTCTATTCCTTCGAGAACTACACCTCAATCGTAGAGTTTCTGATGTTCCGAGCAGAGAGGGCATATTATCTGTTACGGAAAAAGCAGCGGGGCCCCCACTACACATGGGAGCTTTATATCGTGGAGCTGCTTCACAGCCAAAGGGAATTTGTAGACCCATTATCAAGGGCCTTCCGCAACGCACTGGCCCAACTGAACTTTCTCCCGGCGTGGCAGGTGATCTATCCAACTATTCAAGAGGCCACAGAAATAGAATGACATGAAAAGACCCCGCAGATTCGGTCTGCGGGGTCTTTCGCTCTCTTATTCTGAGCTCTCCTCTTGACAAATACAAACCATAGTGCTATATTCAAAACATCGTTATAAAACGGTGTTTTGAAAAAGGAGGAATGACAGTGGCAAAACAAAAGGCGGGTGTCTATGACAAGGTGCTGGAGTGTGCCAAGGAGGAGTTTTTGTCCAAGGGGTTTCTGGACGCTTCTCTGCGCACCATAGCTCAGGCGGCGGAAACCAGCACCGGCTCTATCTATACCCGCTTCGGGGATAAGGAGGGGCTGTTCCGGGCCATTGCGGAGCCGGTGGTGGATCAGTTCAAGGCTATGTTCCGCAGGGTGCAGGAGGATTTTCACCAGCTCAGTGAGGAGGAACAGCGTGCGGATATGGGACAGTACACCGCCCGCCACCAGGAGGAGATGCTGGACTACATCTACGACCACTTTGATGTGTTCCGCCTGTTGCTGGACGGGGCCCACGGCACCCGGTTTTCCTGCTTCCTGGACGAGCTGGTGGACATCGAGGTCGAGTACACCTACAAGTACATGGAGGTCATCGGCTGTGAGAGCGTCAAGTCCGGTCTGGTGACGGAGGAGTTCATCCATATCATCGTCACCGCCTACTTCAACGGCATGTTTGAGGTGGTGCGGCACAACATGGACCGTGCCGCCGCCCACCGCTATGTCAAGATGCTCAACCGCTACCACATGGCGGGATTCTCCACCGTGTTTGACCCTCAGCCCTGACAAGAGGCTGTGCCTTTGGGTGCAGCCCTCCCATTTGCGCAAAAGTTAGCGATCACTAACTAAAAAGGAGGAATTTATCATGAAACAACAAAGTCCCATGCTCCGTCTGTGGGAGCTGGGAGAGGGACAACAGGGCGGCCTGAAGCGGGCGGTCCTGTCCGCTGTGGTGGGGGTACTGTTTGGGATGCTCCCCTACTTTGCCGTGGCTCAGATCATTCTCGGCCTATTGTCTGGAAACCAGGAATCCTCGTTCTACCTGACCTGGTGCGCAGTGGCGCTCGTGGGCTTTTTGCTCCGGGCCACCCTGTATTCCCTGGCTCTATCCCAATCCCACAAGGCCACCTTTGCTATCCTGAAATCTATCCGGGAGAAAGTGCTGGAGAAACTGCCAAAGATGCCTCTGGGTACGATTCTGGACACCTCCAGCGGCCAGATGAAGCAGGTCATCGTAGATCAGGTGGAGAGCATGGAGCGGCCTCTGGCCCATCTTCTGCCGGAGATGACCGCCAATGTGCTGGGACCGGTGTGCATCTTGATCTATCTGTTCGTGCTGGACTGGCGGATGGCCCTTTTGAGTCTGGTGTCCATCCCGGTGGGCATGGCTTTCATGATGGCGGTCATGGCCGGCTACGGCAAGCAGTACGAGGGCTCGGTCAAAACCACCCAAGCCATGAACAGCGCCATTGTGGAGTACATCGGCGGCATTGAGGTCATCAAGGCGTTTAACCAGGGCAAGCAGTCCTATGCCCGCTTCTCCGACAGCGTAAAGGCCAACGCCTCCTACTTCTACCACTGGATGAAGAGCTGCCAGATGCCGGTCTCTTTGGCCCGTGCCATCTCGCCCACCACCATGATCACCATTCTGCCGGTGGGCTGGCTCCTCTATACCGGAGGGAGTTTGCCCATCGAGACCTTTATCACCACCATCGTCCTGCCCCTGGGCATTGCCGGGCCCCTGCTGGCCGCCATGGACTTTGTGGACAGTCTCGCCAAGGTGGGCACCATTGTGGGCTCGGTGGACGCCATTTTGAACGGAGCGGAGCAGGACCACGGGGAAACGCCAGCGGAGTTCCAGGGGCGGGGCATCCAGCTCTCCCATGTGTCCTTCGGCTACCACGCGGACAAGGAAGTGCTCCACGATGTATCTCTCACCATCCCCGCCGGGACCATGACCGCCTTTGTGGGGCCCTCCGGATCGGGCAAGTCCACCATCGCCAAGCTGATCGCCGGCTTTTGGGATGTGACCTCCGGCGCCATCACCCTGGGCGGGCAGGACTTGAATCGGGTCCCGCTGAAGCAACTCTACGACCAGGTGGCCTTTGTCTCCCAGGACAACTACCTCTTTGACGAGAGCATCCGGGAGAACATCCGCATGGGCCGCCCGGCGGCCACCGACGCAGAGGTGGAGGCCGTGGCAAAAGCCGCCGGGTGTGACGCCTTTATCCGCAGTCTGGAACACGGCTATGACACGGTGGTGGGCGGAGGCGGCGCCCATCTGTCCGGCGGCGAGCGCCAGCGTATCGCCATCGCCCGGGCCATGCTCAAGGACGCGCCCATTGTGGTGCTGGACGAGGCGACTGCCTACATAGACCCCGAGAACGAGGCCGTGGTCCAGCAGGCCGTGGGCAAGCTGGTGGCGGGAAAGACCGTACTGGTCATCGCCCACCGCCTCAGCACCATCACCGGCGCGGATCAGATCGTGGTAGTCAATGGCGGCCGCAGCCAGGATGTGGGCACCCACGGGGAACTTTTGAAGAACTGCCCGCTGTATCAGGAGATGTGGCGGGCGCATATGGGCGCAAAGGAGGGAGAGCAGGCATGATCGGTGTTTTGAAAAAAATCTGGGACTTTGCCGGAGAGGAGCAGGACAATATCCGGAAGTCCATGATTTTAGGTTTCTTTTACGCGGTGTTCCATATGTTCCAGATCGCGGCCATCTATGTGGTGGTGCTGGCCCTGGTGGGCGGCTCCACAGACTCCGCCCCGGCCTGGCAGGCGCTGGGGCTTCTGCTGGCCAGCATTCTGGGCCGGGCGGTCCTCAACCGCTTCAGCCAGCTCCAGCAGACCCACGCCGGCTACTTCATGGTGGCGAACAAGCGCATTTCCATTGGCGACAAGCTCAAGCGGGTCCCCATGGGCTATTTCAACGACCAGAGCTTGGGAGAACTCACCGGCATCACCACCACCGTTCTGGACGAGGTGGAGAGTACCGGCCCCATGGTGCTGGTCGGTATCCTGGGCGGCCTGATCAATTCCGCCGTCATGCTGCTGTGCGTCCTGTTCTGGGACTGGCGGATCGGCCTGCTGGCCCTGGCGGGGATGCTGGTGTATCTGGCCCTCCTCTCCGGAATGGAGAAGCAGTCCGCCAAGATTGCCCCCAAGCGCCAGCGGGACGAGGCCCGGCTGGTGGAGGCAGTGCTGGAGCAGCTCCAGGGCATGAGCGTCATCAAGTCCTTTAACCTGACCGGAAAGGGCGACAAGCGGGTGCGGCAGGCGCTGGAGGACAGCCGGGCGAACAATCTGGCGGTGGAGAAGCTGTTTACTCCCTATATCTGGGGCCAGGAGATGGTCCTCCACCTGTTCAGCGTTCTAATTCTGGCGGCGTCGGTGGGGCTGTGCCTGACGGGAGCTATGTCCCTCGCCAATGCGCTGATGGCGGTCATCGTCTCTTTCCTGATCTTCTCCCAGATCCAGTCCGCGGGCAGCGGCGTGTCCGCCCTGCGCCTGGTGGGCAGCTCCATCGACCATGCCGACCAGATTAAAGCTCTGCCGGAAATGGACAGCTCCGGGGCCGATATCGCTCCCGCCTCTCATGAGATCTCCCTGGACCATGTGTCCTTTTCCTATGACAAAAAGCCCATCCTTCGGGACGTCTCCATCCGCATTCCGGATCAGACCACTACGGCCATCGTAGGCCCCTCCGGCAGCGGGAAAACTACTCTCTGCCATCTGATTGCCCGGTTCTGGGATGTGGACAGAGGCGCCATCACTGTGGGAGGAAAGGACATCCGGGAGTACACTCTGGAATCTCTGATGGACCAGATCAGCATGGTCTTTCAGAATGTGTATCTCTTTGCCGACACCATTGAGAACAACATCAAGTTCGGACGACCGGAGGCTTCCCACGAGGAAGTGGTGGCTGCAGCGAAGAAGGCCTGCTGCCATGATTTCATTGAAGCCCTTCCGGAAGGCTATCAGACGGTGATCGGGGAAGGCGGCGCCACTCTCTCCGGAGGAGAAAAACAGCGGATTTCCATCGCCAGAGCCATCTTGAAGGACGCGCCCATCATCATTTTCGACGAGGCCACGGCAAACGTAGATCCGGAAAATGAGGATAAGCTTCAGAAAGCCATGGAGGAACTGATGCGGAACAAAACCATCATCATGATTGCCCATCGGTTAAAAACCGTGGAACATGCGGATCAGATTCTGGTTCTCGATCAGGGACGGATCGTCCAGTCCGGAACCCACAGGGAACTGGCCCATCGGCCCGGACTTTACCGGGAATTTCTGGATGCCAGGCGGATG
>URQA01000133.1 GCA_900549885.1 uncultured Eubacteriales bacterium | reverse complement strand
GGAGGCCGGCCATGTGCCCCAAGCCATTGCCGCCGCAGCCGAGGACTTTGCCGAGGGGGACGTGGGCGCGGGCAAGGGTATGATCTGCCACGACCTCAAGGGCGGGATCGGTTCTGCCTCCCGCCTGCTGGAACTGGGCGACCGGACCTTCACTCTGGGTGTGCTGGCCCTGACCAACCATGGCAGCCTGTCCGATCTGACGGTCTGCGGTCGGCACATCGGCCCGGCCCTGGCTGAACAGCTCCACGCAGAGCACACCCCTGACGTGGGTTCCTGCATCCTGGTCATGGCCACCGACCTGCCCCTGGACAGCCGCCAACTGGGCCGGGTGCTCCGCCGGGGGGGCGTGGGGCTGGCCCGGATGGGATCCTTCACCGGCCACGGCTCCGGGGAGGTATTCGTGGGCTTCTCCACCGCCAACCCTTATGACCCCCGGGACAAAGCCTCTGTGCGTCCCGGCACGCTGTTTCGGGAGGACAATATGGATCTGCCCTTCCGGGCCATGGCCGAGTGCACGGAGGAGGCTGTGCTCAATTCCATGGTGTGCGCCCACACCGTCACCGGCTGGGACGGGAAGATGGTGCCCTCCCTCACCAGCCTATGGACTCCCTGACTTTTTTCAACCTTTTCACAAAATACTTCCGTCCGTGTCCTGCCCTTCCTTTTGCCGGCTGTTCCTTGTCCCTGCCGTCTTTTCCTGGTGTACTATCGTCTTTTTTGACAATACAAATGAAAAGTTTTTGTCAATCATAGCTGTTCCGCTGATTTTCCATTTATCCCCGCTCTTTCGTTTGCAAAAGCGTTTTTTGTCCGGTATAATAGGGGTATCAAACTATAAAAACTGATGAAATTGGAGGGAGCACCGTGCCTGAACAGTTTTCCAAAGTTTTGGCCGCTAACCGCGGCGAAATCGCCATTCGCATCTTCCGGGCCTGTTATGACCTGGGACTGCACACCGTGGCGATGTACTCCAACGAGGATATCAACGGCCTGTTCCGCATCAAGGCGGACGAAGCCTACCTGATCGGCGAAAATCAGTCTCCTTTGGGGGCCTATCTGGACATTCCGGGCATTATCGACCTGGCGAAACGCCGGGGGGTGGACGCTATCCACCCCGGCTACGGCTTTTTGAGCGAGAACGCCGACTTTGCCCGGGCCTGTGAGCAGAATGGCATAAAGTTCATCGGCCCTCCCTCCCACATCCTGGCCCAGATGGGGGACAAGCTGGCCGCCAAGGCCACGGCCATCGCCTGCGGCGTGCCCATCATCCCCGGCTCTACCGAGCCTTTGAAGGACGCGGACGAGGCGGTGGAGAAGGCGGTGAGCTATGGCTTCCCCATCATCCTGAAGGCGGCCGCCGGCGGCGGTGGCCGGGGCATGCGCCGCTGCGACAATGAGGAGGATGTCCGCCGGGAGTTCCAACTGGTGAAGAACGAGGCCAGAAAGGCTTTCGGCAACGAGGACATCTTCATCGAGAAGTTCCTGGTGGAGCCAAAGCACATCGAGGTGCAGATCCTGGCCGACGAGCATGGCAACGTGATGCATCTGGGAGAGCGGGACTGCTCCCTCCAGCGCCGTTATCAGAAGGTGGTGGAGTTCGCCCCCGCCTGGTCCGTACCCAAGGATACCATCGAGGCCCTGCGGGCAGACGCGGTGAAGATCGCCAAGTATGTGGGCTACATCAACGCGGGCACCGTGGAGTTCCTGGTGGACAAAAATTCCGGCCAGCACTATTTCATCGAGATGAATCCCCGTATCCAGGTAGAGCACACTGTCACCGAGATGGTCACCGGAGTGGACCTGGTCCGGGCACAGATTCTCATTGCCGAGGGTTACCCCCTGTCCACGCCGGAGATCGGACTTGCCAGCCAGGACGACCTGCACATGAACGGCTATGCCATCCAGTGCCGGGTGACCACCGAGGACCCGGCCAACAACTTCGCCCCTGACACCGGCAAGATCACCGCCTACCGCTCCGGCGGCGGCTATGGCGTCCGGCTGGACGGCGGCAACGCTGCGGCGGGCAGCGTCATTTCCCCCTATTACGACTCTCTGCTGGTAAAGGTCACCTCCTGGGACAACACCTTTGAGGGGGCCTGCCGCCGGGCCACCCGGGCCTTGAGTGAGGAGCACGTCCGGGGCGTTAAGACCAACATCCCCTTCGTCACCAACATTCTCGCCCACCCGGCCTTCCACGCCGGAGCGTGCCACACCAAATTCATCGACGACACCCCCGAGCTGTTCGACATCGAGAACAGCCGTGACCGCGCCACCAAGGTGCTCAAGTACATCGCCCAGATCCAGGTGGACAACCCCGACACCGAGCGCCACCAGTACGACACTCCCCGCTTCCCCACCCCAAAAGGCGACAAGCCCCTGTGCGGCCTGAAGCAGCTGCTGGACACCAAAGGCCCCGAGGCGGTAAAGCAGTGGGTGCTGGACCAGAAAAAGCTGCTCATCACCGACACTACTATGCGCGACGCCCACCAGTCCCTGCTGTCCACCCGGATGCGTACCCGGGACCTGGTGAAAGGCGCCGACGGTGTGGCCGAAATCCTCAACGACTGCTTCTCCCTGGAGATGTGGGGGGGCGCCACCTTCGACACCGCCTACCGCTTCCTTCACGAGTCCCCCTGGGAGCGGCTGGACATGCTCCGGGAGAAGATCCCCAACATCCCCTTCCAGATGCTGCTGCGGGGGTCCAACATGGTGGGCTACGCCAACTTCCCCGACAACCTGGTGCGGGAGTTTGTCAAGGAGTCTGCCCGCTCGGGCATCGACGTGTTCCGGGTCTTTGACTCTCTGAACTGGATCCCCGGCATGGAGATCGCCATGGACGAGGTCTTGAAGCAGAATAAGCTGCTGGAGGCCACCATCTGCTACACCGGCGACATTCTGGACCCCAAGCGGGACAAGTACACCCTGAAATACTATGTGGACATGGCCAAGGAGCTGGAAAAGCGCGGCGCCCACACCCTGTGCATCAAGGACATGTCCGGCCTCTTGAAGCCCTATGCCGCCAAGAAGCTGGTGTCCACCCTCAAGCAGGAGGTGGGTCTGCCCATCCACCTGCACACCCACGACACCACCGGCAACCAGGTGGCCGCCTATCTGATGGCGGCCGAGGCCGGCGTGGACATCGTGGACTGCGCCACCGCCTCCCTGTCTTCGCTCACCAGCCAGCCCTCCCTTTCCGCCGTGGTGGCTTCTCTCCAGGGGCAGGAGCGGGACACCGGCCTGGATCTGCAGGAGATCCAGAGGCTGGACAACTACTGGGCGGACGTGCGCCTGCGCTACGCCAGCTTCGACGAGGGCCTGCGCAGCCCCACCACCGACATCTACCGCTACGAGATCCCCGGCGGCCAGTACACCAACCTGTATCCCCAAGTGGTGTCCCTGGGCCTGGGCCCCCGGTTCGAGGAAGTCAAGGAAATGTACCGCACCGTCAACGAGATGCTGGGCGACATCGTAAAGGTCACTCCCTCTTCCAAGATGGTGGGCGACCTGGCCATCTTCATGGTACAGAACGACCTAACCCCGGACAACATCGTGGAGCGGGGCAAGAGCCTCAGCTTCCCCGACAGTGTGGTCAGCTATTTCAAGGGCATGATGGGCCAGCCGGCCTGGGGCTTCCAGCCGGAAGGACTCCAGGAGGTGGTGCTCAAGGGCGAACAGCCCATCACCTGCCGTCCCGGCGAGCTGCTGCCCCCCGTGGACTTCGACCAGGTGCGCGCCGAGATGGAGAAGTTTATGGACAACGACCCCATCAACATGCGGGCCATGCTGGCCTACTGCCTGTTCCCCAAGGTGTATGAGGACTACCGCAAGCACCGCAAGGAGTACGGCTATATCACCCGCATGGGCAGCCACGTGTTCTTCAACGGCATGGCCCTGGGCGAGACCAACAAGATCAACATCGAGGACGGCAAGACCCTGGTGATCCGTTACCTGGGCCTGGGCGACCAGAACGAGGACGGCACCCGCACCGTCAACTTCGAGCTCAACGGCATGCGCCGGGAAGTGGCCGTGCCCGACAAGCGGGCCGAGGTCAAGGGCAAGGTTGTCGTGCTGGCCGACCCCGAGGACAAGAGCCAGGTGGGCTCCTCCATCCCCGGCATGGTGTCCAAGGTCAACGTCAAGCCTGGCGACGCCGTGGAGGAAAACCAGGTTCTGGCCGTTATTGAGGCCATGAAGATGGAGACCAGCGTGGTGGCCCGGATGGCGGGCATCGTGGACGAGGTGTTCATCAAGGAGGGCACCTCCGTCAAGGCCGGTGAGCTGCTCATGACCATCAAGGTAAAGGACTAACTCCCCGTGAACCGGCCTTGACCTATGGGGACCCTGCAAGACCGAAGATCTTGTGGGGAGAGGAGGCACAGCGGAATGGATGAGCTTTCGCCCACAGCGGAAGCGAAGGATATGGAGCTTGTGCCGACGACGGCGACCTGCTTATAACCATCAAGGTGAAGGACAAGTCTTCTTACCATTTATTTCTTAAAACAGAGTTAGTAGGCCATGGGACGGCTCCCATGGCCTACTAACTTTTCTTCCACAACATTTCGTTTCACCCCCACAACATTTTGTTATATATCACTATAATATTTTTTATTTCCTATTGATTTTTCTCCGAATTATACTATAATTGTAGCAGGATGCCGGTCATTTCCCCGGCAAACGAACCAACGAAAGGAGTTCTTGCGTATGAAGAAACAACTCAGGCGGCTTCTCTCCCTGACCATGGCCGTGGGCCTGGCCGGAGCGGTCGCCACATCCGCCAGCGCCGCGTCCGTGACCCTACAGCCCAGCGGCTACACCCTGGAGGTGGGCGAACACGCCCCCACTCAGAGCGCCAACGCCTATCACCGCGGCGGCAACACCGGTCTGTTCACCTTTGACGACTTCACCGATCTGGCTGCCTATCCCGAAGCGAAAGACGCCGTCAACTGGTGGCTGTCCTCCGGCGTCACCAACGGCGGTAAGACCTTTACCACCTTCGGGGCCGATGATCCCTTCTACCGCTATGATTTGGCTTTCTTCCTCTACCGCTACTACTCCATCGTCAATGATGACGGCATGTGGTTCTATGACGACGTGCCTATCAACCAGATGGGTTCCACCATCGGTATGAAGTTCAATGACGCCGTCACCAATGTGCGCTGGTCCGGCATCATGAACGGCGTGGGCGCCTTGTCCGCTGAGGAGTCCGCTACCGGCCAGGCCGGGGTCAACTGCTTTGACCCATACGGCTATGTCACCACCGAGACACTGCTGACCACGCTGTTCCGTCTGATTAACTACCAGGACGGCACCACCGCCAACCCGGAGTTCCCCACCTCTGAAACCATGCAGGTCAACGCCAACTTTGACTATACCCTGGAGGCCCTGTCCGCTGAGGAAGCCAACCAGGTTCTGGCTGGCGTGACGGTCAGCGAGTGGGCCAAACCCTATGTGGGTGCCATGGTCAAGGCCGGCCTGTACACCCCTGCTGACGGTGACGACCTCACCGGAGATATGAAGAAAGTGGATGTTATCCAGGTGCTGTATGACATCTGCGCTGGCACCGGCGGCCGCCACCAGATGACCGAAACCCTGCTTCAAGAAACAGATGAGACAAAGGTCTTTGACAAGGACACTACCCTCACCGGCGAGAACTGGTTCATCGGTGGGGAGACAGAGCCTGCCTCCCTCAATGGCGTCATCGTCCGGGACGGCGCTAAGGTCACTCTGAACAACTCTGAAATCACCTATGGCAAGATCAGCGCCGCCAACCCCTATCCCTTGGCCTACCGCTGGGGCCACTGCGCCCACATCTTAGCCTACGGGGAGGACACCTATCTGACCATTCAGGATTCTACCCTGAACTATACGGATGAATCCTCCTTCGCTCACCAGTCCGTCATGGGGCTGGAGGTAGAGGCCGGCGCTACCGCCCACCTCATCAACTGCAAGACCGACAACAACACCTCCGGCCTGCTGTGCTACGACGGCACCCTGATCTATGAGGACTGTACGCTTCTGGCCTCTGACCGGGTGACCTCCTCTGACTTCTTCTCCGGCATCGTGGTCTATGACAACACCACCGTCAACCAGGGCACCGACACCGTGGCCGGCGGCTTTATGGATGAGGCCGCCACCACCTACGTGCTGGGCTCCGACTACTTCGGCGCTGGCACCGGCAACCAGACCGGCATCTCCACCTTCTACGGCTATGACAGCACCCTGGTCATGAGCCCCACCTCCTGCACCAACAACACCTCTATGCTGTCCGACGTCACCTCCATCACCCTGGAGGACTGCGACGTCACCTATACCGGCGCCATCGCCAATGTGGTCCGGGAGGGTAAGCTGGTCCTGAAGTACATCGACTGCGGTGAGATTCAACTGGGTGAACTGGGTGAAGACGAGTACGACATCTCCATCACTGGCACTGAATTTGGCTCCTTTGCCGCTGTCCGCCTGTATGTGGACGGCTCTACCTTCAACCGCCCGCTGAAGGTCTATGTGGCCAACGGCTGTGAGCTGGAGATCATCTACACAGGCGAGGCCCCCGCGGTGGATCAGGACACCTCCGCCACCAAGACCGTCCAGTGCTATGCCAACACCGAGATTCTCCCCGAGGTGGAAACTACTAACACCGGCGTCGTCACTCTGACCGCCGCGTAACCAGTTTTTCTGACCTATCCCCAAGGCAAATGCAAAGGCCCGCCACACTGCTGACGCACGATACGGCCCGATACTGAACGGTCTACCTTATTCGTCAACCAATCCTTAGAAGCAACC
>URQA01000132.1 GCA_900549885.1 uncultured Eubacteriales bacterium | reverse complement strand
GGGAGTGCGTGGCCACCTGCCTGCCCCGGGACCCGGAGCGGAGCCCCCGGGAGTACCTGCTGACGGCGGCCCGGAATGTCTTTGACTTCTTCGACACCCACCGGAAGCTGTATCTGGCCTGCATCACCAGCGGAGCCGATGTGCAGGGCCACGCCCTGGAGGAGTGTGCCGCCCAGAAGCTGGCCCGCCTGTTCTCGGAGCCCCGGTTCCGGTCGGTGTCCCCCCAGATGGACCCCCAGGTGGCCGCCCACTTCTACACCGGTGCCATGCTCAGTCTGATCCGCTGGTGGCTTACCGACAGCCACCCCCTCCCGGCCGGCCATCTGCTTGCCAACCTGGAGCAGTTTATTCCCATTCAGTGAGGTGTCCCCCATGACCCAGGAAACCCGCACCGAGAGCCCCATGACCAAGGTTGCCCGCTTTATTGTGGACAAACGGAAGGCCTTCTACCTGGTCTTTCTGGCGGCCGTTCTCTTCTCCGCCGCCTCCATCAACAAGGTACAGATCAACAACGACATTACCTCCTACCTCCCGGCCCAGACCGAGACCCGCCGGGGCCTTACCATTATGGAGGAGGAATTCATTACCCTGGGCACCGCCAACATTATGGTGTCCAACGTCACCTATGAGACCGCCCTGGACCTGTCGGAGCAGATTGCCAAGGTGTCCGGCGTGTCTCAGGTGGAATTTGACGACACGGAGGACCACTTCGAGCTCATCGGAGTGACTCAGGCGGTGGCAGACTTCGCCCTGTCCCACAGCCATGTGCAGTTGGACCTGGAGCGGCTGCCCTTCACCGAATGCGCCGACCGGGTGATCTATGGGGAGCTAGACCTGGCCTTCCTCATCCTCCGCCACAGGGAGCGGCTGCCGCCGGACCTGATCAGCAGACCAGTGTACCGTAGCCGCCTGGTTATGGTGGTGCGGGAGGACTGCCCAGCCCAGACCTGTGAGGAGGCCATCCGCAGCCTTGACCTGCTGCTGGTACAGGCTAAGCCCCGGGGCAACTCCCGTATCCTGAAGGCGTTGGAGGATATGGGGCTGGAGCCAAACATCCGGCGGGTGGACTCCATCACCTCCGGCTTCGTTTACACCCAGATGGGGGCAGGGATTATGCTCCTGTCCGAGACCTATTACAACAACCACCGCTACCCGGGCCTGCGGGCTATCCAGGTGGACAGCGACGCGGCCTGGATCACCCATGAAGTGGTATGGAACCGGGGAACCCAGAATCCCAGCGTCCAACTGTTGCTGGACAGTTTGCCCCAAGCGTAGGGCCGGACGGGGAACAAGATGATGGGAAAGCCAGGGGCGGACACCGATTGGTGTCCGCCCCTGGCTTATATTTGGATGGTCTCGGGTCCAGGCTTAGTAGGCGCCGATGGTCATGGCCGCGTCGAAGGCCGCCCGGGTGACGGTCTTGACGTTGCCCACCTTGACGCAGTCGCCCAGCTTGCGGAAGCGCTCGGCGCAGGGGCGGAAGGTCTCCGCCTCGGCAGCGCGGGGCTTCATGCCCACGGCCAGAAGGACGGTGTCAGCGGGAACGGTGTGCTCCACGCCGCCCTTGTCCACGTAGACCACGCCGGTGTCGGTGATGGCGGTAACCTTGGCGCCGGTGATGGCGGCGGAGCAGTGGGCGCCCACCTGGCCCACCAGCTCCTCCTGGTAAGTACGCATGGCGTCGGGGGCCAGCAGGTCCTGCATCTCCAGGATGGTGACGTCCTTGCCGTTCATGCCGTAGTGGACGCCGGTCTCGCAGCCCACCTGACCGCCGCCGATGACCACCACCTTCTGGCCCACTTTCTCCGGCGTCCAGAAGCTGTCGCCGGCCCAGATGACGTTGTCACCGTCCACGCCGGGGATGCGGGGGATGAGGGGGGTGGCGCCGATGGCGCAGATCACCTCGTCAAAGCCCATGGCGGTGAGCTCTTCGGGGGTGACGGCGTGGCCCAGCTTGACGGTGATGGCGGGGCTGGCGTTGACATGGTCGATGAGGTAGTTCTTGTAGTTCTTCAGGTCGTACTTGAAGCTCATGAAGTCTGCGTCGTTGAGTTGGCCGCCCAGCTTCTCCTCCTTCTCGAAGAGGGTGACGGTGTGGCCGCGCTCGGCAGCCAGCAGGGCCGCCTTCATACCGCCGGGGCCGCCGCCTACGATGGCCACGTTCTCCTTGGTGTACTCCTTGGGCACCAGCATGTCCAGCTGGGTCTCACGGCCAGCGATGGGGTTGACGGCGCAGGAATAGTAGTGGGTCTTTTTGAAATCGTCCAGGCAGTGGAAGCACTTGATGCAAGGCACGATGTCCTGGGGACGGCCCTCCCGGCTCTTCTCCACGGTGTAGGGGTCAGCGATGGTGCCCCGGGCCATGGCAATGATGTCCGCCTTGCCCTCGGCTAGGGCCTGCTCAATGGCGGCGGGCTGCTGGAGGGCGCCCAGGCCCAGCACGGGGATGTGGATGTCCGGGCAGGCCTTCACGGCCGCGGCCAAGTAGAGGTTGCAGCCCTCGGGCAGGAAGCTGGTGGGGTGGGTAATGGCGCGCAGGCGGGGCTCCCGTACCACACCGGCAGAGATGTGGGCGATGTCAATTCGGTCCTGGATGAGCTTGAAGAACTCGATGCACTCGTCGATCTCAAAGCCGCCGGGGACGCATTCGGACCCAGAGATGCGGTACTCAATCAGCAGATCCCGGCCCACGCGCTGACGGATGCGGTCCAGCACCATCAGGGGGAAGCGGGCCCGGTTCTCCATGGAACCGCCAAACTCGTCGGTGCGGTGGTTGGAACGGGGGGAGACGAACTCCTGGAGCAGGGTGCCGTGGCCGCCGTGGATCAGCAGGGTGTCGAACCCGCAGAACTTCACGCACTCGGCCAGGGAGGCATAGCGGTCGGCCAGCCGGTCCATCTCCTCATAGGGGATCTGCTGGAACTCCACCCCGTCCTTTCGGGTGAAGGAGGAGCAGGCGAAGGGCTTGCCTTTGGCCAAGGCCTCCTTGGTGTACTCGCCCTCGCTGCCGAAGTGGATCAACTCGTAGGAGGCCTTGGCATCATAAAAGTGGATGGCGTTGGTGAAGTGGATGAAGTTGCGCCAGCCAGTGGGGTCCTCGATGTCGAACTTGGAGTGGATGGGGTTGGCGCCGGGGTCATTGACCTGCTGGCCGCCGCACTCCACCTGGGCCGCGCCGCCCTTGGCCTTCTCCAGGTAGTTGGCGATCATGGGGGCCTCGGGGTAGGTGGGGGCGTTGTTCTGGATCATGTGGCCCATAGAGGGGGCGGTGAAGATGCGGTTCTTGAAGGTGACTCCGTTGATGGTGATGGGCTCAAAAATATGGGGGTAATACTTGTTTTGCATCAGGCAACACTCCTTTTATTAAATACACTCCCGTTCCAATTTGTGCGCCGGGGGAAAACAATCCAGGACCCGGCAAATCTACTCGTACACAGTGTAACGGAATTAAGCCCAAAAGGGAAATAGCAAAATGCAATTACTCTGATTCAAAAAAATGATGATAAATGTCTAAAACGTCAAAATGTGAAATAATTGACGATGGATGAGGAAAAAAGTGCACAAAAATAAAGTGATTTGATTTTCAAATTACAGCAATTTGAAATGAATATAACCACGGTGGTGCAAATTGTACTATAGTTAAATTATCATCCGCCCATACGTGCCGGGGCATGTCCGGTCCGGGCGGGAGGGGTACGCCCCACGGCGCGGGGACAGGCGCCGTTCCCCCAAGGGGCGATTTTGAAAAAGGGAGGAAACTACATGACCAAAACAGTCAACCGCAAATCCCTGATCAGCTGGATCGTGACGCTGGCGCTGCCCATCATCATCCTGCTGATCCCCACCACGGAGGCGTTTACCAGCGACATCAGAACATTCTTTGCCATTACCCTGATGGGCATCGCCATGTTCTGCTTCGACGAGATGGACAACGCCATTGCAGGCATCCTCATGATGCTGCTGTACATCATGACCGGCATTGCCCCCTCTGGCACGGTGTTCTCCGCATGGACCAATGATATTCCCTGGTACATCCTGGCCACCCTGCTTCTGGTGAACATCCTGGAGGACACCACCATCCTCAAGCGCATCGCCTACCACTGCATCATCCTGGCCGGCGGTACCTATACCGGCATCGTATTCGGCATTACCCTGACCGCTATCCTGTCCATCATCATCGTCCCCGGCACCTGGACCAGCATGGCTGTGGCCGCGATCACCCTGTCCATCATTAAGTCTCTGGAGCTGCCCGTGGGCAAAGCCTCCGGCGGCATCCTCATGGCTGCCTGCTTCGGCTTCCACATTGCCTCCGGCTTCGTCTACTCCCCCTCCGGCATCCAGATGTTCCTGGATATGTCCAAGTCGGTGGAAGGCGTTGTGGAGGGAAGCCTGAACACAAACTTCATCGACTTCTTCATCCAGGACCTGCCCCTGGTGCTGCTGCCCTTCATCATGGCCTTCATCATCACCAAGCTGATGAAGCCGGAGAAGCCCATCAACGGCAAGGCATACTTCCAGCAGCAGCTGAAGGATCTGGGCAAGATGACCACCAACGACAAGAAGGTGCTGGTTATTCTGCTGGTCCTGCTGGTGTACCTGCTGAGCAACCGCTGGACTCACTGGAACATGCTCTACGGATTCCTGCTGGCCCCCATCATCTGCTACCTGCCCGGCATCAAGGTGGGTAAGGTGGAGCACTTCCGCAAGGTCAACTTCAATGTGATCTTCTTCATCGTGGCCTGCCTGTCCATCGGCACGGTGGCCGCCGCCTGCGGCGCGGGCAACTTCATCGTGAACATCATCACCCCGATGCTCTCCAACACCGGCACCTTCGGCTTCCTGGCAATCGTGTTCGTGTTCGGCGTGATCGTCAACTTCCTGCTCACCCCCATGGCCGCCATGTCTTCCATCGCCCCCCTGCTCACCGGCGTGGCTCTGGGGCTGGGTGTGTCCCCCATGGCTACCACGTACGCTTTCTATCTGGGCCTGGATCAGCTGATTCTGCCCTATGAGATCGGCACCTACCTGATCTTCTTCAGTATGGGCTACGTCTCTCTGAAGGACTTCGCCAAGACCAGTGCGGTGAAAATGGCAGTGTCCACTGTCTTTACTATTGCTATCATGATCCCTTGGTGGATGTTTGTGGTCAAGATTGTCTGATTCCTAGAGAAAAGCCCCCCTTTGGGCCCGGCCGGAGACGGCCGGGTCCTCTTTTTCTGCTTGAAATCATCCAATACTTCTGGTATACTACCTTGGGCCTGCGCGCCCACTTATTATAATAAGAAATGAGAGATGTACCATGAACAGCCGCTATGACGTGATGATCCTGGGCACGGGAGAGGCGGGAATCTACGCCGCCTATGAGCTGAGCCTGAAATGCCCCGGCGCCAGGGTGCTGGTGGTGGACCAGGGGGCGGATATCTACCACCGCAGCTGCCCCATCGTGGCCGGTAAGGTGAAGAGCTGCATCCAGTGCAAGGTGTGCGGCACCATGTGCGGCTTCGGCGGGGCGGGCGCCTTCTCCGACGGCAAATTCAACTTCACCACCGCCTTCGGCGGCTGGCTCACCGACTTTCTGGACGAGCGGGAGGTCATGGACCTCATCGATTATGTGGACGCCCTCAACGTTAAGCACGGGGCCACCACCGAAGTGTACTCCACTTCCACCCCCGCCGCCCGGGAGCTGGAGAAGCGGGCACTGGAGCACGACCTGCATCTGCTCCAAGCCCGGTGCAAGCACCTGGGCACCGAGAACAACCTGCGCATCCTCACCGATATCTACGAGTATATCCGGGACAAGCACACCTTCCTGTTCAACACCGCCGTACAGGATATTGAGGTGGGGGCCGACGGGGGCTATGTGCTGGTCACCGAAAAGGGCGAACGCTTCACCGCGCCGTACCTCATCGCCGGTCCGGGCCGCTCCGGCGCGGAGTGGTTCTCCAAGCAATGCCAGAAGCTGGGGCTGGAGCTCATCAACAACCAGGTGGACATCGGCGTACGGGTGGAGCTGCCCGCCACCATCTTTGAGAGCATCACCGACGTGGTGTATGAGTCCAAGCTGGTCTACCGCACCAAGCAGTACGGCGACCAGGTGCGCACCTTCTGCATGAACCCCTACGGCC
This sequence comes from uncultured Eubacteriales bacterium, assembly GCA_900549885.1. Classification (GTDB taxonomy): domain Bacteria; phylum Bacillota; class Clostridia; order Oscillospirales; family Oscillospiraceae; genus Enterenecus. Next base: position 677 of record URQA01000132.1, on the reverse strand, counting down.
ACGTGGTGGCGGAGAACGTGGAGGGCATCAACACCGTCAACGGCCACTCCTACGCCGACCCCAAGCTGCGCAGCGAGAACACCAACTTCGCCCTGCTGGTGTCCAACCGCTTCACCCAGCCCTTCAACGAGCCGTACCGCTACGGCAAGCACATCGCCTCCCTGTCCAACATGCTGGCCGGCGGCGTGCTGGTCCAGCGGTTCGGAGACCTGGTGTCCGGCATCCGCACCAACGACCACCGGATGAGCAAGTCCTTCACCCGGCCCACCCTTACCGCCGCCATCCCCGGCGACCTGTCCCTGGCCCTGCCCAAGCGGCAGCTGGACGACATTATTGAGATGATCTACGCCCTGGACAAGCTGGCCCCCGGCACCGCCAACTATGATACCCTGCTCTACGGCGCAGAGGTGAAGTTCTACTCCGCCCGCCTGCAGCTCACCGAGGAGTTGGAAACCGCCCTGCCCAACTTCTTTGCCGCGGGTGATGGCGCCGGTGTTACCAGAGGACTAGCTCAGGCCGGTGCCTCTGGTGTGCAGGCGGCCAGAGCTGTCGTAAAACGGATGTAAGGCCGGCCCCCTGGACAGGAAGGCCGCCCGTCCTTCCGGCTACCGTGGCCGGCTCAGGGCGCGGCGGTCTTCCTGCATTTTTGGGTAAGGTGGGCGCCGAGACCCGAGGGA
>URQA01000131.1 GCA_900549885.1 uncultured Eubacteriales bacterium | reverse complement strand
GCGACCGGTATATCGAGGTGTGGAACGTGGTGTTCTCCCAGTTCGACAACGACGGGGAGGGCCACTACACCGAACTCAAGCAGAAGAACATCGACACCGGCATGGGCCTGGAGCGGCTGGCCTGTGTGTGCCAGAACGTGGCCTCCCTGTTCGACGTGGACACGGTGATGAACATCACCCACAAGGTGTCTGACATCACCCACGCCCACTACGGCGAGACCACCGCCAAGGACGTCTCCCTGCGGGTGATCACCGACCACATCCGCTCCGCCACCTTCATGATCTGCGACGGGGTGCTGCCCTCCAACGAGGGCCGGGGCTATGTGCTGCGCCGCCTGCTGCGCCGAGCCGCCCGCCACGGCAAGCTGCTGGGGGTGAACGACCCCTTCCTCTACCAGGTGTGCGACACCGTCATCCACGAGAACGAGGGCCACTACCCCGAGCTGCGGGAGCGCCAGGACTATATCACCAAGGTCATCCGGGTGGAGGAGGAGAACTTCGCCAAGACCATCGACGGCGGCCTGCGCATCTTTAACGACATGCTCTCCGGCCACAAGGAGAAGGGGGAGCGGGTGTTCTCCGGCGCCGACGCCTTCAAGCTCTACGACACCTACGGCTTCCCTATCGACCTGACCATGGAGATGGTGGCCGAGCAGGGCATGGAGGTGGACGAGGACGGCTTCCACCAGCTCATGGAGGAGCAGCGCCAGCGGGCCCGGAAGGCCCGGGAGGCCCTGGGCGACCTGGGCTGGGCCGGCGTGGAGTTCGGCAAGGACGTGCCCGAGACGGAATTCGTGGGCTACACCGAGAACACCATCACCGGCGCCCGCGTGGTGGCCCTGGTGGTGGAGAACGAGCAGGCCGAGGAGCTCATGCCTGGCGTGGAGGGCATCGTGGTGCTGGACAAGACCCCCTTCTATGCCGAGATGGGCGGCCAGGTGGCCGACCACGGCACCATCGCCAGGAGCGGGGAGAACGGCTGCCTGTTCACCGTCACCGACGTGCAGAAGAACAAGGGCGGCAAGTATATGCACTACGGCAAGGTGACCGAGGGCGTGCTCAAGCTGGGGGACACCGTCACCGCCGCCATCGACCAGGACCGCCGGAAGGCCGTCATGCGCGCCCACTCCGCCACCCATCTGCTGGACAAGGCCCTGCGCACCGTGCTGGGGGACCACGTCCACCAGGCGGGCTCCCTGGTGGAGGCCGACCGGCTGCGCTTCGACTTCACCCACTTCTCCGCCATGACCGCCCAGGAGCTGGCGGAGGTCAGCCGCATCGTCAACGAGGCGGTGCTGGAGGGCTATGACATCCAGACCAAGGTCATGCCCATCGAGGAGGCCAAAAAGACCGGGGCTATCGCCCTGTTCGGCGAGAAGTACGGCGACAGCGTCCGGGTGGTGGACATGGGCGAGGGGTACTCCGTGGAGTTCTGCGGCGGCACCCACCTGGACAACACCGCCAAAGTGGGCGTGTTCCACATCCAGAGCGAGTTCTCCGTGGCCAGCGGCGTGCGCCGGATCGAGGCCACCACCGGCCGGGTCTCCTTGGAGGTGATGGACCGCAACCAGGAGCTGCTCTTCCAGACCGCCGCCGCCCTGAAGGCCAAGCCCGGTGAGCTGCGGGAGAAGGCCGAGACCGTCATGGGCGAGATCAAGCAGCTGAACCAGGCGGTGGAGCGCTTCAAGGCCCGGGAGGCGGTGAGCCAGGCCGAGCGGTTCCTCTTCGCCGCCCACGAGGTGGGCGGGCTGAAGGTGCTCACCTCCACGGTGCCCGATGCGGACGCCGACCGCCTGCGCAAGATGGGCGACTTCCTCCGGGACAAGGACGAGAGCGTGGTGGCGGTGCTGGCCGCGGTGAACGACGGCAAGATCACCTTCCTGGCCGCCTGCGGCAAGGACGCGGTGGCCAAGGGCGTCAAGGCCGGGGATATCATCAAGGCCGTGGCCCCCATCTGCGGCGGCAAGGGGGGCGGCAAGCCCGACTCCGCCATGGGCGGCGGTTCTGACGTGCTGAAGCTGGACAACGCGCTGGCCACTGTGGACGACTTCGTGTCTCAAAAGCTGGGCCTGTGAGCCGCCCATGGCGTTTTGGGATCCCCATCGGAGCCCAGCGCCAGCGGGTCCGATGGGGAGAGGAGGCGCAAGGGAGCGCCGCGAAGTTTTCGCCGTCCTTGGACGGAAACAGAGCAGAGCGGACTTTGCGCCGACGAGGGCGGCGGGAGCGACGTGCTCAAGCTGGATAATGCTCTGGCCGCTGTGGATGACTTTGTGTCCCAGAAATTGGGGGTGTAAGCTATGACTCGAGAGGATCTGGCGCGGTTTGCCGCCCTGCCCATTGACTTTGGGGCGATCGGTCTGCTGGAGCCGGGCGTGCCCCAGGAGCCCTATTTTTGCGACCCGGTGGACGGAGAGCCGGTGGGCCGACTGGGTTGTGACGGAGTCCACTTCATCCTCTTGCCGGGAGATGAGCGGGTGTTCTGCGTGGACCCCGCCATGGGAGAGCCAGGGCGCTATGTTTTGCCGGTGGCGGAGGACTTTCGCCAGTTTCTGTCCTTTGTCCTGTTTTGCGGGGACGCAAACCCGATTTCACAGATTTGGTGGACGGAGGAGGAGCAGTTCCGGGACTTCTTGAAGGAAGAGTCAGAGCGATCCTGGGAAGGAATGGAGGACGTTCTGGAACAAAAAAGAGCTGCTCTGGCCGCTGTCGCCGCCGCATTTTCCCTGGAGGGCGCCGACCCCTATGAGAAGGTCAAGGCTCTCCAGGCCAGTTACGACCCCGCCTACCTGCAGTTTTCAGAGGAATACTACGACGTTCTAGGGCTGGAGCGCCCAGATCAGGAGGAAATATGATACCTGAAGATCCCGTTATCCTGCTTAGCTTCGTGAATACCAAACTGCGGGACGAGTACCCCAGCCTGGACGAGCTGTGCGCCAGCCTGGGGGAGAACCGGGCGAAACTGGAGCGCAAGCTGACCGCCATTGGATACAATTATGACCCACAGGTCAACCAGTTCCGCTGACGCAAGGAAGGAGGGCACGAGATGAATAAGGTGAAGATCACAGTGCTGAAAACCACTCTGGACGAGGAATTGGCCAGAGAATATGGGGCGGAGGGCCTCACTGCTTGCCCCATGATGAAGGCAGGTCAGGTGTTTTATGCCGATTACGCCAAACCAGAGGAACTGTGCGACGAGGCGTGGAAGGCCATCTACCAGTATGTGTTCGCCCTGGCCCACGGGACAGGAGATAATCTGTTCTATTTTGGGGACTGGATACGGGAACCCGGCGTGGCTATTTGCTCCTGCAACGACGGCCTGCGACCGGTGATCTTCAAACTGGAGGCCACCGACGAGACGGCTGAGATCAATTACACCCCAGTACGCTGAGAGGAACTGACAAAACACCGCACAACGGCGGGGTGGAACGGATGGCCCTGGGGACTGCCGCTGCTGCCCGGGGTACAGACAAGTCTCCTCAACGACGGGGCCGAAGCCTTGGAGATCTTCACCGCCGTTCCCAACCAGTGAACATGATATATAGAAGAAAAGGAGGGAAGTCATATGTCAGACTGCCTGTTTTGTAAAATCGCGGCGGGGGAGATCCCGTCCAACAAGGTGTATGAGGATGACACCGTCTACGCCTTTTACGACATCGACCCCCAGGCGCCCACCCACTTCCTGGTGATCCCCAAGGTCCACATCCGCTCCTGCGGGGAGATCACCCCGGAGAACGCCGCTGTGGTGGCTCACTGCTTTGAGGTGATCTCCCAAGTCACCAAGGAGCTGAGCATCACCGACTTCCGGGTGGTATCCAACTGCGGCCCGCAAGCGGGGCAATCCGTCCCGCACCTACACTTCCACGTGCTGGCGGGGCGAGACATGACCTGGCCGCCAGGCTGATGCCGGTACAGAGTTTGTACGACTCCATTTTTGGCGAAATCGGTGGGAGTTCCCCTGCGCCTCCCGGCAAACCGCTTTGCTGGCTTTGCCGGGAGGCGTTTCAAAAGAGACCTGGCACAGGAAAGAAGTGCCAGGTTCTTTTTTTAATTGGACTTGACATATTTAGCTAAATAGCTATAATAGAATCTATGAAGGCAGCGAGAACTGCTTGGAGGTGAATCATATGAGAGATGACTTTTTTCAGGCACTGGCCAGTCCCTACCGCCGGGAAATCATCCGGCTGCTAAAATGGAGAACGCTCAGCGCTGGGGAGATCGCGGGGCACTTTGACATTGCCCAGCCTTCCGTATCCCGGCATTTAGAGGTGCTGAAAAACGCGGGTATCATCACCAGCCGGCGCCAAGCAAACCAGGTTATTTATTCCCTGAATCTGTCCATGGTACAGGAGATGATCATGGAGGTGATGGAGCTTCTGGGCCGGGGAGAGGAGGAGCATTATGACGCTGAAACATAAGCGGCGGGTGCTGCTAGCAGGCAGTTTGGCTTTTTTCCTGCTCTGCCTGCTGCTGCCGGGACAATGGGGCAAATTGGTTGTGCTTGTCGTAGGTGCCCTGGCTCTACTGGGCTTTCTCTACTGCAATATGGGGGAGCTGACCCAAGTAGAGGAGGGCAGCCCCAAGCTAGGTGTGCTGAAGCAGACCGTGATTTTTTCCGTTGTGCTCCTTGTGCTGGCGGTGGGACTGGTGTGGCTGGATCGGCGGAAATTGGTGGATGAACGGGGATCGGAACTGCTGTGCGCGGGGCTTATCTGCCTGTTCATGCTGTTCGCGGGAAACATCGCCCCCAAGCTGCCCTTTAACCGCTATGTGGGCTTCCGCCTGCCCTGGACGGTGACGGACGAGGACACCTGGATTTTATCTCACAGGCTGGTGGGTTATGCCGCTCTGCCTCTGGCTGTACTCTATCTGGCGGGGGTGCTGTCAGGCGTGGGCCATTTCCCGGCTTTGACTGGCGGGATCCTCCTGCTGTGGTTGGGAATACCAGGGGTATTATCTTTGATATTTTATTACAAAAAGTTTCATCCCAAGAAGTGAGGAAGCTCCTTCCAGCCAGTTTTAATCAAATTTTCAGAAACTCTTTATGGTTTTCCCCGTAAGCTCATGGTAAGATGTCCACTGTAAAAGGAGCGTGATAGAGATGACCAAAGATACTGCGGCGCCAAAGGCGAAAGCGGCGGCCCAAGCCGCCGAGGTCCAGGCGGAGGGCCTGTCGGTCTACCGGGTGTTTTGGCTGTTTCTGATGGCCAGTTTTTTGGGAGATCTGATCGAGGTAGTGTTCTGGCTGGTCACCCGAGGTGAGCTGATCAGCCGCAGCAGCTTGGTCTACGGTCCCTTCTCCTTGGTATGGGGATTTGGGGCGGTATTGCTGACGCTGGTGTTCCACAAGCTGCAGGACCAGGGTAATATCCAAATCTTCCTGCTGGGCACCGCCTTGGGGGGCGTGTATGAGTACATATGCTCCTGGTTTCAGGAATGGGCTTTCGGCGTATGCTTCTGGGACTACAGCCACCTACCTTTCAACCTCAACGGGCGCATCAATCTGGTGTTCTGCCTGTTCTGGGGCGCGGTGGCGGTGCTGTGGGTGCGCTTGGTTTACCCCGGCCTGTGCCGGCTGATCTCCGCCATTCCCCGCCGGGTGGGTAAGAAGCTGGCGGCGGTGATGGCGGTATTCCTGGCGGTGAGCACGGTGCTGTCCGCCGCGGCGCTGTATCGCATGGACCAGCGCCGGGAAGGCGTACCCGCCGGGTCCGCCTTCAGTCAATACCTGGATGAGCACTTCCCGGACAGCCGTCTCCAGGCCCGGTATCCCAACATGGGCATCCTGGACTAACGAAGGGAGAGCGCCATGGCGTATATTCTGGATGGTTTGATCCTGGCTGTGATAGGCGTTGCGTTGGACCGGTCCCGGTGGAGAAAAGCCTGCCGGGACCGCCGCATTTTGTGCTGGCTGATGTACGGTTATGTCTGCTGTGTACTGGCGGTGACCCTCATGCCCTTCCAGCTGCCCATTCCCGGCGGGAACCGCTTGTTTCTCCAATCTGTCAACTGGATTCCCTTCCGGGACCTCCGGCTTCATTATGGAGGGGCCGTTCGGGAGGTAGTGCTGAACGTGCTCATGATGGCTCCCTTTGGATTTCTGCTTCCCTTGCTGAAGCCCAGGCAGGTATTTTCCACGGCGGCTTGGACCTTTTTGTTCAGCCTGTCCATCGAGACCATGCAGCTGCTCTATACCTGGTCGGGCGGTCCATCCGCCCGGAGCTGTGATGTGACGGATCTCATCACCAATACCTTGGGCGGAGTGCTGGGGTATCTGCTGTTTTGGCTGCTGCGCCCATGGGTGGAGCGGGCCTTGGGCCGAAGATGAAAAAAGGGACTGTCCGGCGCTGCGCCGGACAGTCCCTTTTTACAGGAGTCTCCCCACCAGAGTGGAGCCTTTGATCCCGGTGATTTCTACGGGGCGGAGCTGATTGTGAAGATATTCCCCTTGTACACGGACGGGGACATAGTTGGGGGCGTGGCCCTGCCACAGGCCATCCTTCTCCTCCTCAAAGAGCACCGGGACCGTCCGTCCCACCCAGCGGTCCAGATAGGCCGCCTCCATCTCCAGGGCGGCCTGCTGGGCCCTGTGGGCCCGCTCCTCCTTGACGCTGTTGAGGATCTGACCGGGCATCCCGTCCGCCGGGGTCCCCGGCCGCCTGGAATAGGGGAAGATGTGCATGGCGGAGAAGGCACAGCGGCGGATGAACGCCAGGGTCTGCTGGAACTCCTCCTCAGTCTCACCAGGGAAGCCCACGATTAGATCTGTGGTGATCCCGGGGGTCTCGTATGCTTCATTGAGTAATCTTACACTCTCATAATACCGTTCGGAATCGTACTTTCGGTTCATGCGGGCCAAAACCGAGTCGCACCCGGACTGCATAGACAGGTGGAAGTG
>URQA01000130.1 GCA_900549885.1 uncultured Eubacteriales bacterium | reverse complement strand
GGCGGTCTATCTCTTGTTTTCGGTTGCTTGCTTCCTTACCGTACATGAGCATTATGGCCCGGGGCCTATCCCACGGAGAGCGGAGGTCTGCCGTATGTATCTTTCCTTTGACGTACTGGCGCGGGAGTTGGGCCGGAATCTGCCCATCCAAACCTACAATGTGACCCAGAGACAGGTGATTTCCGACATTCAGGTTCTGCCCATCCCCTTTCTGCCCGGGCAGCAGGAGCTCAAGCCTGACACCGCCTACCTGTGCAACTACTGGCAACTCAAGCAGTTCGATCCCCACTTGGACCTGCCGCCCATCTGCTGTGTGGTGGAGCCCTATGTGACCGCGGATCCGGTATTTTTTCAAAACCGGGCCGTCATTGCCGTGTATGGAGCCACCTTGACCGACACGCTGCTGGCTCTGCTCAACTCCGCCTACGATCTGGGGTGTAAATCCTCCTTGGCTACAGAAGTCTCCCGCTCCCTTTTGAAATGCCGGTCTATCCCAGAGCTGGTGGAAGAGGGGTATCGGGCCCTAAAGTGCCCGATCCTGGTGACAGACCGGGAACAGAAGATCTTATGCTGTACCAGTCCGGAGAAGGTGTCCAGCCCCACCTACCGGGAATTTTTTATTTCGGAATACCTGCCTGTGGGGCATCCCGACACAGAGCTGGACGCCTTGTGGCATCCCGCCGCCTCCCTGGCCGCCGCCAGCGGAGACGGGCATATGCCGCCCATCCTGTATAAAGCCCTAATGGTCGGCGGCGCCGTCATCGGGTATCTTCATATTCTCCAGCTAGGTCGTCCCCTTGACGAACAGGACATCAGCATTGCCGAACTGCTGGGCAATCTGCTCACGATCTCTCTCTGGCATCAGCAGGGCAGCCGGCCCAAGCGGCGTGCAGACCAGACAGAGCGGTTTCTCCGGGACATTCTGGACAATCTTCTGGGGGAGCCGGAGGAGGTATTGCGGCGGCAACGGGAACTTGGCATCACCTTTCCGCCTCATCTCTATGCCTTGGTCTTTACGCTGCGAGATACACTGGCCCCCCACCGGGTCTCGTTTTCTGATTTTGCCGCTGAGGTTCAGGCCACGCTACCCGGATGCCACAGCTTTTTGTACCAGAATATCGTCTTTGCCTTGGTATCCTCTGCCCGGCCTGTCCGGGACTTTGGAAAATTTCTGGCTCCGCTGCTCCCCTCGCTGCGCCAGTACGACCTGGTCGTAGGGATCAGCAACGCTCAGGCCTCAGTGACCCAGCTCCGGGACGCAGGGTATCAAGCGTCCAAGGCCATTGAGCTGGGAAGCCGCGTCCATCCAGGCGCGCCGTTCTATGCCTACCGGGAGTATTCCATTTATTATATCTCGGAGCTGTGCCTGAAAAATGACGCTCTGCCTGCCCTGTGCCTGCCAGAGCTATTCCAGCTTATCGAGCACTGCAAAAACAACGGGCCGGAGCTGCTGGACACTCTCCGGGCCTATCTAAGCTGCGACCGGAGCAAATCTGGAGCGGCGGAACAGCTATCGGTCCATGTGAACACCGTCAAATATCGAATCGCCCAGATTCAGGAGCTCACTGGCCTGGACCTGAAGGATGACGAGACCGCCCTGCAACTGATGCTCTCCTTCAAGCTGATGGAATACCAGGAAAAATTCCGGCCTGCCGGTCCTGCGGAACTGTAATCCCAAACCTAAGCGGCCCTGGCAAAAGCCAGGGCCGCTTGGTTTGTTTCCATATCCATTCTCATTTTATAGCTGCCCCCCTCTTCTTCAACCCTAGGGCAAACAGAACACCAGCCAGACTGACCGCCAAAATGGCGGCCAAAAGGAAGCGTCCCGATACCCCAGGACCGAACAAAAGTCTAGATAGGTTGGTCAGAATCATAGGCGAGACGAAGGAGCCTAGGTTTGGCCCTACCGAGAGAATGAGAGAGGATGCCATGACAGAAACTGTCGGATCTACCTGGCCTGCGATCGTGACCAAAAAGAACGGAAATATGACACTGAGGCTGCCGCCCCCCACAAAGGCGGCCGCCAGCAATGGAACAATACCGTCGAAGCAATAGATTACCAGATAGCTGGCCGCCAGCAAAACAAAAGCCAAACAGGCGGTCCATCCTTTGCATAGCCCCAGAAGCCTGGTAAACACAAAGCCGAACAGGCAGCCGCCCAGCATAAAAATGGCCGTGGCTATTCCAGACATGGCCGTGTCTGTCACTCCCCGCTCCACCAAGAGCAGCGAGATATTGGTGGAAAAGGCAAAATAGAGCACAGCAAACAAAAAGGTCTGGAGGGCGGCCAGCCACACCGCCCGGGGGAGCTTACCGGATCTCCAACCTCTATCAGCCTTTCCCGGCGCAGCTTTCTCCCGGGGCAGACCGCACAGGCACAGGAAAAACACCGGCACCGCAGCCAGGAACACCAGATAAGCGTTGCTCCATACCGTCCCCGCCAGCAGCCCGGCCAGAAAGCTCAAAGCCATACCTCCCAAGTTGACAAAAGCTGTCTGAAGTCCGGCCACCGCACTGCGCTCCCCGTCATCCAGATAGTCGATCATCATGCTGGACACCGCCGGGACGAACAGCCCGGTCCCGGCCCCCAAAAAAGCCGACCAAACAAAGACCGCCCACAGCCCCACTGTGAAAAAAGCACCGCATATCCCCGCCAGTGCAAACAGCAGCATCCCGCCGGCACACATTTTCCGGCGCCCAAAATGCCGGGAAATTGTGCCTGACAGCAACGCAACTCCCACCAGCACCAGGTTCAAAAAGGTGGTGGCCATCTGCGCAGCCAGCGCCGATGTGCCAGGGAAGGCATCCACCACCGCGGACACCACGGGTGCCAACCCTACCATTCCCATCTGGAACAGCGAGATGCACAGCATCGTCAGAACCAGCATTTTCTTTTGCCCCATATGTACAGGCCTCCCATCCTTTGCTCCGGCAGAGGGACATTCCCGTGCTCCCCTACTTATCATAATGGCTTCCTGTTAAAAAAGCATCAGCCCCGGCAGCCAACTGCAGGAACTATTTTTGTCTGTTCCGGACACATACCGGCCACAGCAAAGCGCCCTGCCGGACCTATGCCGACAGGGCGCTCTCATTTCGAAGGCAGAATACCAAGCCCTCAGGAACGGTATTTCCTTCCGGCGGGCTGTCCCGTTATTCCACCTTCAGCATCCGGTAGCCTACCCCAATATGAGTCTGGATATACTGGGGCGAACCGGGTTCCTTTTCCAGCTTTTTACGAAGGGTCGCCATGAATACCCGCAGGGATGCTACATCGTTCTCCCAGCTTCTTCCCCAGATCTGCTGCGTGATAAAGGTATGGGTCAGCACCTTGCCCACGTTCCTGCACAACAGGCACAGCAGCTTATACTCACTGGGTGTCAGATGAAGCTCCTCCCCATCCAGGAAGGCACAGCCTGCAGCATAATCCACCTTCAATTTCCCATTGGTAAACACAGGCTCTGTATTTGCCACCCCGGCCTGGAGGACTGTCAGGCGGCGCTGCGTCACCCGCAGCCGGGCGAGCAGCTCTTCCACAGAGAACGGCTTGGTCAGATAATCGTCCGCCCCGGCATCCAGCGCGTCGATCTTATCCGCGTCCTCGCTGCGGGCACTGATGACGATGATGGGCATTTGGGACCAGGAGCGGACCCGGCGGATTACCTCCACCCCGTCGATATCCGGCAGCCCCAGATCCAGCAGCATGATCTCCGGGTTGTGGGAGCTGGCCTCCAGAATGGCCGACTCCCCGTTGGCCGCAGTAAGGAAACGGTAATCATGCGCTTTCAGCGTCGTTGTGATCAGATTGCGCACCGGCGCATCGTCCTCAACGACCAAAATCAGTGGTTTATTCATGCAGCTCTACCTCCCCGGCTGGTACTGAAAATGTGAATACCGACCCATGGGGCGCGTTGTCCGATACCGTAATCTCCCCGCCATGGGCGTTGACAATGGCTTTGCACAGCGCCAGTCCCAGCCCCATACTCCGGCGGCTGTCCGCAATCCGATTGGACGCGCTGTAAAACATCTCAAAAATATGGGGTTTGGCCTCATCCGGAATCCCAGGCCCGTTGTCCGCAATGGAAATCAAAATCCATTTGCCCTGCCGCTTCCAGCCAATTTCAATGTCAGAGCCGGGGGGCGTATACTTGATGGCGTTGTCAATGATATTGATGAGCACCTGCACGATCAGCCTGGCATCCATCTGGGCCAAAAGAAACTCCCCGCCGCTGTGCACATGCAGGTGGTATTCCGCACTTTTCCGGTTGATGTGCCGCAGGGCCTCGGCCACTACCTCGTCGATCAGCTCAGTGGACAGCCGCAGGTTCATCCTGCCCTCTTCCAGCCGGCTGACGGACAGCAGGTTTTCCACCAGGTTGATCAGCCACATGGCGTCATCATAGATGTCGGTATACATCTGTTGCTTGGTCTTTGCGTCAAACAGCTCTCCGTTGGACAGGAGATTGCTGGCATTCCCCGAGATAGAGGTCAGGGGTGTGCGTAAGTCATGGGAGATAGACCGCAGCAGATTGGCCCGGAGTTGTTCGTTTTTTGCCAGAACTGCGGCAGCCTCCTTCTCTTCCAGGTTTTTCTGGTTTTCCAGGGCTAAGGCGCACTCACCCAGCACGGAAAGAAGCAGGCTGTTTTCAATGGAATCCAGTTCCTTATCTGAAGCGGCGATTCCCACCACACCGTATACCTGTTCCCCAATGCGGACAGACAGATACGTGCATCGGGCGTCGGAGAGGGTCTCTGTCCCAGCGCCAGCCCGCTTGTTATTCATCATGACCCAGTGGGCCGCCTGCCGTTCCTTCTCCGAACTGTACATATCTCCGGGCAGCGACTCATTTGCCGGAAAAACCTCCGGCTGGCCCAGTTCCCCACCATTTACAGGGTACGCCACAATATCCCGCTGGAAAATCTTCAGCAGCTGCCCGGCGGTGATCTGGATGATCTCCCGCTGGCTTTCCGCCTTTTGCAGATTCTGGCTGGTCTCAAACAGCAGCCTAGTCCGCCGGGCCACCTGGGCCGACCGCGCCGCGTGGGACTTCAGCCTAGTTGCCAGAGAGCCAGTCAAAAGCGCTGCCAGGAACATGACCACAAATGTGACCGGGTAGTCGCTGTCATAGGCATGCAGAGAAAATCTTGGTTCCGTAAAGAAAAAATTAAAGGTCAACACGCTGACGATGGCCGCAATCAAGCTACAAACAGAGCTTTTGGTAAACACCGAAACCAGCATAACGCCCAGAATATAGAGCGTAATGATATTTGCTTCGCTCAGGCCAAGATAGTAAAATACAAATCCCACCAAGGTGGACAGAACAAGGATCAGTACGCTTTTGATCAGATCCAGCAGAGATATGGAAGGCGCATGGATAACAGCCCGGTACCTGGCCGCAAACCGTCGGTTCGTCTGAGTGTCCGGAATAATATGGATATCCAGCTCCGGAATCAATTCAATCAGCCGTTCCGTCAGCGTCTGTGGGTGGAGCAGCGTCCTACCGGGCGTTCCACTACGTCCCAGCACAATTTTTGTTACTCCGGACAGCCTCGCAAACTCTGCAATCTGGTAGGCGACATCATCGCCGTAAACCGTTTCAACAGACGCACCCAGCTGCTGCGCCAGGCGAAAATTTGCCTTCAACCGCTCCTGGTCTGCCTGGGGTGTCCATTGAAAGTCCTTCGTTTCAACAAACAGCGCAGTAAAGCCGCATCGAAACGCCCCTGCCATCCGGGCCGCAGTGCGGATGACCTTCTCATTGGACTCAAACGGAGAAAGGCACACCAAGATCTGTTCCTCAGTGCGGTATTTTGCCGGACTCTGCCTGCCTTGGGCGAATTGTGCGGCGCGGTCTGCACACCGGCGAAGAGCAATCTCCCGAAGCGCGCTCAACTGCGGCAGGGAACAACTGGACAGAAGCGTTCTCTTATTCTGTTCAGCCAGACGCCTCTGAAGCGTTTCTGGTTCAATATCTACAAATTCCACCTGTGCGGCCTGGTCGAACACATCGTCCGGAATCCGTTCGGGAATCACGCTTCCCACTATGGCGGAAACCGTGTCCTGAATGCTCTCAATATGCTGGACATCCAATGTAGTGTAGACATCTATCCCCGCCTTTAACAGCTCCTTAATATCTTGGTACCTTTTTTTGTTGCGGGTATCATCCACATTTCGATGAGAAAGGTCGTCAATCAACAGCAACTGCGGCTGGCGCCTCAGGCATACATCCAAGTCAAGCTCATACTCGGTTTGTCCGCCGCATGCGACGGCTTTGCAGGGAAGCCTCTCAAGCCCTTCTGCCAGCGCCTTTGTCTGGGGCCACTGGTCGCAGGAAACCACTCCCACCGCCACGTCCACACCTGCCCGCTTAACACGCTTGGCCGTCTCCAGCATCCGGTAGCTCTTTCCAGCGCCAGAAAAATAGCTGGTAAAAATTGTGAGCTTTCCATGCCTCTTTTCTACCCTCTGATTAGGCTGAACAGCCGTTCCCATGTCGCCCCCTCCTTTCAACTGAGTATTTATTATAGCATAATTAGTGGGCTTTTGTCCGCACAAATTGCTAAATAAATTTCCCAGCTAAAGAGTGGTCGAAATCACCCTTTTATGTGGGTGATTTTTTAACGCGCCATCTAGAGTTACGGCAGGCTTTCACCTACGGTGGATCACATCAGGCCCAACACCCATACCACGGGCAGCGCAAGGATGGCCGAGCAGGCACACACTGCCGCCAGCGTAGCCAGAGGGATTCCAATAAATATCAGTAAGCAACCTAGGATCTTATGGTGGAAAACAAATTTTTCGAAAGCCGCATCAACGTACTTTTCCAAGCGGCGTATACGCCCTCTCACAGTTGCCATAGCAATCCCTCCTTATGTGGCATTATTATAATATGTAGGAGCTAAAACCGGGCAAAAGATTGTGCATATGATATTAAGGAATCAATAAGAGCCTGGTGCCCGGCCTGTCATTGACAGG
>URQA01000129.1 GCA_900549885.1 uncultured Eubacteriales bacterium | reverse complement strand
ATTCCTGGGTGGTCTTGTCCGTCAGCTTCATGCGGCTCAGGCCCGCAATGAGCACCGCGTTGTCGCTCTCGTTGAGGGAGAGGGCGGCGGACGCATCCGACAGAGTGGTGAGGATATCCAGGGACTTGTCCGCCCCGAAGGGCTTGACCAGGCTCTTGGCGTACCCCGTGATCTCGTCGTAGGTGTAGTTGGTCATGGCGGCCATGTCCTGCACGTCGGCCAGAAAGGCCGCCGCTTCCTCCTCCGAGCCCAGCAGGGGGGTAAAGGCCATCTGCTTTTGTTCCCGCCCGCCCGCAATGGAGGAACCGGAGGTGACGGCCTCCTTCTGGGCGGAGAGCTGCCCCTCCGCCGCCTCTTGCACGTAGTTTTTGAACGCCTGGTCCTTTGATTCAAAGATCTCCGCGCCGCCTGAGACCGCACCTGCCAGGGCCCCCACAACAGCGCCCACCGCGATTCCGGGCGCGCCCAATACCGCACCCATGGAGCCTCCGGAAACCGCCCCGGACAGGATCGAGGAGGCCATACGCGCCTCCGGCTCCCCGATCGCGCTGCTCAGGAAAGCATCCCCCACCTTCCCCAGCGCGTCGCTCCAAAGGCTTCCGACCCCGGCCGCCATCAGCCCCTTTGCCAGTCCGCCCAGTCCTGTGCCGCTCTTTTCGCCTCCCGCCCGGTTGTCGGCCTTGCTGATGGCGGAAGCCGCGTTCCGTGCCTGCTTGTAGAGGTCTTGATAGGCCGCGCTGTTCTCCTTGATGGCAGCCTCGGTGTCGCTGAGCTCCCGCCGCAGCCTGGCCTGCTCGTCAATGGCGTCGTCCAGCGCGCCCTTGCTGGTCTCGTCCTTCAGCTTGCGGTAGCTCTTCTGGGCCTCCCTGACCTTTACATCCGTCTCGGCGATCGCCTTTTTCAGATCTGCGGAGTGGCCGACCAGCTCGGTCTGTGCCTTGTCATACGCCTTCAGGCTGGCCTCCAGCTCGTCCAGGCTCTTGTTCACCACCGGCAGGTCGTAGTGGGAGTCAGCGTTGGTGTCCCCATGGCCGGGGAAGTGCTTGAGCACCGGCACCACGCCGCCCTCCGCCAGACCCTCCATCATCTGGGAAACCAGCCGGGCCACATCGGCGCTGTCCGAGCCCAAGGCCCGGCGGCCGATGACCGTGTTGTCTGGGTTAGACCACACGTCAGCCACCGGGGCGAAGTCCACATTGATGCCCAGGGCGGCGCACTGGGCGGCCAGGGTCTTGCCCAGCGCACGGCATAGCCCTTCGTCCCCCGTCTGTCCGAAGGCATAGGCAGCGGGCAGATCATGGACCTCCTCCGGCATTCGGGAGACAGAGCCTCCTTCCTCATCAGACGCGATGAGCAGAGGAATATAATCCCCGTTCATGGCCCGCAGGTCAGTGACCAGTTGAGCTACCTGGGCGCAGGTGTCCACGTTGCGGCCAAAGAGGATGACGCCGCCGGCTTGGACGGTCTGGACGGCATAGGCGGCGTCCTCTCCCGCCTGAGTGCCTTCAATGCCCGCCAGCAGGAGTTGGCCTACCTTTTGAGCAGTGGTCAGCTCATCCAGCTGCTCCTGAATGGGGTCGGGCGCCGGTGTGGGACTGGGCGAAGGCCTGGAGGTGGGAGACGGCCCGGGCGTAGAGGGCTGGGACGGGGCAATGGCGGGCGTGGCGGAGGGAAGCGACTGATCGGGAGCGGACGCGCAACCGGACAGCGCCAGGGTGAGGATCAGCAGAAGGGCGGACAGGCGTTTCATGGAAACTCCTTCTTTCGCGTTGGGATTTTGGGGCGGGTAGTTCAGGGCTGGAAGAGATCGGTGGACAGATACCGTTCCCCGGTGTCGGGCAGGAGCGTGACGATGCTCTTGCCCTGATACTCCGGCATGGCCGCCAGCTTTCGGGCGGCAAAGGCCGCCGCACCGGAGGACACGCCGCACAGCAGGCCCTCGGTGCGCACTAGCTCCCTGGCCCCCTGGTAGGCATCGTTCCCGGATACGGGGAGCACCCGGTCATAAACGGTGCGGTCCAGGACGGAAGGGATGAAGTTGGCCCCGATCCCCTGGATCTTGTGGGGGCCGGGCCGGCCGCCGGAGAGCAGGGGGGACTCGGCCGGCTCCACCGCCACCACTTGGATGGCCGGGTTCTGCTCTTTCAGATAGCGGCCCGTTCCGGTAATGGTGCCGCCGGAGCCGACGCAGGCCACGAATACGTCCACCTGCCCCTCCGTGTCCCGCCAGATCTCCGGGCCGGTGGTCCGGTAGTGGGCTTGGGCGTTGGCGGGGTTGTCGAACTGGCTGGGAATAAAGGCGGAGGGAAGGGAGGCGGCCAGCTCCCGGGCCTTGGCCACGGCGCCCTCCATGCCTTGACCGCCGGGGGTGAGCACCAGCTCCGCCCCCAGGGCGGACAGCAGGTTCCGGCGCTCGGTGCTCATGGTGTCCGGCATGGTGAGGATGAGCTTGTAGCCCCGGATGTTGGCGATATAGGCCAGGGCCACCCCGGTGTTACCCGAGGTGGGTTCGATGATGACCGTGCCGGGCCGGAGCTGGCCGGCGGCCTCCGCCGCGTCCAGCATAGACAGGGCAGCCCGGTCCTTGGCAGAGGACAAGGGGTTGAAGCACTCCAGTTTGGCCAGAATACGGGCGCCGGGAGCGAACCGCTCCAGAGCCAGCAGGGGCGTGTTGCCGATCAGGTCGGTAAGTTGATGTGCGATGGGCATGGGCAAATCCTCCCAATATAAAATCACAACTTATCATATCATGGGCGGCATGGGTTTTCAATGCGTTTTTGCCAGAGCCAGCAGGAGGACATTAAAAAAAGAGAGCCAGCATTAAAATCTTATAAAAGGGGATGCTTTTTATCACCGGGTATGGTATCATACCCAAAAACAGGCTTGGCAGAAAGCGGGCCTTGGGATCAGGCGGGGCGCGCCCGCCGGGAAAGAGAGGAAAATCATGACATTTGAGGATTTGTTCCACAATCTGAATCAACAGACGGGGCAGGGAGCAGGGGCAGGCGCCGCCCGGCCGCAAAGGGCGAGAAAACCCAGAAAGGCCATTGGCACGCCGCTGACCCGAACCCTGCTCAACCTGCTGGTCACCCTGGTGGTGGGGGCGGTTTACTTCTATTTTGCCCTGCCGGCCCTCAATCCGCAGGATGAGAGCTTCTATGGCTTCTTGCTCCTGCTGTGCCTGGTATACATGGCCTGCGCCGTGGTGACCTCCGGGTTTCAGGGCAGCGGCGCCAAGGGGTATTTCGGCTTTGTAAAAAAGCAGTGCAAGATCCCCGCCCTGCTCCTGGCCGCTGCTCTGGTGGTGTGCATTGTGGGGGCGTTGGTGTCCGCGGTGATCTTCCGAGCGGGGGACTATGCGGCTTTGCTGCCCATCCAGAACGGAGATTTCGCCAACGAGGTGGAGGAGATCTCCTTTGACCAGATCCCCATGCTGGACAAAGACAGTGCCGAGCGGCTGGGCGACCGGAAGCTGGGTGAGCTGAGCGACATGGTCAGCCAGTTCGAGGTCAACGAGGACTACACCCAGATCAACTATCAGGGGCGGCCTGTGCGCATCGCCACCCTGCGCTATGCCGACCTTATCAAGTGGATTACCAACCGGGGGGACGGGCTGCCCGCCTATATCCTCATCGACATGGTGACGCAGAACGTGGAACTGGTGCGGCTGGAAGAGGGCATCAAGTACACCACCGCCGAGCACTTTGGCCGGAACCTGTACCGTCATCTGCGCTTCCAATACCCCACGTTCATGTTCGCCGAGCCGGTAATGGAGATCGACGAGGAGGGAGTGCCTTATTGGGTCTGCCCCCGGATTGTCAAAACCATCGGCCTGTTCGGCGGCACGGATATCCAGGGCGGCGTACTGGTCAATGCCATCACCGGGGAGAGCCAGTATTATGAGGAAGTGCCCTCCTGGGTGGACAACTTGTACCGTGCGGACCTTATCATGGAGCAGTACGACTACTACGGCATGTACCACAACGGCTTTTTCAACTCGATCTTCGGGCAGAAGGACGTGACGGTGACTACCGCCGGATACAATTACATCGCCATCAACGATGATGTGTACTGCTATACCGGCGTTACCTCGGTGGGAGGAGATCAGTCCAATGTGGGCTTCATTCTCACCAACCAGCGCACGAAGGAAACTCATTTCTATTCTGTGGCTGGAGCCACGGAGCGTTCCGCCATGGACAGCGCCGAGGGCGAACTGCAAAATCTGCGCTATACTGCCACCTTCCCCTTGCTGCTGAACGTGGGGGGCCAGCCCACCTATTTTATGGCCATGAAGGATGCGGCCCAGTTGGTGAAAATGTACGCCATGGTGAACGTACAGCAGTATAACATCGTGGCCACCGGCAACACGGTGGAGGAATGCAAGCAGAATTACCTGGACATGATGCGCTCTAGCGGCATTGGAAATGGAGAGAGCACATCCCCGGACGCAGAGACGGCGGAGGGGACTCTGGCGGAGATCCGCTCGGCGGTGATGGAGGGAAACACGGTGTTCTTCCTGCGGCTGGACGGTCAGTCGGTGTTCTACACCATCAGCGCTGCGGACAGCCCGGAGACGGTCATCCTCAGCGAAGGGGACCGGGTGGCCATCACCTACGCCCCCGGCGAGGGGGACCTTCTGGCGGCCAGTGCCGTGGAGCGAAAATGATGTAAAAGAAGGGAGCAGGGCAACGCCCTGCTCCCTTCTTAGGATATTCTCTTAAAAGACGGGAACCACAGCGCCCTGATAGGTTTCCTCCATATAGGCGCGGACCTCGTCGCTGCACAGGGCCTTCACCAAGGCCTGAATCGCCTCGTTGTTCTCATTGCCCTCCTTGACGGCCAGCACGTTCACATAAGCGGTGCCTGCGGTGCCCTCGGAGGACTCGATGGCTAGGGCATCGGCCACGTCCAGACCGGCGTCAATGGCGTAGTTGCCGTTAATGACGGCAATGTCCAGGCTGTCCAGGGAACGGGGCAGCTGAGCGGCCTCTAATTCTTCAATCTGATAGTTGTGGGGATTGTCCACGATATCCAGTACGGTGGGCTCCAGGCCGGCGTCCTCGGGCAGAGTGATGAGTCCCTGCTCCTGGAGCAGCAGCAGTGCCCGGCCGCCGTTGGTGGGGTCGTTGGGAATGCCGATGACTGCGCCGTCCGGCAACTCAGACAAGCTGGACACCCGGCCGGCGTAGATGCCGAAGGGTTCATAGTGGACCTCAGCCACGCTGACCAGATGGGTGCCATGCTCGGCGTTGAAGTTGTTCATGTAGGTGATGTGCTGGAAGTAGTTGGCATCATTTTCGCCGGACTCCACCGCCTCGTTGGGAACGATGTAGTCGTTATACTCCACGATCTCCAGGGTGATGCCCTGCTCAGCCAGGATGGGCGCCACCTGTTCCAGAATTTCCGCGTGGGGAGCGGGGGAGGCGCCCACCTTGAGGGTGACGGTATCGCCGCTTTTGTCATCGCCGCCGCAGCCGGCCAGCAGGGTCAGGCAGGCCGCGCAGGCCAGCGCCAAGGCAAGAACTTTCTTTTTCATAGTTGTAAGCTCCTTTGATAAAATTTGATGGCATTATCTATGTGGACCACGTCGTTGTGGGTCGCACCAATAAGGGGGAATAAGGGCAGAAAAAACAAAAACGTCCTTGACGGCTGTCAAGGACGAAAGCGTTTGCTCCGTGGTACCACCTTGCTTCACCCGGACCTCACGGCCAGGGCCTTACAGAGTGCGGGACTTGCGTCCGATACTCCTGCGCTGTGACGGGCGCCCCCGTCGCGGCCTCAAGGATTCATTCCCGTTGCCCGCGCGGCTCCAAGACCATGTTCGGTGAAGTGTTCGGTACCCGTTTCCAGCTGCCCGGGCTCTCTGTGACCTATTCCAACACGTACTCTTCTCTTCATTGCCTTTGAAAAGCATATTCACTTGAGTTGCATTTAGTTTAACCGAGAAAAGCGCCGGTGTCAATATATGATTTTACACAGAAGAAGAGCAGACAAAACAGCTTGTTTTGTCTGCTCTGTGCAGCCTTATTGGAAACCGGCCTTTTCTGGATGGTGTTTTTTTGACTTTGGTGTAGTTTTAGTGATGCGGTGGTCCATCCGGTTGGCCAGGTAGGAGCCAAGGGCTTGAAAAATAGTCACCAAAATGACGATCAGGATGGTGGCGATGAGCATAACCGCGTAATTATAGCGGTTGTAGCCGTAGTTGATGGCGATTTGTCCCAGACCGCCGCCGCCAATGGCGCCCGCCATGGCTCCGTAGCTCAGGATGGTGATAAAAGAGGTGGTAAAGCCGGAGATCAGGGAGGGCAGGCACTCAGGCAGCAGCACCTTACGGATGATCTGAAAGGATGTGCAGCCCATGGCCTGGGCCGCCTCGATCACCCCGTGGTCCACATCCCGCAGGGAGGTCTCCACCAGCCGGGCCACAAAGGGGAAGGCCGCCACCACCAGGGGCGGGATGGAGGCTGGGGTGCCAATCTTGGTGCCAAGCAGCAGCCCGCTCAGAGGCAGGACAAACAGCATCAGGATGAGAAAGGGGACGGAGCGCAGGATATTAGTGATAAAGTTCAGCAGCTTCATCACCGGAGAGGGCAGGGGGCGCACCCCGTTTTTCTCCCCCGTTACCAGCAGCACGCCCAGGATCAGACCCAGAATACAGGCGGCTGCCGTGGCCAGCACCGTGGAGTACAGGGTTTCCCAGATGCCGGAGAGGAACATCTCAAGATATTTTGGATTGGCAAAGACCTCCGCCATATCCGCCATAAACTTATCCATGGTAATCCCGCACCTCCTCTACCGTCACATTTGGCTGGGTCTTGATGTAGTTCATGGCCTTGGCAATCTGCTCTGGGTCGTCGGGCAGGCCCAGCAGCATGGTGCCGAACGCCTGACCGTTGACGTTGCGGGTGTCCGCGCCCAAAATATTGGCCTTCACCCCACAGTCGATGGCCAGGGAGGCGATGAGAGGCTCGTAGGAC
>URQA01000128.1 GCA_900549885.1 uncultured Eubacteriales bacterium | reverse complement strand
GCTTCTTGCCGATGGCGTCGATCTCGTCGATGAACACGATGCAGGGGGCCTTCTCATTGGCCTGCTTGAACAGGTCCCGGACCTTGGCCGCCCCCATGCCCACGAACATCTCCACGAACTCCGACCCGGAGATGGAGAAGAAGGGCACCCCGGCCTCTCCAGCCACAGCTTTGGCCAGCAGGGTCTTGCCGGTGCCCGGCGGGCCGACCAGGAGCACGCCCTTGGGCAGCTTGGCCCCTACCTGGGCGTACTTGTCCGGGTCATGGAGAAAGTCCACCACTTCCATCAGGGCGTCTTTGGCCTCCTCCTGGCCAGCTACGTCGGCAAAGGTGACACCGGTCTGGGCCTGCTCTACATACACCTTGGCGTTGGCCTTTCCGAAGGTCATGGCATTGCCCATGCCGGGCATCTGACCGCCCATTTTCTTCAGCATCCAACGGGAGAGCAGTTCCCCAATGAGGATAAACACGAAAATAGGCAGCACCCAGGACACGATAAAGGACAGCAGGGGGCTGGCCTGAGTGGGAATGGACGCTTCAAACTGGATGCCGGGAGTGCTGTTGAGCTTTTCCAGCAGCCATTCCCCCGTGTCCGGCCAGACGCCGGTCTTGTAATAGGCGTCCTGCCCATCCTCCTTTTTTGCAATAAACACCAGCTGTTCTTCCTCTGTCTCCCAGGCCACCTGGCTGACCTGTCCCTCGTCCACCATGGACAGGAACTGGTCGAAGCTGACCTGGGTGACCTGTTCGGACAACATGCTGGGGAACAGCAGTGCGTTGAGCAGCATCACCACAATAAGGGCGATGATATAGTAAAAGAACAGCGGTTTTTTAGGAACTTTTGGAGGCTGGTCTTTGATTTCTTGCATCATATCTCATTCCTTTCAAAAAGGTTAGTTCTCTCAACAAAAAACCTAATCTATCATACCAGTCAACCTGCCGGACCGCAATAGACATCGAATGGGGCGGTGTCCATGTTTAGGGTCAGGGCGGAACGGTTGCGTTTTGTCCCCTGATACGGTATACTATACTCCAGAATACCGACGATGGAGGCGTTGTGATGAGCGCGCTTTTTATTCCAACTCTGAGCCACTGGCTCCTGGGCAACCGCTGGTCGGGCAGCCTGGGCCGGGCCAGTTACTATGTTACCCCTCGCCAGCGGCAGGAGGGGGAGCAAACGGTGGACGAGGTGTATGCGGAGGCGTGGACCGGCCCCATCTGCTATGAGCAGTGCACGCCGGAGCGCACCGCCGCGTTCCCTGTGACCGAGGAGGGGCTGGCACAGCTGCGGACCTGGCTGGAGGACAACCTTGCCCAGATCGACCAGGCTGCCCGGCAGGGCGGATGACCGGCCGGATCAGAAGGCGTTGAGGGGGGCGGAGCCGTCGTCGCTTCCCTTTTCAATGTTCCGGATGACTGCGTCATAACCGTAGCTGTCGTTGACCTGGATATGCACCCGGTCCCCCGTTTTTTTGCCCAGCAAGGCCCGGCCCACCGGGGACTCCTTGCTGATGCGGCCGTGGAGGGCATCCTGCCGCATGGTGGTCACGATTTGGAAGGTGGTTTCCTCATCGTCCTCCTCCAGATAGACGGTCACCCGGTCGTAGAGGCCCACCGTGTCCTGGCCGGAGCGGTCCTCGATGACCACAGCGGTGCGGATCATGTTCTCCAGGTAGCGGATGCGGCTGTCGTTGCGGTTCTTCTCCTTTTTTGCGGCCTTGTACTCAAAATTTTCCGACAGGTCCCCGAAAGCCCGGGCCTCCTTCACCGCCTCAATGAGCTGGGGGCGCAGTTCCAGGCGGCGGTGGTCCAGCTCCTGGCGCATCAGCTCCAGATCCTGACGGGTCAGTTCGTTGTGCATGGTGAGGACTCCTTTGAAAAATGGTCTGGCATAAGCGGACGGGCGGACACAGGGCCAGAAGACTGTGGGAACAGCCGTTTCCGGCCTGGGCCGGACCGCGGTGTCGCCTCTATGATTATAGCAGATCCGAAAACGGTGCGCAACGGCTGGACAGGCCGGAGGGGGATATAACCCTGCCATAATAGTGAAATAAGAAATCCATATTGCGGTGATTCCCGTTTCTGCGCTATAATAAATTTTGTGAGATCGGGGCGGACAACCCCGCGATATTTGAATCGAGAAGGAGAGATGCCTTTATGCTGAAGCTCACCGACAAGGTCGCCATTATCACCGGCGGCAATTCCGGCATTGGAGAGGCTGCAGCCAAGCTCTTTGCCAAACAGGGGGCGGCTGTGGTGCTGGTGGCCCGCCGGGCGGACAAGCTGACCGCTGTGGCCGACAAGATCGCCGCTGCCGGCGGCAAGGCCCTGGCCATCCCTGCCGACGTCACCGACCCCGCCACCGCTGTCAAGGTGTGTGAGGAGACGGTCAAGCAGTTCGGCAAGATCGACATCCTGGTCAACTCCGCCGGCGAGGGGGACTACACCCGGCCCATCACCGGCGTCACCGACGAGTTCTTCGACCACATCGTCAAGGTGGACCAGTACGCCGTGTTCTACATGTGCCGTGAGGTGGTCAAGTACATGCAGAGCGCCCACTCCGGGGCCATCGTCAACATCAGCTCCGTGGGCGGCGTGTTCCATAACAGCGGCTTTGCCTATGCCGCAGCCAAGAGCGCCGTCATTGGCATGACCCGAAACATGGCTATGCAGTTTGCGGCCGAGGGCATCCGGGTCAACGCCGTCTGCCCCGGCGGCACCAAGACCCCCATGATCGAGGCCATGAACGACCCCGACCAGATGCTCCCCTGCGACAAGGAGTTCGCCCGGATCACTGGCCGGCACTTCAACACCAAGCTGCCCATGTGCACTGCCGAGGAGCAGGCCAACGCCATCCTGTTCCTGGCCAGCGACGAGGCCAGCGGCATTACTGGCCAGTACCTAGTGGTGGATCACGGCGGCTGGATCTAAGCTGATTTTTGTAAGGCCCTCCCTGAAAATAGTGGGGAGGGCCTTTGCGTTGCACTGGAAAAACAGAGAGAAGTCTGGTACAATGGGAAAAACATCCGCCATATCCATTGAAAGGAGCGTTCCCCCATGCGCTATGCTCTGGCCCCCATGGAAGGGGTGACTGGTCATGTGTTCCGCCAGGCCCACGCCGCCTGCTTTGGACCGGCGGACAAGTACCTTACTCCCTTTCTGTCCCCCAACCAGAATCTGTGCTTCACCAGCCGGGAGCGGGCGGAAGTGCTGCCCGAGCACAACGACGGCCTGAACGTGGTGCCCCAGCTGCTCACCAGCAATGCTGCACATTTCCTCTGGGCCTCCCGTGAGTTGGCTGCCATGGGCTACCGGGAGGTCAACCTGAATCTGGGCTGTCCTTCGGGTACCGTGTCTGCCAAGGGAAAGGGGGCTGGCTTCCTAGCTTATCCGGATCGGCTGGAGCGGTTTCTGGATGAGGTCTTTTCCCATGTGACCATCAATGTCTCCGTCAAGACCCGCATTGGCAAGGCCAGTCCCGACGAGTGGGACGGCCTGCTAGAGCTGTTCAACCGCTATCCCATCTGTGAGCTCACCGTTCACCCCCGGGTGCAGGCGGATTTTTACCAGGGCAGGCCCAACCGCCGAGCCTTTCGTAAGGCGGTGGGGGCCAGTACCGCCCCCCTCTGCTATAACGGGGACCTGTTCTCCCTGCCCGACCTGTTCGCCTTCACCGCCGTATTCCCCGAGGTGGACCGGGTGATGGCGGGGCGGGGGGCGGTGGCCGACCCCTCTCTGCTGCGGCAGTTCCAGGGGGGTGCCCCGGCGGACAAGGAGGAGCTGCGGCAGTTCCACGCCCTGGTATACGCCGGGTATCAGAGAGTGATGAGCGGGGACCGGGCAGTGTTGGCCCGGATGAAGGAACTGTGGTCCTACCTGCTGTTCAGTTTCACCGGGCGGGAACGGTATGTCCGCCGTTTCCGGAAGGTGAACTTCCTGCCCGAGTACGAGGACTTGGTGGATGAGCTGTTTCGGCGGGAACAGACGGTGTCCGCCGGCTTCGACCCGGCACTGCTGTGAAACAAAATAGAGATATGACAGAAAGAGGGCCGCCCCACGGGGCGGCCCTTTGTTTACGGCTATTTCTGTTTATAATCGCGCACCAACTCAAAGATGCACAGACACAGCCCGGAGAGCAGAAAGATCAGAGAGAGGACGAAGGGAACGGCGAGTACTGAATAGGTAAACAGAATACCGAAATCTGAATAACCTCGATACTTGATGTACCGAATGAACCATGTGGACAGTGTGCCGATGCTGCCGCAGAGGATCAGAGTACAGCCAAACAACATTCGTTTCATCGGTTTTTCCCATTAGTAGTATGCTTCCAGATAAACAGGGCAGTTGACCTGGATTGTATCTTTAGCTACTTCGGGGGCGATAGAAAATGTAACACCCGCCTCTGGCTTGCCGCCGCTAGTACCTGCAGTTACGGATAGTTGTGTGTTCAAGTCAATGCTATTTTTTGTATGTGCATAATATCCGGTCGAGACGTGGGAAGCCAGCCCGCTAGTCCCTACGGGCATAATGCCCTCACAGGAAAGCGTGATAATAAAATCTGAATATGAACAGGCATAATTGCTATTACCATAATTTTTTGGAAATTCAACAGGGTACCAAATATTGCCATAATCTCCTATAGCAGTCTGGGCATATACTTTGTTGAAAGTTTGAGACATAGGAGTGACTGTAGTAGAACCAAAAATAACCCATTCATTTTTGTTGTAGGTCATAGAACCAGAGACGGAATTAAAGTCTACCGTTCCTGTATTAATTGCAATGCCGATTGCATCTGTATGCCTTTGGATCGGATCGGTCAGTAGGTTTACAGTAACAATCGTTTTATTGCGCCTTGTCTGACTTGGAATATTGGCGGTGTAACAGATGACACGCATATAATTTTCCAGGTCCTGCCGTGCACCTTGATTCCAAGATAGGGAAGATCTCGCGGCATTGAGTTCTGTCGCGCCGGCAAGCGCGTCTTTCTCTGAGATCTGGGACGTCACGCCATTTTCGTCTGTGTAGTAGTAAGAAATATTTCCAACCATTTCCGTACTATTGAGTAGAGCGGTTTTATCGGCCTCGGAAATAGAATTTGCCTCCGCAGACGTATATCCCATAGCAGAAAATAAAGCGGTGGAAGATTGGAGCGTATTTTTATCGGCAACACTTATTTGGCGAACCGTCGTTAGTCCATCAGTTTGTGTATAGACAGAAATGGGAGAAGCAGCATATATAGCGCTGGTTGTAGGAGCAATACCTAAAAGCATACAGAAGGATAGAACTGCGGCCGAAAATTGTTTTATATATTTCATGATATAATACCCCTCTCAATGGTTAAGCAGATATGGCAACGGACACGGAGGCCCGCTACAGGAAATGATCTGTGAATAGTGGCCATAGCCACAGATACATGCGTATTCATATACATGTTGTGAACCAACATGATGATTGGATTGTAAAGTAACAGAGTGTGGCACTAGAGTCTCGTCAATGACAGTATAATTGATGTCACGCTTACAATCCGGGCACCATACAACGGCTAACGTGGTGACAGAATGACTGGAGGCATTTTGAGATTCATATTCGACCCGTGTTTGGTGTATCATGTTGGGATGATTGCACGCCCTGGGAGTTCCTTCTCCGTAGGCTGTTGTGATAAGGAAAATGGGACAGCACAGGAGAAGGATAAGCTTCCTGATTTTTTTCATTTGTTACACCACCTTATGATATTTTTTCGCCCATTGGAAGATATTTCACATTATACACAAATGCATTATATATGTCAATACTATATATTGACTTTTCAATTTATCTATGATATCTTCCTATTGCGGAGGTGGCGGCATGGCGGAGAATAGTCATTCCTTCGAGGCCTATTACAAGCGGGCCACCAGCCCGCTGGCGGTGCTGCGGCTGCTCAAGGAGCGGCCCATGTACGGCTATGAGATCTCGCAGGCCATGAAGAAAAAAAGCGGGGGCCGGTTTACCATTGCCGTGCTCTATCCGGTGCTGTACCGGCTGGAAGAGCAGGGGTATGTGGTGGTGGCCCGCACGGAGGTCATCCGTAACCGTGCCCGGAGCTATTATGCCATCACGGATGCGGGGGCGGAATATCTGTCCCGCTCCCTGATGGAGTACCGGGAGATGCACCGGGCTTTCATGTCCATCATGGGAGGGAAATGCGGCGATGAAGAAGATTGACCCCTGCGCCCTTTACCTCAGGCAGGTGGGGCGGCGGCTGCGTTGTCCCAAAGCGGAACGGCGGGAACTTTTGGCAGGCCTTGCATCGGAGATTACGGATGTGTTTCCAGATCTGCCTGTCCCCACCTTGGCGTCACTCACTGCTCATTTCGGGTCTCCGCAATCAATGGCGCAAGAGTTGGAAGGGGCGCTCCCGTCGGAGAAGGTAGAAGGGTACCTCGTCCGCAGAAAGTTTTGGACAAGACTTGGATTGGCTGTTGGTGCGTTGATTCTGCTGTTGCTGGTAGGGTATATCATATGGCTTTTATGCCACGATGCTAGTTACATTGTTGTAGGTCCAGCGACAAAAGACGAATTAGGAATCAGGTGATAATATGAGTGGCAAAAAGAAGAGTGTATTGGTATTATTGGCGGTTGTAATGATAGTTTGTGTTGCGGCATTTCCGGCGGCTGCGGCTTCGGTGGCCGATACAGACGTTCAGACCATCTGCTTTGCGGACGGCTCTTATGTGGTCATCGGGCCGGCGGTTACATCTTCCGCCCGGGCGGTCCGCACGACCTCCGGGAGTAAGACTGCAACCGGGTACAGCAGTACAGGAAGTGCTCTGTGGACATTTACCATTCACGGTATGTTTATCTATGATGGGACGATGGCCAAGGCTACTAATGCGTCCTATTCTTATCAGATTTATGATGACGAATGGAGTTTCAAATCTGGTAATGCCTATTGCTCTGGAAGTCAGACGATTGGAGAAGCTACATTTAAGGGTACGTTGTTTGTTTCTCAGAATGTTACTGTCACCCTTACCTGTTCCCCCGACGGGAAGTTGTCCTAACCCCCTATCAAGCCA
>URQA01000127.1 GCA_900549885.1 uncultured Eubacteriales bacterium | reverse complement strand
GCAGCGCTCCCCGGGCGCACAACACCGGCGCGCCGGTGTACCCGGTGGAACCGCCCACCACCAGCACCCTGCCGAAGTCTCCTTTGTGGCCGTCCGCCGGACGGCGGGGCAGCCAGCTCCGGACCAGTCCCCCGTCGATGACATGGGTGTCAAAGGTCTCGCCTCCAAGAATGTCCTCCGGGATGCCGATGTCGTGGACAACCACCTTTCCGGCCCGCAACGCCCCCTTGCCCACGAACAGGCCGGGCTTGGCCATGGAGAAGGTGACGGTGACGTCCGCCCTCACCGCATCCCCTAGGATACGTCCAGTATCCGTCTCCACCCCGGAGGGGACGTCGGCGGACACCACCTTGGCATCCGACAGGTTCATAAGCCTTACAGCACTTGCCCCAGGCTCCCGCAGAGGGGAGTTGAGTCCTACGCCGAACAGGGCGTCCACGATGATGTCTGCCCCTAGGGTAAAGGCCTCCTGTTCCCCATCTCCGGGGATGTAGTCCTCCAAGACACCGCCCAGTTCGTTCAGGCGGCGCTCCATCTCCCGGCTGTCCGCCGTCATTTTCTCCCGCTTCCCCACCAGGAAGCAGCGCACTGTCCACCCCGCCTTCTTCAGCAACCCGGCCACGGCCACGCCGTCCCCGCCGTTGTTGCCCGGCCCGGAAAAGACGGCGGCGGTCCTGCCCTGTTCCGGCCCATTCCGGGTAAAGGGGAATACCCCCTCTTCGGTGAGCACCTCGCCCTGTGCCGTGGGGAGAAACAGGCGCTTCTCCCTTCCGGGGACGGCGTCCTCCATCAAATCTTCGATGGCCAATAAAATCCCCTGGGCCGCCCGCTCCATGAGTACAGTGGACGGGATGCCCCGGTCTTGGATGGCCCTCTGATCCATCCGCTTCATCTGGGCGGCTGTGGCAAGTTCAAACATACGGCGATCTTCCTTTCTCCAGCAAGGGAGTTTTCCCAACCTGCTTTTCGCACCAGCGAAAAGCGGCAAACGTCAAAGGCTCTGCCTTTGGGAGCAATTTGAGTTAAATTATAGTCACTTCCCCCTTGCATTTCAACTATTTTTGTGTTATAAAAGGTGACAGCGCAAATGTGAGGAACGGGAAAATAGGGAGCTTACGCACCCCCAGAGAGAGGCGGTCGCCGGCTGTGAGCCGCCTTGGTGTGTGTCCCTTGTTCGCCCGGGAGCGGCCTGTGAGAGCAGGACGGCGTGCCCGCCGTTACCGGGCCTTGAGTGCGCGTGATACGCGAATGCGGGTGGTACCGCGGAAGGCTGGCCTTTCGTCCCAAGTTGGGGGACGGAGGGCTTTTTTCTTTTTCCGGGTGCGGGAGGACTGTCCCCCTTGTATCCGGCCAAGGGAACACGGAGGTGTACATCAATCATGCAGGCATTGACCGCGCAGGATCATGCGCTGATCGCAGCGGCGCGGGCCGCCATTATCCGCAACTACGACCACATCCACTTCAACTTCACTGTGGGCGCCGCAGTGCGGTGCGCCGACGGTGAGGTGTACACTGGCGTCAACGTCTACTCCATCCACGGCGCCTGTGCCGAGCAGGTGGCTCTGGGTGCCGCCATCACCCAGGGAGAGCGGGCGTTTGAAGCCATTGTGGCCGTCCGTGGACCGAAGGGAGAAGAGATCATCCCGCCCTGTGGCAACTGCCGCCAGATTCTCTGTGACTACGCTCCAGACTGCCAGGTGATCCTGGCCGTGGGCGGCACACTGGGCAAAGTTCCGGCCGGGGAACTGCTGCCCTGGTCATACCACGTTGGGGAGAGCTGACCAGGGACAAAGGACGATAGGAGGTCTTTCGTCAGATTCATTCTTTACGCTCCGTTCTTCAACTCAACGGGAGGTTTTCCATGTCTATCATCATCCGTCCCTACCGGGACGCCGATTGGCCCCGGCTGTGCGCCATCCACGACGCCGCCCGGCAAACCGAACTGGCTCTGGCCGGGCTGCCGAACGCCTTTCTCCCCCTGGAGATCGCCGCCCAGCGGGAGGGGCTGTTCAGCTACACTTTGCGGGTAGCGGAGCTGGATGGCCAAGCCGCCGGGTTCGCTGCCTTCACAAACGACGAGCTGGCCTGGCTGTACGTAGATCCCGCCTTGGCCCGCCGAGGGGTGGGCCGGGCCCTGGTGGAACACGCTCTGACCGAGATGGGGCGGCTGGTTTCCATCGAGGTGCTCTCCGGCAATGCCCCCGCTCTGGCTCTCTATGAGGGCTGCGGTTTTCATCGGAGGAAAAACCTCTCCGGCAGGATGCCGGGCAACGAGGCGTTTCCTGTCACGGTGCATGTGCTGGAGCTGGACAGAGCAGGGCTAGGATAAGCGTTATGGGATAGAAGATATCACAGCATCACCTGATGTTCAAACTATAAAATTTATTCCCAAAACAAGAAGGAGAAGTTCATATGAAAGAACAGTTAGCAAACATACGCGCCCAGGCCCTGGCTGCCCTTGACGGGGCCCAGGACAGCGCCGCTCTGGACGCACTGCGGGTGAAATACCTGGGGAAAAAGGGCGAACTTACCGCAGTGCTCAAGCAGATGGGCAAGCTCTCCCCGGAGGAACGCCCCGCCATGGGCGCCCTGGCCAACGAAGTGCGCGCCGCGCTGGAGGATGCTCTGGACCGCCGCTCCCAGCAGCTGGAAGAACAGGCGCTAGAGCGCCGTTTGGCCGATGAGAAGGTGGATGTGACCATCCCTGGAAAGGCCGTGCGCCTGGGCCACCGCCACCCCATGTATATCGCACTGGATGAGATCAAGGACATCTTTATCGGCATGGGCTTCACTGTGCTGGACGGCCCGGAGGTCGAGTTGGCTGAGCTGAATTTTGACCGGCTCAACGCCGACGAGGGCCATCCCAGCCGGGACTGGTCGGACACCTTCTACTTCGACGAGGACAGCCGGGTGATGCTCCGCTCCCAGACCAGCCCTATGCAGGTGCGGGCCATGGACTCCATGCCCCTGCCTATCCGCATCATCGCCCCCGGCCGGGTGTACCGCAAGGACGAGGTGGACGCTACCCACTCCCCCATGTTCCACCAGGTGGAGGGCATGGTCATCGACAAAGGGGTGACCATGGCCGACCTGAAGGGCACCCTGAACACCGTGGTGGAGCAGCTCTACGGCAAGGGCACCAAGACCCGCTTCCGCCCCCATCACTTCCCCTTCACCGAGCCCTCCTGCGAGATGGACGTGCAGTGCCATAAGTGCGGCGGCGCAGGCTGCCCCACCTGCAAGGGAGAGGGCTGGATTGAGCTGCTGGGCGCGGGAATGATCCACCCACGGGTACTGGAGATGGCAGGCATCGACCCGGAAGTCTACTCCGGCTGGGCCTTCGGCATTGGCCTGGAACGCACTGCCATGCGCCGGTTCAAAATTGCCGACCTGCGCCTGATCTTTGAAAACGACGTGCGGTTCCTGGAGCAGTTTTAACCTTCCCCCTCGCCTTCCCACTGGGAAGGCAGCCCTGATCTTTTTGGCCATGGGCAACTGTGTTCTGTGAAGGCGCATGTTCTTCTCCGGACCAATTTTGATTTCTTTCCGCTTTTCAGCGGAAACTCTGTGGGGCTTCCCCGCAATAGAGGAGGATTCTATCTATGAATTTGAGCAGAAAATGGCTCAGCGAGTTCGTCAGCGTTGACGCCAACGACAAAGACTTTGCCGAGGCCATGACCCTGTCCGGCTCCAAGGTGGAGCTGACCCACGACCTGGGCGCTGAGATCTCCAACGTGGTGGTGGGCCGGGTGATGACCATGGTCCGCCACCCCAACTCCGACCACATGTGGATCTGCCAGGTAGACGTGGCCCAGGCCCAGCCGGTGCAGATCGTCACCGGCGCCTGGAACGTCCACGAGGGGGACCTGGTCCCTGTGGCCCTGCACAAGTCTACCCTGCCCGGCGGGGTGAAGATCGAGAAGGGCAAGCTCCGAGGTGAGGTATCCAACGGCATGCTGTGCGGCCTTTCCGAACTGGGGCTGGACGAGCGGGATTTCCCCTACGCTGCCATCATCCCCGCCGCCCTTTTAAACGACTATAAGCCTCTGAATCCAGAAAAGCCCTCCATTCCCGCCGACATCCAGCCGGGAGACAAGGTATTCGGACCAGTCGTGTGCGCCAGGGTGCTGGAGTGCGCCCCTCAGCCCGCCGGGTTCTTCCACACCTGCCTGGACATCGGCGGCGCCACTGCCGTCCCCGACACCTCCTGCGCCAATCTCCACGAGGGGGACCTGGTGGCCTACAACACCAAGGCCGACACCATCTGCACCCTGGACGACCTCCATGCCCAGCAGGCGGAGTTCCCCCACTGCATCCCCGACGGCATCTTCATTCTCCACGAGGACTGCCAGCCCGGCGACGACATCAAGCCGGTGATCAACGCCGACGACCATGTGGTGGAGTTCGAGATCACCCCCAACCGGCCCGATTGCCTGTCCGTCATCGGTCTGGCCCGGGAGGTGTCTGCCACCTTTGATCAGCCCCTTGCCCTCCACGATCCGGTGGTGAAAGGAGGCGGTCCCGGCATACTGCCCGACCTGCTGGACGTGGAGACCCCCGCAGCCGATCTGGTGCCCCGGTACACCGCCCGGATGGTGCGCAACGTGAAGATCGCCCCTTCTCCCAAGTGGATGCGGGAGCGGCTGCGCTCCATGGGGGTACGGCCCATCAACAACATCGTGGACATTACCAACTATGTGATGCTGGAATACGGCCAGCCCATGCATGCCTTCGACTACCGCTACGTGAAGGGCGGCAAAATCATCGTCCGCCTGGCATCCGAAGGAGAGGAACTGACCACCTTGGACGGCCAGGTGCGCAAGCTCAGCGCCAACCATCTGGTCATCGCTGACGACACCCGGGCGGTAGGCCTGGCCGGTATCATGGGCGGCGAGAACTCCGAGATCGTGGCCGACACCGCCGACGTGGTGTTTGAGTCCGCCTGCTTCGACGGCACCTGCATCCGCAAGGGCGCTCTGGCCCTAGGCATGCGCACCGAGGCGTCCGCCAAGTTTGAAAAGGGGTTGGATCCTCTGAACACTCTGCCCGCTGTCAACCGTGCCTGTGAACTGGTGGAACTGCTGGGGGCCGGCGAGGTGGTGGATGGCGTCATTGACATTCTGAACTTCGTGCCTCAGCCCACGGTACTCCCCCTGGAGCCGGACAAGATCAACGCCCTGCTGGGCACCGAAATTCCCCAGACGGAAATGGCCTCCATCCTGGTCAAGCTGGGCTTCCAGGTGGAGGATGGCCAGGTCACGGTTCCCTCCTGGCGGGGCGACGTGCGGCGCATGGCCGATCTGGCCGAGGAAGTGGCCCGGTTCCATGGCTACAACAACATTCCCACCACCCTTATGCGGGGCCAGACCACCCAGGGCGGCTACTCCCCCGCCCAGCAGCTGGAAAACCGGCTGGGTGAGCTGTGCCGGGCCTGCGGCTATGACGAGATCATTACCTACTCCTTTATCTCCCCCACCCAGTACGACAAAATTCGCTGGCCGGAGAACTACTTCGCCCGGAAGAGCTTTAAGATTCTCAATCCTCTGGGAGAGGACACCTCCATCATGCGCACCACCACCCTGCCCTCCATGCTGGAGATCCTGACCCGGAACTGGAACTATCGCAACAAGTCCGCCCGGCTGTATGAGGTAGGCCGGATCTATCTGCCCGGCGGAGAGGACGGCCTGGCCAACGAGGCCAAGGTGCTCACCCTGGGCGCCTATGGGGAAGATATGGACTTCTTTGCCATGAAGGGGGCCATTGAGGCCATTTTGAAGGACATCCGGGCCAAAGATATCCACTTCGAGGGGCCCTCCGGCGCGCCGTCCGACGCCTCCTACCATCCCGGCCGGTGCGCCACTGTTTGGAGCGGCAGCGACTGCCTCGGCATCTTCGGGCAGATTCACCCCCTGACGGCCCGGAACTACGGTGTGGACGGGGAGCTGTACTGCGCGGAGCTCAGCTTTGACGAGCTGATGCTGGCCAAGGGCCCTGACCCGGAGTATGTCCCCCTGCCCAAGTTTCCCTCCGTCACCCGGGACATCGCCGTGGTGTGCGATGCCCACGTCACCGTGGGTGCGCTGGAGCAGGCCATCCGGGACGGCGCCAAGGGGCTTCTGAAGGAGGTCACCCTGTTCGATATCTACCAGGGCAAGGGCATCCCCGAGGGCAAGAAGTCGGTGGCCTTCAACCTGGTGCTGCGCGCAGACGACCGCTCTCTCACCGGCGAGGAGGCGGACGAGGACGTGAAGTCCATCTTGGAAACTTTGGAGAAAGAGTTGGGGGCCGTGCTGCGGTAAGCCGCCCCTCCGCCTCAAATCAGCCACCGAAAGGTCCTGTCCCATGGACGGGGCCTTTCTTTTTCCCTTTTCTCTCTGTGCGAGACAAAATTCCCGCCCTCCGGGGTGGCGTTTTCCCAAGATTCCTGGTATGCTTGCCTCAGAACGCAGGACCGTGAGACAATTTTAAACGGCAAAGGAGGATCCCTTATGACAGAACTGGAATTTGGGGAACGCCTGAAACAATACCGGAAGGCCCGAGGCCTGACCCAACAGGAGCTGGCAGACCTGCTGGGGGTGTCCAACAAATCTGTCTCCCGGTGGGAGAGCGGCAGCTATCCCGACGTGGCCACCCTGGGCCCCCTGGCCCACGCCCTGGGGGTAACGGTGGATGACCTGCTGGGGGTGGCCCCGCCCCTGCGCAGCCTGGGCCGGGCGGACTGGCAGAACTGGTTGTCCTTCGCCTTCGCCATCGGCGGCGGGGTGCTGTTCTTTCTGCTGGACCTGTTCGTGCCCACCCTGGTGTGCTACCTGCTCTATCTGGGGGCCATGGCCTATGGCGTGTACCTGCAAAAGCACTACACCTACCACAGCAAATGGTTCCACCGGGCCAACCTGGCCATGAACTTTTTCGTCAACCTCCAGTTATTGGGGACGGTCTTCTCCATCGCCGTCCAGCTCACCGCGCTCAACACCGCCTGGCAGGAAGTGCTCACCCCCACTTGGCGGGACCTTGTCGCCCTGTCCCAAGACCTGTCCGCCCTGCTGGGCAGCTTTGGGACGGCGTTGATACTTCTGCTCCTTTGGCCGCTGTGCGCCCTCGCGCTCACCTGTCTCACCTGGCGGTTCATCCGCAACA
>URQA01000126.1 GCA_900549885.1 uncultured Eubacteriales bacterium | reverse complement strand
TGATGTTGCCGGAGGCAGCACGGCCGCCGCGCCAATCCTTCATGGACACGCCGTCCACGGTCTTCTGGGTGGCGGTGGTGGAGTGGACGGTGGTCATCAGGCCGTCGGTGATGCCGAACTTGTCATTCAGTACCTTGGCGATGGGGGCCAGGCAGTTGGTGGTGCAGGAGGCGTTGGACACGAAGGTCATATCGGGGGTGTAGGCGTCCAGGTTGACGCCGCACACAAACATGGGGGTGTCATCCTTGGAGGGGGCGGACATAACGACCTTCTTGGCGCCTGCGTCGATGTGACCCTGGGCCTTCTCTTTGGTCAGGAACAGGCCGGTAGACTCCACCACATACTCCGCGCCCAGCTGGCCCCAGGGAATATCGGCGGGATTACGCTCGGCGTAGACGGGGATGGACTTGCCGTTGACCACAATGGCCTTCTCGGTGGCGGACACCTCGCCCTTGAACTGGCCATGCATGGTATCGTACTTCAACATATAAGCGAGGTAGTCGGCGGGGCACAGGTCATTGATACCGACAATCTCGATGTCCGGATGGTTGACGCTGGCGCGGAACACCATGCGGCCAATCCGGCCAAACCCATTGATACCTACTTTGATGCTCATTCAAAACACTCCTCTATTTCGGTGGCGGAACGCCACTTGGTATGCGCGGGGGTGAGCGCCTGGGAAAGACAAACTTTCCGGGAGCTGTCCGCCTGTTGCCGACAAAACCGGAACAGGCGGTGGGAATAGAAATTCCGCCAATATTATATCGTAGTTTTAAAAATTTGCAAGGGGAAATTCCGTCTTTCTCTGTGAACTTTTCTCTTCGGGCCTTGTTGGATGGGGGGGTTTCTGGTATAATCGTCAAAAAGCGACTGTCTTTGCCGATGGCAGCCAGGGATTACCAGGGAGAGCGGGGCGCCTTTTGCATACGATAAAGCAGATGAGGAGGGAAGCTGCTTGAACAGGGAACCTTTGTCCGCCGACCCCAGACAGGTGGACAGCGCGCTGCGCGCGCAATTAAATGATATCTCCGCCGCCTGCCAGCTGCTCCAACGGCGTGCTCAGGAGCGGGACCGGGAATATCTCGCGTTGATCTACCGCGGGACGCTCCGGGCCATGCGGATTTTGGAACAACGGGAGCTGGCCCGGCGGCTGGAGGATGAGGACGAGCTGCGGGTGGTATTTGCCGATCTGGAGCTGGTGGACTGGTGCCGGACCATTACCAGCCATGCCGGAGAGCTGCTAGCGAGCCTAGGTATTACAGTAACGTTTCAAACAGAACTGGTCCAGTTGCCCACGCTGGGAGACAGAGGGCTGCTGGAGCAGTTGTTATATGCGCTTCTGTCCAATGCAGCTAAGGCCATGGATGGAGGCGGACGGCTGTCCGTGGCTCTGGGCCGGCGGGGAGATAATGCGGTGCTCACCGTGGGAGACGAGGGACGGGGAATGTCAGAAGAAACCCTGGTTCGGCTGTTTCAGGATGGCGACGGCCCGAACCTGTTGCCTGGGGCGGGGGCGGGCTTTGGCCTGAGGCTGGCCCGGACCATTGCCGAGCTGCACGGCGGATTGATGATCCTGGAAAATGATCCGGGCCATGGGGTCCGGGCAGCGGTGTGCCTGCCTATTCGGGAGGAGCGCCGGATGAGGCTGGAAAGCCCCAGACCAGTGGAACATGGGTTCGACAGGGGCTTGGTGGCCCTGGCCGACGTGCTGCCGCTGGAGGCCTTTTCCCGTTCGGGTTGAATTATGGCGAGGGAGGGAAAAGGCTTGCGCCAGCACCAGATGGCGATGCCGCTGGCTTTGCTGGGGCTGGGGCTGGCCCTGGTGCTGGTGGGGCTGGCCATTGCCGGACCGGCGGAAGCGGCCCGGGGGCTGTGGGCCATCCTCACGGCACAGGATGTGCTCATCACCGACTATATGGCCATCGGCGGCCCGGGGGCGGCTTTGGTCAACGCCGGACTGGTGGGGCTGATCACAGCCGGGCTGCTGTGGCTGTGCGCGGAGCCGTTCAACGGCATGGCGCTGGTGTCCGCAGGGTTGATGATAGGGTTTTCCCTGTTTGGGAAGAACTTCGTCAACATCTGGCCCATCCTGCTGGGCAGTTGGCTGTACGCTGGATTGAAGCGGGAGCCTTTTTCCAAGTATGTCCATGTAGGGCTCCTGGCCACTTCTCTGGCGCCGGCGGTGAGTTTTATGGCCATGGGTGGAGATCGGCCGCGCCTGTGGCTGGGGGCGCTGACTGGGGTGGCGATTGGGTTTCTGATCCCGCCCCTGGCCGCCTATACATTCCGCATCCAAAACGGCATGAACCTCTATAACGCGGGCTTTGCCTGCGGCCTGCTGGGGATGTTGTTGGTGCCGGTGCTCAAGGCGTTCGGTCTGGAGCCTGCTTCCGCCCATTTCTGGGCCACCGGGTACAACGCACCCATTGGCGGGGCGCTGTCCGCCGTCTGTGTTTTGCTGATCCTGTCTGGATGGTGGAAGGGCGGGAGAGATGGGCTGAGCGCCTACCGCCATTTGCTGTCCACCTCGGGACGCGCTCCCAGTGACTACCTGCGGGTATATGGGATTTGGCCGGTGCTGGTGAGCATGGGTGTGAACGGACTGCTGGCTACCGGGTATATCATGCTCATCGGCGGGGATCTGAACGGGCCGACCCTGGGAGGTATCCTGACCATTATGGGCTTCTCTGCCTATGGAAAGCATGCCCGGAACATCGTGCCCGTTATGGCAGGGGTGTTCTTGGGCAGTCTGTTCAATCATGTGCCGGGTACGGCCGCCGCCCTCCAACTGGCGGGGCTGTTCGGTACTACATTGGCCCCCTTTGCCGGACACTTTGGATGGCCCTATGGGGTACTGGCGGGATTTATCCACGCCTCGGTGGTCCTTCATGCGGGGCTCCCCCTGGAGGGAATGAACCTCTATAACAACGGCTTTTCCGGCGGGCTGATCGCCATCGTGCTCTACCCAGTGCTCACCTCTTTGGTCCGGCACCGCAGGCCGGTGCTCCAGGAAGAAGACTATTTTGCTGCCATGGAGGAGGATGGGCCGCTGGAAGAGGACGAGCTGGACACCCGGCGCAGCGACGATCCGCCTCCCTCCTAAGCCGCAGGTGCGGCCGTAAAACGTGCTTTGCCCCCGGCGGAAGTTCCGCCGGGGGCTTCCTTCTGCCGGGAACAGGGGAAACGGGAAGAAAAATTTGTGAAAATAGGGAAAAACAGCGGGAAAAATATTTGAACTCCCTGTGCACATGTGCTATAATCTGGATGATGAGCCGGGGCGGCAAGAGCGCGCGCGGCGCCCGCTCCGGGGGAAAGAGCGAGAAAATAAGGAGGAATGTACATGAAACGAACGAGGAGGCGGGCACTGTCCATACTCTTGTCGGCGGCCAT
Source organism: uncultured Eubacteriales bacterium (assembly GCA_900549885.1). Taxonomy (GTDB): domain Bacteria; phylum Bacillota; class Clostridia; order Oscillospirales; family Oscillospiraceae; genus Enterenecus. The sequence goes on along the minus strand of URQA01000126.1, from coordinate 3,754 downwards.
GGTGCTGTCGCTGAGCTGTGTGGGCGCTTTCGCCGCGGACACCACGCTGGTCATCACCGATGTGACCACAGACAAAACGACTACGACCAGCGCGGCCACCCATGTCACCGCCGTCACCTACACGGAAAACGGCGAGGAAAAGACCGTCACCGCCGCGGCGGATGAGGTGCTGACCCTGGTGGTCAACGGCGTCCAGCGGGATATTGCCGCCGGGGCGACCTTCACCGGCGTGGAGTCCTATTCCTTCACGGATACCGCCGTGCGCAACAGCGGTTCCGGCGCGCCCCCCTGGGAGCCTGGCGCCACCCCGGCGGAATTTAATTTCCGGCAGGCTCTGCTGGTCACCGCCGACGGCATCGACCAGGACGCCTCGGTGACCGACGCCATCTCCGGTACTTATGACGATACCTCTGCCAAGGACGTGGCGGTCACCTCCGAGGGCGACTTCTTCAACGGGATCTACGTCAGCGGCGCCCAGTACGCCATCGACGGGCTGAAGATGAGCATGAAGGGCGACGGCGGCAACGACTTCGGCGGCTGGGGCGCGGGCCTCATGGCCGACGGTGAGGCCGATGTGACCGTTGACAATGCGGTGATCGACACCGCCGGTGTCATCCGCACCGCCATCTGGGCCGGCGGCGACGCAGACCTGACCGTGACCAACTCGGTCATCAGCGCCTATGAAAGCCTGTCCAGCCAGGAAGAGTATGACGCTCTTGTAGTCCCCATGATGAAGCGCACCCCCTTCGCTCTTGGCATGGAGGGTGTGGTCCGGGCCACCAACGTGCTGGGCTCCGCCACCGCCACCTATGAGGACTCCATCGTGGTATCCTCCGGCTGGGGCGCCCTGTCCACCGACTCCGGTACTGGCCACGACACCACCGGCGAGTACGCCCTGACCGTCCGCAACACCCTGGGCGGCATCGGTACTGTGGAGGTGGCACAGAAGGGCAAGGATTACACCCTGACCAAGGAGGTCAACGGCGTCACCTATGGCTTTACCATGGGCGGCTCCGGCTATGTGGCCTACGCCGACGCGGGCGTGTGGGACAAATTCGAGAACGTCCAGTTTTACACCCCCGACTATGTGCAGATCATGGCCTCCAGCACCTCCAGTGCCTTCTACACCGATTCCGACCTCCACTCTGGACGCATCGCCTTTATGACCCAGCAGAACGCGGGCGGTACCCTGTCCGTGAAGGACTCTTCCGTGTACGCGGAGGACACGGTGGTCCAGATCAAGTCCGGCGCGGCCAACAAGGGCTACACCAATGTGGAATTTGACAACGTGGATGTCACCCTGGGCGACACGAACCCCTGGGGCGGCACCCTGATCGAGCTGGTGGAGTCGGACGACGCGGGCAACCCCGGTGTCACCACCTACACCGTCAACGACACCGGCGACACCGCCACCCGGGCCACCTCCCGGGGCGACATCAACGACTCCAACGCCACCCTGCGCAATGGCGCATACACCGGAAACATCTGGAACAATATCTATAATTACACCCAGGCGCTGAACGTCACACTGGACAACGCCACCCTCACCGGCGCGGTGTCCGCCTCCTACGCCTATCACACCGATGACGAGGGCGAACGGCTGGCCAACGGCACGGTGCTCAACGCCTGCACGAGTCCCAATTACCTGGACCCCGACAACGGTACCAACGGCGACTATCTGAAGATCGGCGCGCTGTACAACGTGGCCAACCCCGTGGTGAACAACCCCATCCACCTGACCCTGACCAACGGCTCGGTCTGGAACGTGGTGGGCGAGGCCAACTACCTGGGCGACGTTGCCGTGGACAGCCTGAATGACATCAAGGCTGACGCCGCCGTCACCATCTATGCCCAGTCCCTCACAGTGGGCGGCGAGAAGTGGGATGACGGTACCTACACCAACGGAAACGTCACCTATATCGTGGAAGCCGCCCCCGTGGTGGATACCAACAGCGACACCCTGGCCACCACCCAGGATTACAGCGGCCTGCACGCGGTCACCTTCAAGGCGGTCACCGAGGAGGGGGAGCCTGCCTCCGCCGCTGTGGCATTCGACTACAAGGCATTTACCTACATTACCTTCGAGGCCAACGCCAAAGACGGCTACGAGATTGTCTCCGTCACCTGCTCCGCCCCCGATGCCTTGAGCCAGAATGAGGACGGCACCTATAAGCTGGAGGGGCTGACCGAGGCGGAAAACACTGTCACCATCACCGTCCGCGAGGCGGCTACCCAGCCCGGTGGCCCCGGTGGTCCAGGCGGCCCTGGCGGTCCCGGCGGACCGGGTGAGCCCGGTGGACAGCCTGGCGGAGAGCCCACCCAGCCTGGTGAGCCATCCGAGCCCGAGAGCCGGACCTATACGGTCCAGAAGGGCGACAGTTTGTGGAAGATCGCCCAGAAGGAGCTGGGCAGCGGCACCCTCTGGAACGCCATCTATGAGGCCAACCGGGATACAATCCAAAATCCGAACGCCATTTGGGTAGGCCAGGTGTTGGTGATCCCCGGCTGAGAGAGCCCAAGACAAAGAGCAAAATGAAGCAGAAAGGAGCCTCCGGCTATGCCGGGGGCTCCTTTTTCACAGTTGTATCAAGGCTGGGAAAGACTGCCGGACCCGCCCATGAGGGCGGTGAGCTCCTCGATCCGCTCCAGGGGGAAGGGCGGAAGGGTCAGGGGCTTTAGGGCGATGGACATGAGCTTCATGGGGTTGTCGTCCGCCGCCACCCGGTTGGAGTGGAGAACGCCGCACCGCTTGCAGCGGTGGATGATGGCCCACTCGCCGCCTTTGCGCACCCAGACACCCACTGGCTCCATGATGCCGCCGCAGTCCGCCGCCCGGTCCCCCGGCTCGTCGTCCAGGTGGAGGCTGTGCAGACAGTTGGGGCAGTGGTTGCGGTGCTCCCCGCCGGTGGGGACGGGGGTAACCAGACGGCCGCACACCTTGCAGGTGAAGCTGTCATGGCAGGGATGCGTCTTGTAATAGCCTTTTTCGAATGTTTTGCGTTTATTTTCCCGGTTCATGGGATGGGACCTCCTAAAAGTATTTGTCGCTTTCGGGAGGCTCTGTCGGAAACGCCCGCACAGACCTCCCGGTCAGCGGGCAAACACCGAATTACACCAGTGCTTCAAAAGACACGACTTCCTTTCTCTTTTCATGGTATGCCGCTTTACGGCGGTACGATGATAGCACGCACCGGGAGAAAAGTCAACCGGGGCAGCGCCAGCGCGTGCCCAAAGGGGGAAGACGCCGGGATTTTCTGCAGATCGTGTGGATTTGGGTTGACAAGAGGGCGGAAAAGATGGATGATGGGGGGGCGAACTGCACGGGCGCGGAGGAAAGGAGACGGTTCAGATGAAGTGTGCGGTTTTTCGGGGGGCAAAACAGTTGACGATAGAGGACCGGCCCGTCCCGGCTGTGGGGGAAGGGCAGGTGCTCATCCAGGTGAAGGCATGCGGCGTGTGCGGAACGGATGTCCACATCTATGAAGGGGGACAGGGAGCTGCGGACTGCCCGCCTGGCACGGTGCTGGGACATGAGTTTTCCGGCATAGTCGCCCAGACTGGCCCGGGGGTGGGCCGGGTCAGGGTGGGGGACCGGGTGTGCGTAGACCCCAATAAGACCTGTGGCGAATGTGAGTACTGTCAAAGCGGTCTGGATCACTTTTGCCAGTCAATGATGGGGATTGGAACTACGGTGGACGGGGGCTTTGCGGAATATTGCGTGGTGCCCCAGTCCCAGGTGTACCCCATCGGGGCG
>URQA01000125.1 GCA_900549885.1 uncultured Eubacteriales bacterium | reverse complement strand
GGACCGCCAGCCGGTGCAGACCTATGTGCTGGAGCACGACTGGTCGGTGCTGGCCGATGCCATGCGCCGGGAGCTGGAGCGGGGCGGCCAGGTGTACTACCTCCACAACCGGGTGGACTCCATCGAGCGCACCGCCGCCCGTATCCGGGAAATGCTGGGAGGCGACGTGGAGGTGGCGGTGGGCCACGGCAAAATGAGTCAGGAGGAACTGAGCGACGTAATGACCCGCATGTCCGACGGGGAGATCGACGTGCTGGTGTGCACCACCATCATCGAGACGGGCATCGACATCGCCAACGTGAACACCCTCATCATCGAGGATGCCGACAAGCTGGGCCTGGCCCAGCTCCACCAGATCCGAGGCCGGGTGGGCCGCTCCCCCCGGCGGGCCTACGCCTATATGACCTACCGCACCGGAAAAGTGCTCAGCGAGGTGGCCGCCAAGCGCCTAAGCGCCATCCGGGAGTACGCCGAGTTCGGCTCCGGCTTCAAGATCGCCATGCGGGATCTGGAGATCCGGGGCGCGGGCAACCTGCTGGGCCCCGAGCAGTCAGGCTTTCTGATGAGCGTGGGCTATGACCTGTACCTGAAGCTGCTGGAGGAGGCGGTGCTGGAGGAGAAGGGGGAGGCCCCGGCCAAGCGCCGGGAGTGCACCGCCGATCTGTCGGTGGCCGCCTCCATCCCGGACAGATACGTCCCCTCCCCTGAGCAGCGCATGGACCTGTACCGCCGCATCGCCCGCATCCGCACATCGGAGGATGCGGACGACATGACCGACGAGCTCATCGACCGCTTCGGCGATCCGCCCCGGACGGTGAACAACCTGATCTCGGTGGCCCTGCTCCGGGGCCGGGCGGCGGACTGTGCCATTTCGGACATCTCCCAAAAGGGGATGAGCATCCTCTTTACCCTGGACGAGTTCGACCTGGAGCACATCTCCCAGGCCGCCGGGCTGTTCCCCGGCCGGGTGCTGTTCTCCCCGGGGGACAAGGCGGTGCTCACCCTCAAGCTCAAGAAAGGAGAGGACCCGCTGCGCATGGCCTCCAAGCTGGTAGAGAGCTATCAGGCCCTCATCCCGCCGGAGGCGGCTAAAAGTCCCGGCCCGGAGGGCGGGGGCGGCAAGGACTGATGCCCTTGACCGCTTTAAGGGCTGCGTCCTTGGATGGTCCAAGGGTCAGGATTCCTGCCAGAGCGACGAAAACTGATTGCCTTTTCCCCCACCTGGTGGTACAATATGGGGCGCAGCACACAGGACGGGCCGTGCCCGCCTCAAATTTTCGCGTATGAAGCACATTAAGGAGAATCAACATGAAACTTTGGAAACGACTGCTGGCACTGGGGCTATCCGCGTCCCTGTGCCTTGCCCTGGCCGCCTGCCAAAACGGTGAGGCGGATCCTTCCGGCTCACCGGATCCCTCCGCGTCCCCCGCTGATCCCAGCGCCTCCCCCTCCGCCGATATTCAGGTGGACCTGACCCAGACCATGTTCGAGTTTGCCAGCGGCCTGAAGGACGGTGATACCGCCCTCACCGTCAACGGGGTGGACATCCCCAACGAGCTGTATCTGTATTGGCTGGCCTATGACTGCTACTACCTGGACTCCTATTATTACCAGTACGGCGCCGCCGCCGATTTCACCAACCAGGAGATTGTGGATTACCTATTGGACGACGTTCAGACCGCTGTTACCTATTACGCGGTGCTGCGCCAGCTGTGTGAAGAAAACGGCATCTCCGTCACCAGCGAGCAGGACGCTGACCTCCAGTCCCAGATTGACGCCTATGAGGATGAGAATGGCGAGGGCAGCTTCCAGACCCTGCTCCAAAGCTCTGGCCTGTCGCAAGACGGCTTCTATTACGTCAACACCAACAGCTATCTGTTTACTAGCCTAGCTGACAAGCTGGTGGGAGAACCCACCGATGCCGATTTGGAGCAGTACGTCGCTGACAACGGGATTTACGCCGTCAAGCACATTCTGCTCAAGACCACGGACAAAGACGTAACCGACGACGCGGACAATGTGACCATGACTGCCGACGAGTTTAACGCCCAGCAGAAGGCCTTGGCCGAAGACCTGCTGAGCCAGCTCCAGGCCAGCGACGACATGGAGGCCCTGTTCGACCAACTGATGAACGAATACAGCGAGGACGGACGGGACAGCGACGGCAGCCTGGCCGCCCCCAACGGCTATGTGGCCGGGCCAAACGACATGATCCCGGAGTTCGAGGAGGCCTCTATGGCCCTGAAGCCCGGCGAACTTTCTGATATTGTGGAAACCAGTGCGGGTTATCACATCATCCTGCGCCTGCCGGTGGATGCCAGCAACTATCACGACGACTGGATTTCAGAGCAGGCAGATGCCCTCGTGATGGAAGGGGTTGAGGCGGCCGATGTCTCTGTGTCCGACGACATTTCCAGCCTGGACATCGCATCGTTCTATCAGCGTTACATGGCCTATTCCGTGGAGCTTCTCAACAACGCCTCCGCCGAACCGTCCAGTCAGCCCTCCGCTGATCCGTCCAGCCAGCCCTCTGATGGTACCTGATGGCAAAACTGCTTGACAGCGCTGTTGGGCTGACAAGGATTCTGGTAAAATTTTTCTTGACAGTCCCGCCCTCCCCTTGATACAATAGTCATGCGATAAGGGAGTAGTCAACGGGTCCATCCCGTGACAAGTGCCAACATCATGGCGTTCTTTGCCTGGCCTTGGATGAAATGATGAGACTTATCCGCGGCAGCCCCGCCGCGGATAAGTCTTTTTTCTTGTTCGCCGCCAATTCCAGGCTTGTCCCAGGATTCCCCTATTTCTGCTTCCTCCGCCTGTTATTATGGAGCTATCGGAATACGCTGTATAAGAAGAAGGAGTGTTGCCACCGTGAGCCAATGGTTCACCAAAACCCCTGACCAGGTCATGTCCGAGTTAGGTGCCGACCAACGCCGGGGCTTGACCAGCCGCCAGGCGGAAGAACGGCTGGAAAAGCACGGCCCCAACCGATTAGAGGGCGCCAAAAAGGAGAGCTTAGCCAAGCGCTTCCTCAACCAGATGAAGGACCCCATGATCATCGTGCTGCTGGCCGCCGCCGTGCTGTCCCTCATCTCCTCCGGCGGTGAGGAGTGGATCGAGGCGGTCATCATTCTGGTCATCGTCATTGTCAACGCCATCATCTCCATCTCCCAGGAAAACAGCGCGGAAAAGGCCCTGGAGGCTTTGCAGAAAATGTCGGCTCCCCTGGCCAAAGTGCTGCGGGACGGCCAGCTGGTCCGACTGGAGACCGACAAGCTGGTCCCCGGCGACATCATCGTGCTGGAAGCCGGCGACCTGGTCCCTGCCGACGCCCGCATCCTGGAGTGTGCCAACCTAAAAGCGGATGAGTCGGCTATGACCGGCGAGTCCGTCCCCGTCAGCAAGCAAGCTGTGAACTCCCTGCCCGAAGAGACCGCCCTGGGTGACCGGAAGAACATGGTCATCTCCTCCACCGTCATCACCAACGGCCGGGCCACCTGTGTGGTCACTGCCACCGGAATGGACACGGAAGTGGGCCGCATCGCTCAGATGCTCACCAGTGAGGACGATACCTCCACCCCGCTCCAGCGAAAGATGGCCGAGATTTCCAAGACCCTGTCCTTTGTATGCCTGGCGGTGTGCGCCGTCATGTTCGGGGTGGGCCTGCTGTACCAGAAGGGCTTGCTGGAGATGTTCATGTCCGCCGTGTCCCTGGCGGTGGCCGCCATCCCAGAGGGCCTGCCCGCCATTGTCACCATCGTGCTGGCTCTGGGCGTACAGCGGATGGTGAAGTACAATGCCATTGTAAAAAAGCTGCCCGCGGTGGAGACCCTGGGCTGCGCCGGAGTGATCTGCTCGGATAAGACCGGCACCCTGACCATGAACAAGATGACCGTGGTGGAGGTGTGGTCCCAAGGGGATCAGCACCGGAAGGAAGCACTCACCATCGGCGCACTGTGCAATGATACCACCCTGACCTATCAGGAAGACGGCTCCATTAAGACCGCCGGTGACCCCACCGAGACTGCCTTTGTGGACATCGCCTGCAAAGAGGGACTGGATAAAAACAAGCTGGAGGCGGAGATGCCCCGCACCGCCGAGCTGCCCTTCGATTCTGACCGCAAGCTCATGAGCACGGTCCATCCCGTGAACGGCCGGCTGCGGGTGATGGTCAAGGGCGCTCCCGACGTGCTGCTGTCCCGCTGCACCCACATTCTGGACGGCTCTGTCAAGGCGCTTACCTCCGCCCACACGAAACAAGTGGAGGCGGCCAACGCCGCTATGGCGGAAAAAGCCCTGCGTGTGCTGGGCTGCGCCTATAAGGACATTGACGCGCTGCCCCAAGGTGAGCTGACCACAGAAAACCTGGAAACCGACTTGACCTTCGTGGGCTTGGTGGGCATGATCGATCCGCCCCGGATGGAGGTCAAGCAGGCGGTGGCCGAGTGCTACGGCGCGGGCATCCGCCCGGTGATGATCACTGGCGACCACAAACTCACCGCCGTGGCCATCGCCAAGGAGCTGGACATCTACCGGGACGGCGACCTGGCCATTACCGGCGAGGATCTGGATTTTATGAGTCAGGACATGCTGGAGCAGGACGTGGACAAATTCTCTGTCTACGCCCGGGTGTCTCCGGAGCATAAGATGCGCATTGTCAAGGCCTGGCAGAAGAAGGGCATGGTGGTGGCCATGACCGGCGATGGCGTCAACGACGCCCCCGCCCTGAAGGTGGCTGACATCGGCTGCGCCATGGGCATCACCGGCACCGACGTGGCTAAGGGCGCGGCGGACATGATCCTCACCGACGACAACTTCGCCACCATCGTCCATGCGGTGGAGCAGGGCCGAGGCATCTACTCCAATATCAAAAAAGCCATTCACTACCTTCTGTCCTGCAACATTGGCGAGATCGTTACCCTGTTTCTGGCCACCCTGTTCAACTTCCACCAGGACCCCCTGGTCCCTGTCCAGCTACTGTGGCTGAACCTGGTCACCGACTCCCTGCCCGCCCTGGCCCTGGGCATGGAGCCGGTGGAGCACTCCGTCATGCAGGAGAAGCCCCGCTCCGCCAAGGAGTCCCTGTTCAATAAGGGCTTCTCCATCCGCCTGGCCTGGCAGGGCGCCATGGTGGGCCTGCTCACCCTGGCCGCCTATTTCCTGGGCGAGTATGTCCTCAGTGACCCTTCGGTGGCCGATGCCACCGCCAACACCATGGCCTTCGCTACCCTGACCTTCTGCCAGCTGTTCCACGCCTTTGACGTGAGAAGCGAGGACCAGTCCATCTTCAAGCTGGGCATCCTGTCTAACCCGGCCATGAACAAGGCCTTCTTAGTCGGCATGGTGCTCCAGCTGGCGGTGCTGCTGGTGCCTCCTCTGATGGGTGTGTTCGAGGTGTGCGCCCTCACCGCCCCGGAGTGGGCTGTGGTACTGGGCCTGTCTATTCTCCCCGTCATTATCTGCGAGATCGAAAAAGCGGTCCGCCGTGCCCTGCGCAAGAACTAAATTTCCCCCGGATTTCCCCGGCCGCCCCGCTGAATGCGCGGGGCGGCTCTTTTTCTTCCCGAGCGGTTGACAAGCTCCTTTTTTTCCTTTTATAATGGAATGGCTTGTCCATGAAAACCGCGGTTTTCATGATTCCCGCAGGGCCTGCGGGAAAATGGCTCCCCGCCCGCGCTCCGCTCGGGGCTATCCTGGTGAAACGAGGCGTTGCCTGTGGTATTTTCCAGCTCGATTTTTCTGTTCGCCTTTCTCCCGGCCGTGCTGCTGGTGTACTACCTCCCCCTGCGGCGCTGGCGGACGGGGCAGAATGTGTTCCTGTTCCTGGCCTCCCTGTTCTTCTACGGCTGGGGTGCCCATGAGGCGCTGCTGCTGATGCTCGGCTCCATCCTTGCCAACTATCTGCTGGGCCTGTGGGCGGGCCGCGCCCGCTCGGCAGGGCGCAGCGTACGGCCGGCGGTGGTGCTGGCGGCGGTGGTCAACCTGTCCCTGCTGTTCGTGTTCAAGTACCTGGACTTTACCATCAGCACCTTGAATCTGCTGGGCTGGAAGCTGTCCCTTTTCGGCATCGAGCTGCCCATCGGCATCTCCTTCTTCACCTTCCAGGCCCTGAGCTATGTCCTTGACGTGGCCATGGGGACGGCGCAGGTCCAGCGCAACCCCCTCTGGCTGGGTCTCTACATCTCCCTCTTTCCCCAGCTCATCGCCGGGCCCATCGTCAAGTACTCCACCGTAGCCGACGAGATCGAGGGCCGCCGGGAGACCTGGGCGGACTTCTCCTCCGGCTGCTGCCGCTTCATTGTGGGCCTGGGGAAAAAGGTGCTCCTCTCCAACCAATTGGCCGTGGTGGCCGACGCCGCCTGGGACACGCCGATCGGGGACCTCTCGGCCGCCCTTGCCTGGCTGGGGGCCCTGTGCTATACCCTGCAGATCTACTATGACTTCTCCGGCTACTCCGATATGGCCATCGGCCTGGGCAAGCTGTTCGGTTTCCATTTTTTAGATAATTTTAACTACCCCTATCTCTCCCGTTCGGTGACGGAGTTCTGGCGGCGGTGGCACATCTCCCTGTCCACCTGGTTCCGGGACTATGTGTACATCCCCCTGGGCGGAAGCCGGAAGGGCCCGTGGCGGACCTACCGGAATCTCTTCGTTGTGTGGCTGCTCACCGGCGTATGGCACGGGGCCAACTGGACGTTTCTTTGCTGGGGCCTCTTCTATTTTCTGCTGCTGTGCCTGGAAAAGCTGGGGGCCTCCGGCCGCCCTATCCCCGCCCCCGCAGGCTGGGCCTGGACCTTCCTCATGGTCAACTTCGGCTGGGTCCTCTTCCGGGCCCCCTCTCTCCCCGCGGCCCTGGACTATCTGGGCGCCATGTTCTCGCCGGTCCGCGGTGCCGACCTCCAGGCTTGTTATTACTGGGAGCAATATGCTGCCGTGATTCTACCCTCGATTCTCTTTTCCTTCCCTCTGGGCCGGTGGCTCACGGAAAAGGTGGAGGTCTATCTGGGCCGATACGCCCCCCACGTGTTTTCCCTGTGGGATATGGTGTACGGCGTCTCCCTGCTGTTCCTCTTCCTGGCCTCATCAGCCTTTCTGGTCAAGGGGACCTATAACCCCTTTATTTATTTCAACTTTTAGACCGCGGAAAGGAGGGCCTCCTCTTGGTCAAACCACATACCAATCTGGGCGCCCTGCTCTTTCTGGGGGCGCTGGCGGCGGGCACCCTTCTGCTGGTCACCAGACTTGCCGACAC
>URQA01000124.1 GCA_900549885.1 uncultured Eubacteriales bacterium | reverse complement strand
CGAAAGATGGAGCGCCGGGTGGAAGTGGCTTGCCCGATCCGCAGCCGGCAGGCCCGGGCTAAGATCCACCGGATCATTGAGGCGCAGCGCATGGATAACACCAAGGCCCGGCGTATGGGGCCCGATGGGATCTACACATCAGTGCCCTCTCATTCCAGTCCCATTAACTGCCACGAGGTACTCATGGAGGATGCAGTGCTGCGCGCCCCCGTCTCATTTCGGAGGAAGGGCAGCCCTGTTCGGACCTGCTTGAAAAGACTATTCCGGCGGTAAGGCGGCTGGCCTAATTTTTCCGGGACAGAACCCTGCTCCAGCTTGACGGGTTCCCTGGTCTGGGTGTATTCTGTAATGGAAATTCATTGGAACAGGAGTGGAGAACCCTATGGAAAAAGCGAAGGTCTATTTTACCGACTTCCGCACACGGGCCTTTGGCGACGGGCTGCCCGCCAAGCTGAAAAAGCTCATCCGGGCTGCAGGGGTCGGCCAGATCGACATGGATGGCAAATTCGTGGCCATCAAGCTGCACTTTGGAGAGCTGGGCAACATCAGCTATCTCCGGCCCAATTACGCCCGGGCGGTGGCGGACGTGGTCAAGGAGCTGGGGGGTAAGCCTTTCCTCACCGACTGCAACACGATGTACCCCGGAAGCCGGAAAAATGCTCTGGAACACCTGGAATGCGCCTGGGAAAATGGGTTTACGCCGCTGACAGTGGGTTGTCCCATCCTCATCGGAGACGGACTGAAGGGCACCGATGATATCGCCGTTCCTGTGGTGGGGGGCGAGTACGTTAAGGAGGCCAAGATCGGTCGGGCCATTATGGACGCGGACGTGTTTATCAGTCTCACTCACTTCAAGGGCCACGAGATGACCGGCTTTGGTGGCGCCATCAAAAATATCGGTATGGGCTGCGGCTCCCGGGCGGGCAAGACCGAGCAGCACAGCAGCGGCAAGCCCAGTATCGACCCCGAGCTGTGCCGGGGCTGCCGCCGCTGCCAGCGGGAGTGCGCCAACGGCGGCCTGGTCTTTGACGAGGGCGCCAAGAAGATGCATGTGGACCATGACCACTGTGTGGGCTGCGGTCGGTGCCTGGGCGCCTGCAACTTTGACGCCATCTCCTTTGATGATGACAATGCCAATGAGGTGCTCAACTGCCGCATGGCTGAATATGCTAAGGCGGTGGTGGACGGACGGCCTAGTTTTCACATTTCCTTGGTGGTAGACGTGTCCCCCAACTGCGACTGCCACTGCGAGAACGATGCCCCCATTCTGCCCAATATCGGTATGTTCGCCTCCTTCGATCCCCTGGCTTTGGACCAAGCCTGCGTGGATGCCTGCCTGGCCGCCCAGCCCATGCCCAACAGCCAATTGGCGGACAATTTAGCCAAGCCCGGCTTCCAGGACCTCCACGACCACTTCACCAATTCCAGCCCGGAGTCGGAGTGGCGTAGCTGCCTGGCCCACGCAGAAAAAATTGGCCTGGGCTCCCGGCAGTATGAGCTGGTCAGGCTCTGAGACTACTTAACAAAGGCCCGTCCGGAGCGTTTCCGAACGGGCCTTTGCCCACGCCCCCTCGGGAATGGGCCGGAGGGCCGGACCGAGGCTGTGCTGCACGGAAGATGCGGCGTGGAATTGTGGGATATGACAAGGACAGAAGGGACAACAGAAAAAAATTCATAAAAGTTGATAAAATCCTCTTGACAAATCCGGGTTGATATAGTATGATGTAGCCAGAAAGGAAAGGGTGAGTCCGATGTACTAACAAGTACAAAATCCCAAAACTTTTCGCTATTGGGAACGCAAAGTGAAATGAAGCCTCGGAATGTTCCAAACGCGCTTGAGTAAGCGAAGAACACGTGATTGAACCTCGAAGCACAATGTTTGCGAAAGACGGAAGTCAGAGTTGTTCAGTGGTTTGACGAAACAGAGAGAAAGCAATTTCAGGCGGAACCCCAAAGCAAACCAAGAAGAAAGAGTAGGTATTCGTCCATTGGAAAATCAGAATCAGCAGTAAGCCCCCAGTCGCGACGTAGGACGGCTGGGGGCTTGGTGTTTTTGGGCGGGCGAAAGCCCGCTTTTTTGTTTGCACGGCTGCACCGGATCTGCTTCTACCGCGCCGGAGATTCGTCAGGCGGCCTCTTGCCGGGGTGGATGGCGCGGCCCGGAAGAGCAGTCCGGGCCGCCCGCTGTGGTTCAGAATCGCTCCAGATAGTTTAATATATCAAATTCCTCCAACAGGCTGTCTTTGCGCAGATAGAGGGGATGATGAGGATGTCCCTTCTTGGTACGGTTCCCAGCGCAGTACCATTTAGCGTGATAGGCGGTGCCAATGTCGATCATATCGTGGACGCAGGTGGGGAGGTAGTCCCGCTTTTCGATAACGGCGCCCCAAGCGCACCAGACCGCAGGGGATCCGGTCTGGTCCAGGGAGAGGGCGTAAGCGAAGGCATTCAGATTTTCCCGGTGCAGATCTTGGTTATAGACCTGTTCCATGTCATCCGGATCGGTGGCCCGCTGGGCGTAGACGTTGAACATAATGAAGCTGTCGTAGCCATTGTGGAGGGCCACCCGCTCCACGGACTTGAGGGTGTTGTCCAAGTGGTCTGGGGCGGCGGTGGAGGGATTGATGCCTACGCAGATCAGGGGCTTTTTTCCCCGTGTGCCCAGAATGTAACGGTATTCCGAGTAGACGTTGGGGACATATAGCCACTTTTGATAGTCATAATCCGGACTGGGCCGCTGGGCGGCGGCCAGGGCGTCGTCAAAGCGAATTAAATCCAGCAGGATGGTGTTACCTGAGGGGATATGGGGCATGAGCGGTGCCTCCTTGTGGGTGAAATTTGTATTTATCATACCAGCAAAGAGGCGGCGGCGCAAGCAGGGCGTTTGTGACCATTGTTCTCTTTTCCTGGGGAAATAGTGTTTTAGACAAAGAAGGAGGCAAAGTGAGGACAAAAGCTCCGCCGTCGGACTGATAGCGGTGTGGGCGCTCAGTTGGGCGGGCCTTCGGTGTGTGCCGCTCGACTTACCAGAACAGAGATCAACGTTTATGTGGAGGGGAAATTGGGCATTGCGCTGAAGGATACAGAGCTTCAGCGGCGGGGAATGGAGCTGTCCAAGGCCAATGACCGAGGACAGTGGCATTATGTGGTGGAGACGGAATATCAAGCCGCTGCCGCAGACGTGGTTGGCGGTTGAGCTTTCTCGCCCGCTGTGATATGATAGAAGCCGATGATTAGCTGTGATGGCAGCCGAATCAGGAGGTTTGGCCCATGAAATTTGACAGGGATATCTATTTCGGCCTGCTGTGCGGGGGAAAGGTGAGGAGAGCGGTGGCATATCTCCGCCAGTTCCCAGAAAAGGCTAGTCTGGCCCAACGCCTGGAGCGGCGGATGACCCAACCTCCCCGACTCCGAACCGGGTCGCCATGGCTGAACCGGGTTCTGTCGTGTTTTGCCCGGTATTACCAGCGGTTGTTCTGGCAGGGGACGACCCGCCAAGAGGGTGTGTGCATCTTGCTGGAAGAGTTGTGCCAGCTGCTGGAGGAAAACGGACTGGCCCAGCCGGCTGAGACGGCGGACTGGAAAGCCCGGACAGAACAGGGCATGGAAGCGGCAGAGAAACGGGTCGCCGCCCGGACAAAACAGGAGGGCTATCACTACCTGGGGGGAGAGACCCAAGGCTATTTTGGCCCTTACGTCTGGAATGAGACGAAGGCCGAGTGCTACCAAGTGGAGCTTCCGGCAGGGATGCAGGATTTCACTGTCCAGATGATGGACGGCTTTGTGTCCAGAAGCTGGCTGGACTTCATTTCCTTGGGTAGGATCGGCGCAGGGGGCTGGGCCAGCGGCGGCCAGCTGTTCTGTGTGCGCAAGTGCTATGACAAGAAGCTGGACAAGCCTGCCTTTCAGGTCTTTTTCCTCAAGCACGAGGCCCAGCACGTCTACGATATGGAGCGGTATGAAGGTCTGACAGCAGTTCAGCTGGAGTACCGGGCCAAGCTGGTAGAGCTGATTTACGCGCCCAACATTTCTCGGTTCCGGATGTTTTTAAACGAGGCGGATAGGAGCGACCCGGAGAATTCACATGCCTACGCCTCCTACCTGTTGGTGCGCAACCTCTCCCGGCTGGTGTTCGGGGAGGACTATGTGCCTGGCTACCCACGGTGGAAGGGGAAGCTGGCCCAGATCCGGAGGTACAGCCGGGTGTGCTACGATGCGTTTCCGGAGATGGAGCTTCTGCTGGGAGAGAATGAGAAAAAAAGAGGGAACGGCCATGCGGTATGATCATATTACTCCGGCGGTGTTCCTCTCCCGGCCCAACCGTTTCATCGCCCAGGTAGAGCTGAGTGGCCAGGAAGAGACGGTACATGTGAAAAACACCGGCCGGTGCCGGGAGCTGCTTATCCCCGGACGCACCGTTTGGCTGGAGAAAAGCGGTAACCCCGCCCGTAAGACGCAATACGATTTGGTGGCCGTGGACAAGGACGGCTTGCTCATCAATATGGACGCCCAGGCTCCCAACCGGGTGTTTGGCGAATGGGCCCGGGCCGGGGGCTTTGTGGAAGGTTTGACTCTACTGCGGCCGGAAACAGCTTGGGGCAGTTCCAGGTTTGACTTTTACTGGGAGGCGGGGCGGAGAAAGGGGTTCGTGGAGGTCAAGGGCTGCACGCTGGAGGAGGACGGCCTTGCCATGTTTCCCGACGCGCCGACCCTGCGGGGGATGAAGCACCTGCGGGAGTTAGCCGCCGCCCAACAGGAAGGGTACGAGTGCGCGGTGTGCATCGTCATCCAAATGAAGGGATGCCGCCTGTTCTGCCCCAACGAGCGCACCCACCCGGGGTTCGGAGCCGCCCTGAGGGAAGCGGCGGCGGCCGGAGTACGGGTGCTGGCCGTAGACTGCCAGGTAGAACCAGGGCGGTTGAGTATAGATCAGCCGGTCCCGGTGTGCCTGGCCATGGAGGAGGGGCTGCGCCGGATGGAGAAGGTTGCCCGACCGCTCTGGACCGGAAACGCATAGCAGTCTTCTGCGCAAGGGCGCGTTCGATATCCATAGCTCCAGTGCCGGTCCGCTCCGGCCTGTGAAAAGGCACATGGCAGACGCGTTCTTTCCACGGGCCGGAAAGAGATTTGCTTCTCCGACGGGTTTCTGGTATAATGTCGCTATTCGACAAAAAGGACTGATCCCATGCTGACCCATGAACAAGAACTGGCCTTCTGCCGCGCCCGGCGGGAGGCCATTGCCCTCAATTATCAAAACCTCAATCCGGAACAGCGCAAGGCGGTGCTGTGTACCGAAGGCCCCCTGCTGCTGCTGGCCGGGGCTGGCTCGGGCAAGACTACGGTGCTCATCCACCGGGTAGCCAATCTCATGCAGTATGGCCGGGGATCCGACAGCTCTGAGGTGCCCGAATGGGTGACAGAGGACGACTTGACGTTTTTGCGGGACTACGCCGCACATCCAAACCCAGCGGACAAGCCCCGGGCAGACCGGCTGTGCGCCCTGGAACCGGCCCCCCCCTGGACCATTATCGCCATCACCTTCACCAATAAGGCCGCCGGGGAGCTGAAGGAGAGGCTGGAGCGGATGCTGGGCCCACGGGCCCGGGACATCTGGGCCTCCACCTTCCACTCCGCCTGTGTGCGCATCCTCCGGCGGGACATTGATAAGCTGGGGTTCCCCTCATCCTTCACCATCTATGACACTGACGATTCTCTCCGGGTGATGAAGGACTGCATCAAGGAGCTGGGCTTTGACGACAAACAGTTCCCGCCCCGGTCGGTGCTGTCCACCATCTCCCGGGCCAAGGACAAGCTCCAGATGGCCACAGACTTTCAAAAGGACTGTGCCCAGAGCGGGGACTTCCGCCTGGAAAAGATCGCCCGTCTGTACATACGATACGAAAAGAAGCTGTGGGAGGCTGGGGCGCTGGATTTTGACGACATTATCCTCCACACGGTCCGGCTGCTCCAGCAGGACGAGGAGACACGGACCTATTACCAGAAGAAGTTCCGCTATGTTCTCATCGACGAGTACCAGGATACCAATAACCTGCAATATCTGCTCTCATCCCTGCTGGCCGGAGGCCGGGAGAACATCTGCGTGGTGGGAGACGACGACCAGTCCATCTACCGTTTCCGGGGAGCCACCATCGAAAATATCCTATCCTTTGAGGACCAGTATAAGGGCTGCCGCACCATCCGGCTGGAGCAGAACTACCGCTCCACCAAAAATATTCTGTCTGCGGCCAACGCCGTGATTCGCCACAACCAGGGGCGCAAGGGCAAGGAGCTCTGGACCGCCGGAAATGACGGGGACAAGGTGCGCCTGTACACCGCCATGAACGAGAACGACGAGGCCCGGTATGTGGCCGACGTCATCCTGGACGATTACCGCAGCGGCCAGCGATGGAATGATCATGCGGTCCTCTACCGGATGAACGCCCAGTCCAACCAGCTGGAGGTGGCCTTCAAGCGCAACGGAATCCCCTATCGGGTCATCGGGGGCACCCGGTTCTTTGACCGGGCGGAGGTCAAGGATATGCTGGCCTATCTGTGTGTCATCGCAAACCACCAGGATGATCTGCGCCTGAGCCGCATCATCAATAACCCGCCCCGGGGGATTGGAAACACCACAGTGGAGCGGGCCAGGGCCATTGCCGCGGAACAGGGGGTGTCCTTGTGGCAGGTGGTGTCTCATGGGGCCGACTATCCGGAGCTGCAGAAAGCCGCGGGAAAGCTGAACCAATTCGCGGCAATGATAGACGAGCTGACCGCCCTGTCCCGGACGATGGAGCTGCCCGCCTTTTACGAGGAGGTGACGGCCCGGACCGGGTACTCCGCTATGCTGAGCGCCAAAAACGATGTGGAGAGCCGCACCCGGCTGGAGAACGTGCGGGAGCTGCTGACCTCCATCCAGGGGTATCTGGACAACGCCGAGGGAGAGCCATCTCTGGCGGGCTTTTTGGATGAGATCGCCCTGTATACCGACCTGGATAGCCATAACCCGGACGAGGACGCAGTGGTGATGATGACCATGCACGCAGCCAAGGGGCTTGAATTTCCGGTGGTGTTCGTGGTGGGCATGGAGGAGGGAATCTTCCCTGGAATGCGAACCATCGGCGACCCGGAGGAGATGGAGGAGGAGCGAAGGCTTTGCTATGTGGCCCTCACCCGGGCCAAGCAGCGGCTGTATCTGACCTGTGCCGGGCAGCGGATGCTCTTCGGCCGCACCAGCTCCAACCGGCCATCCCGCTTTGCCGGGGAGATCCC
>URQA01000123.1 GCA_900549885.1 uncultured Eubacteriales bacterium | reverse complement strand
CCGCCGTCCCCCGCTCCACGGGGTCCATCAGCGCGTCCGGCCCCTCCAGCGCCCGGCCGGACAGGGCCTGGGTGGTCCAGTGGTCCTCCAGCCGGCCCTGGCTGTCCAGGGCCGAGCGCAGGGAACTGCTCACCGCCCTGCGGGCTGCCTCCAGCTCCCGATCAGAGAACTGTCCCCCGCGCACCGCCTCCAATTGGGCCAAAATCTCCTCTTGGGCCACGCCGAACTTGTCAAACTCCACCCCAGAGGACACCACCAGCAGCCCTTTGAGCTTGTCCAGCATGGACGAGGCGAAGTAGCACAGGGACAGCTTTTCCCGCACGTTCAGAAACAGCTTGGAGGTGGAAGTCCCCCCATACAGGGCGTTCATCACCAATAAGGCCGGGTAGTCTGGGTGGCCCAGGGTGATCCCCCCGGTGCGAAAGCCCATGGCCAGCTTGCCCTGGGTCACGTCCATCCGGTCCTCCACCTGCCGAACCGGGCCGTCCGGCCGGGCCTTGACCTGGCATTCCAGCTTCCCGAGCCGGGGCCTGATGAGGGGGGCAAAGCTGGCACGCACCGCCTCTTCCACCCGGTTCGGATGGGCCGCCCCGCCGTAATAGAACACCACCCTGGCCTGGCTCAGCAGGGTCTGGTACCGCTCCCACAGGGCGGCGGCGGTCATATGTTCCGCCTGCTCCGCGTCCCCCAGCTTGTCCAAGGCATAGGCCTCCCCGGCGCACATCTCCTGCGTGAGCCGGAAGATGGACCAGCCCCGCTTTTCATTCACCCTGGCCCGGATCTGGTCGGCCAGGTTGGCCCCCTCGCCGGCCACATAGTCCGTCCGGAAGGCGCCGTCTGCCGTATCCGGATCCAGCAGCAGTTCCCCGGTGAGGGCCAGTGCTGGTTCCAGCACCGCAGTACCGTCCAGGGAGTAACGGTCGTCGATGAAGCTGCCGGAGAAGCATACACACTGACTCTCCCCCCGCTGGCGGACGCCAGGGCCAACCGACGCGCCATACAGCTCGTCCGTGGCCCGGGAGATGGCCTCGATGTCCGGGTGAGCGCGGCTGCCCCGGTAAAGCACGTCCCCCAGCAGGGCGTTGCCCGTCACCGTCTCCGCCGCCATGGGAACCGCCAGGGAGACGCTGAATACCCCGGTCTTGAATTTATCGGTCCTGACCGACACCAACTCTACGCCGTCGGCCAAAGGCCTGTGAAACATCTCCATGTCTTTCCTCCTTTTTGGGAATACTTGAATATTATACATCATTTTTCTCCGTTTGACACCCTCTTTTTTCCCCGGCCACTAATCTTAATATTTTCTCCGTATGGACCAAACTACGCCGGAAACACACAAATTCCGGTATGTTCATTTCCGTTGCTTGCCGCAACGGCGGGGGATATGCTACACTGTGCCCATCAGAAGGAGGTCACATATTATGTTTCACGAGAATTTAAAGGCCCTGCGCAAAGATCGAGGGCTGTCCCAGGAGGAACTAGCTGTCCGGCTGAACGTTGTACGGCAAACCATTTCAAAATGGGAAAAAGGCCTGTCCGTGCCGGACGCGGCTATGCTCATCCGGTTGGCCGAGGTGCTGGACACTACGGTGAGCCGCCTGCTGGGCGCGGATGTCCCCGAGGATGAGGCTGACCGGGACCGGCTGGCAGAGCAGCTGGCCCGCATCAATGAGCAGCTGGCCGTCCGCAACCGCCGGGGCCGGTTTATTCTGCGCCTGGTATTGGGCATCCTGGCCGCCTTTGTCGTAGTCAATCTGCTGCTGATACTGTTCAGCTATGGCGCATTCCGCGCCTTCCAGGAGCCGGTACAGACCATAACCAGCGCTCCGGAGCTGCTGCTACCGAACGGCACATAGGAATAAACCTGGCTGGGGACCGCCCATTGGGCGGTCCCCAGCTGTTTTGCAACCCCTTCTGGACAGCCTGGCACAGGGACTATCCTGATTTTCGCAAGTGCGGGCTGGCAAACCGCTCCCCAGCCCCCGTTTTTCTCGTTATTTGCGGTCGATTTTCCCTTGACATTTCCCATTGCTTGTGGTATAGTATGCCCTTGTAAAGCTTCAAAACTTTACACAACATCTTGTGGAGGTGGAACGATGATCAAAAATCAGGCATACCGCATGGCCATGCTCTATGATTTTTACGGCGATCTGCTGACGGACCGCCAGAAGGAGTTCTACGACCTCTACTATAACGAGGACCTGTCCCTGGCCGAAATCGCGGAAAACTACGGCATCTCCCGCCAGGGCGTGCGGGATGTCATTGTCCGGGCGGAGGCCGCCATGACAGAAATCGAGGACAAGACCCACCTCATCCGCCGCTTCTTCCGTATGCAAGATGAGCTGACCGCCATTGACGCAGCCGCTGACCGTCTGTTGGACGCTGTCCGCCAGGGCTGCCTGTCAGACGATCTGGTGGAGGAGTGCGCCAATACCGTTAAAGAAAACACCGCCAAACTCAAACAGGAGTGACCTATGGCATTTGAAAGCTTAACCGAAAAACTCTCCGCCACCTTCAAGCGCCTGCGGGGCAAGGGCCGTCTGTCCGAGGCGGATGTGAAGCAGGCCATGAAGGAAATCAAGATGGCTCTGCTGGAGGCGGACGTCAACTTCAAAGTGGTCAAAAACTTTGTGGCCACAGTTTCGGAGCGGGCTGTGGGCACCGATGTGATGGAATCCCTCACCCCCGCTCAGATGATCGTCAAGATTGTCAACGAGGAGCTTACGGCCCTCATGGGCAGTGGCGACAGCAAGCTGGCCATTTCCTCCACCCCCCCCACTGTTGTGATGCTGGTGGGCCTTCAGGGGGCGGGCAAGACCACCAACGGGGCCAAGCTGGCCGGACTGATGAAAAAGCAAGGGAAGCGGCCTCTGCTGGCCGCCTGCGACATCTACCGCCCCGCTGCTATTCAGCAGCTGGAGGTGGTTGGCGCCCAGCTGGATATTCCAGTGTTCCAGATGGGACAGACCGACCCGGTGGATATCGCCAAAGCCGCTGTTGAACACGCCAAAAAGCACGGAAACGATATGG
This sequence comes from uncultured Eubacteriales bacterium, assembly GCA_900549885.1. Classification (GTDB taxonomy): domain Bacteria; phylum Bacillota; class Clostridia; order Oscillospirales; family Oscillospiraceae; genus Enterenecus. The sequence continues at coordinate 4,334 of URQA01000123.1, read as the reverse complement.
TGTTCCTGGACACTGCCGGCCGGCTCCATGTGGACGAGGCCCTCATGGATGAGCTGCGCCGTGTCAAGTCCGCCGTCTCCCCCACGGAAATTCTGCTTGTGGTGGACGCCATGATCGGCCAGGACGCGGTCAACGCCGCCAAGGCCTTTGACGAGGCGCTGGACATTGACGGGGTCATGCTCACCAAGCTGGACGGCGACGCCCGGGGCGGCGCCGCCCTGTCCATCCGCGCTGTCACCGGCAAGCCCATCAAATTTGCCGGCACAGGCGAAAAGCTGGACAATATTGAGGTATTCCATCCTGACCGGATGGCCAGCCGCATTCTGGGCATGGGAGATGTGCTCTCCCTGATCGAAAAGGCGGAGCAGAACCTGGACGCGAAAAAAGCCGCCGAGCAACTGGAGCGGATGCGGAAGAACAAGTTCACCCTTACCGACTTCTACGACCAAATGGTCCAGCTCAAGAGCATGGGCTCCATGCAGGACATCGCCTCCATGCTCCCGGGCATGGGCGGCAAAAAGCTGGACCTAACCGTGGATGAAGCGCAGCTGGCCCGCACCGAGGCGATCATATTGTCCATGACCCCGCAGGAGCGGGAGGATCCCTCCCTGCTTAACTCCAGCCGGAAAAAGCGCATCGCCGCCGGTTCGGGTACCCAGGTGGTAGACGTCAACCGTCTGCTCAAACAGTTTGAGACGATTCAGCAATTCACCCGCCAGCTGTCCAACCCCAAAAAGTCCAAGGGGCTGATGAGCCGCTTTAAGGGAATGGGGCTGCCGTTTTAATCCGAAGCGTGGAGAAACGGACAGCGAGGAAGCTTGGACCGGAGCGACAGGCATTCTCCAGGCTGTGCAGGGCACCGTCCTTCTTACCTGCCCTCACTTACTTTTGTTGGTTTATGTTCTGGACGCTGTTCCATTAAGAACATCTGCCATATACAACCGAAACATCTTTGGAGGTGAAATATAATGGTTAAAATCAGACTTCGCCGCATGGGTGCCAAGAAGGCTCCCTTCTATCGCGTGGTAGTCGCCGACTCCCGCTATCCCCGGGACGGTCGTTTCATCGAGGAGCTGGGCACCTATGACCCCCGCCAGACCCCCGCTGCCATCAACATCGACGTGGAGCGTGCTCAGGCCTGGATTAAGACCGGCGCCCAGCCCACCGACACTGTGCGCGACCTGCTGAAAAAGGCCGGCATGTAAGCGCGCGATTTGGAGGCCCACATGAAGGAACTGCTCATCTACATTGCTCAGAGCCTTGTGGAGCATCCCGAGTCGGTGTCCGTCACCGAGTATGAAACTCCCGCTGAAACGGTGCTGGAGCTTCGGGTGGCCCCTGAGGATATGGGCAAGGTCATCGGCCGGCAAGGCCGCATCGCCAAGGAGATCCGCGCGCTGATGCGTTCCGTGGCCCAGCGTCAGGGCAAACGAATTTCCGTCGATATCGTCGACTGATGCCAAAAGGCGGGGAACTCCCCGCCTTTTTCACTTCTACCAGAGGGAGGAACGTCCCATGCAAAGCGAATTTTTGGAGATTGGCCAGATCGTCAACACCCACGGTATCCGGGGGGAGGTCAAGCTCGTCCCCTGGGCGGATAGCCCGGAGTTCGTCTGCCAGTTCAACACCCTGTACGCCGACGGCGCTCCGCTGAAGGTGACCTCCGCCCGAGTGCACAAGGGCAATGTCATCGCCAAGCTGGAGGGGGTGGACGATGTGAACGCCGCCATGCTGCTCAAAGGCAAAACCGTACACATCCGCCGCTCCGACGCCAAGCTGCCTGAAGGCAGCTTTTTCCTGGCCGACCTTATCGGCCTGGATGTGGTGGACGAACATGGACAGAAGCTGGGCGTGCTCCGGGAGGTCCTCTCCCCTTCCCGTCAGCTGGTATATGTGGTGGAAGGAGACCGTGAAATTATGATCCCCGCTGTACCCGAGTTCATCCTGGAGACTAATATCCCGGAGGGATATGTGAAGGTCCGCCTCATTGAAGGGATGTGACGGCGTGTACCGCATCGACATCATGACTTTGTTCCCCGACACAGTGGGCGACGCACTCTCCGAGTCTATTCTGGGCCGGGCTCAGGAGCGGGATATCCTGCGTATCGACACCCACCAGATTCGGGACTACACCCTCAACAAGCAGCGCCAGGTGGACGACTACCCCTACGGCGGCGGCCGCGGTGCTGTGATGCAGGCCGACCCTCTCTATCAGTGCTGGAAGCATGTCACTGACACCTACGGCCCGGGACGCACCATCTACCTGTCCCCCTGCGGCAAGACCTTCACCCAGGCAGACGCCAAACGGCTGGCCCGTGACCATGAGCACCTGATTCTGGTGTGCGGCCACTATGAAGGCATTGACCAGCGATTCATCGACGGCTATGTGGATGAGGAGATCTCCTTGGGGGACTTTGTGCTCACCGGGGGGGAGATTGCCGCCATGGCGGTGGCCGACGCAGTGTGCCGCCTGGTGCCGGGGGTTCTGTCCGATCCCTCCTGCTATGAAAATGAAAGCCATTGGGACGGCCTGCTGGAGTATCCCCAGTACTCCCGGCCGGAGGTGTGGCACGATATGGCCGTCCCCAAAGAGCTGCTCACTGGCGACCACAGTCAGGTGGAGCGCTGGCGGCGCAAGCAGCAGCTCAGACGCACCTGGGAGCGGCGGCCAGACATGTTCGCCAGATTGGACCTGTCCTCTAAGGAGGACCAGAAGCTGCTGGCCGAGCTGGAGCGGGACCGCACCCGTCCTGTCCTCACCGCCCCCCTGCTGTGCCGTCCGGCTGCGGAGGCCGATCTGCCCGCTATGCTGGACATCGTCTCCCAGGCCCAGGCATCGTTGCGGGAGCGGAAGGTGGACCAGTGGCAGGACGGGTATCCCCAGGCTCGTCATCTCCAGGTGGACATGGACCGGGGCGAGTGTTATGTCATCACCCACGACGGGCAGGTCGCCGCTTTTTTCACCTTGACTGGGGGTCAAGAGGCCAACTATGACGCCATCACCGACGGCAAGTGGAGCTCCGACGAGCCCTATGCCACCCTCCATCGCTGTGCCGTGGCTCGGCAGTGGTATGGCTCCGGCCTGTCGGACCACATGATCGCTCAGGCCAAGAGGCTGACGTTGGCCCTGGGCCGCCGCTGGCTCCGGGTGGACACCCACAAGAAAAACAAATCCATGCAGAACCTTCTGCGCCGCAATGGCTTCCAGTACCGGGGCAACGTGCTGGTCACGGTGGGCGGCGGCCACGATCCCCGGCGGCTGGCCTTTGAGGCAAGGCTGGACAGCCGCTCGATCCGATGAGCCTGCCATCCTGCGTTCCCGTCTCCCGTCCGCTGCTTTCTCTGGGAGTGGAGCGCAGTTAAAATTGTAAACTTTTTGTGCTCGCCCCAATTCCCTTGACTTCCTCGGAATTGTCTGTTAGAATGTCATTTGCAAAATCATATTGGGAGATTTTTAATATGCCATTCCAAATCGTTGTCGATAGCTGCTGTGACCTCACTCCGGAAATGCGGGGCAGCGGCCTTTACCATAATGTTCCTCTGACCATCTACGTGGGCGAGAGTGCCTTTCGGGACGATATGGCCTTAGACACTCAGGACCTAGTGGATGCCATGGCCATGTGCCAAGAGGCATCCCACACGGCCTGCCCCGCACCGGCCGACTACCTGTCTATGTTCGAGCGGTGTGATGGAGACCTTTATGTCGTCACCCTGTCCGCCCTGCTCTCCGGCTCCCACAACAGCGCCTGGCAGGCATCCCGGCTGTTTCTGGAAGAGCACCCGGAGCGAAATATCCATGTGTTCAACTCCTGCTCCGCCTCCTCCGGGGAAACCCTCATCGCCGCCAAGATCGCCCAACTGGCCGGAGCCGGGCTGCCCTTTGCCGAGGTGGTGGAGACGGTGGACCGGTATATCACAGAGATGAACACCCTTTTTGTGCTGGAAAACCTGGACAATCTGAAAAAGGCCGGGCGGCTGACCCGGGTGCAGTCCCTGGTCACCGGCGCCCTCCGGGTCAAGCTGGTGATGGGCTCTACCCCAGAGGGGGAGATCTGCAAGCACGGGCAGGCCCTGTCCATCAAGCAGGCCCTCAACAAGCTGGTGTCCATCATGTCCAGCGATGACAACCACCGGGGCAAGACCCTGTGCATCTCCCACTGCCTGTGCCGGGACCGTGCGGAGCACCTGGCCATGCTGGCGAAAAAATCCTGCGATTTTTCCAATGTTCTCATCACAGACACCCGGGGCATCAGCTCCTTCTACGCCAATCAGGGCGGCATCATAGCCGCCTACTGAGACGAAACGCTCCGCCTTTGAAGTCCATAGGCGGCCGG
>URQA01000122.1 GCA_900549885.1 uncultured Eubacteriales bacterium | reverse complement strand
ACCTGGCCGGCTGGCTGGGGGCGGCACTGAGCACCCTATGACCGGGCGGGCCCGACCCCGCCCATACACCTGATGCGGAGGTAATCATGACCGAAATCATCGGCGTCCGCTTCAAAAGCGGAGGCAAACAGTATTATTTTGACCCCAATGGACAGGCCGTGGCCCCCGGTCAGGGGGTCATTATCGAGACCTCCCGCGGCCTGGAGTACGGCGAGTGTACCCAGGGCAACACCATGGTGGAGGACGAGGCGGTGGTCACTTCCGGCGGCTATGAGCGGTATTTTGAGCAGGACGGGGTGCGCTATTGGCACATTCTGGACCCGGCCACCGGGCAGCCCGCCCGGACCGGTCTGCTGTCCGTCACAGTGGTAGGTCCCTCGGGCACAGTGTGCGATGCCCTGTCCACCGCTCTGTTTGTTATGGGGCCGGAGCGGGCCGCCGACTACTGGCTTGCTCGGGAGGATTTCGATTTCCTCCTGCTCCATGAGGACGGCTCTGTGACCTGTTCGGAAGGGCTGGAGGGCCGCCTGACCCTCTCGGGGGACTGGGCGGACCGGGAGATAGAGGTGGTGCGCCGTTGAAGAGAAGCAGCCGATTTTGGGCGGCCGTGATCGCCACCCTGCTGGCCCTGTCCCTAGCCGGGTGTTTGCTGGTATGGCTTTTGAGCCGGGGCGGGACGGTGGCCAACATATATCTGGACGGGGAGCTGGTGCGCTCCATCGATCTGGCCCGGCTGGACGAGGGCTTCTCCTTCTCTGTGGAAGGCCCCGCCGGGGCCAACACCATCCAGGCGGAGCCCGGCCGCATCCGGGTGTCCCATGCCGACTGCCCAGACCAGGTGTGCGTCCACCAGGGGTGGATTTCCTCCGCCGCCGTCCCCATCGTGTGCCTGCCCAATCGGCTGGTCATTGAAATCACAACACACTCCGCTCAAGAGGACCTGGACGCTGTGACAGGAGGCTGATTGCTATGACCGTGCGCAAGCTCACCCACATGGCGGTGCTCACTGCCGTGGCCTTGACCATTTTTGTGCTGGAGGCCCAGCTGCCCCCTTTGGTGCCCATGATACCGGGCGTGAAGCTGGGGCTGGCCAACGTGGTCACCGTGTACGCTATTTTCACCCTGAGTTCCGGCCCGGCGGCCATGATCCTGCTGGCCCGGGTGGTGCTGGGCAGTCTGTTCGCCGGGGGGAGCACCATTTTTTACAGCCTGGCCGGGGGGGTGTGCTGCTTCCTGGCCATGGCCCTGCTCCGGCTGGTGATGACGGAAAAGCAAATGTGGGCCTGCTCCGCCCTGGGGGCGGCGGCCCACAACATCGGCCAGTTGGCCGCCGCCGCCCTTCTGTCGGGGACTTGGGGGGTGTTCGCCTACCTGCCCATCCTGCTGGTGTCCGGGGTGATTACCGGGCTGTTCACCGGGCTGTGCGCCCAGTTCCTGCTGTTCCGGCTGAGAAAGCTCCATATAAACGGCAAAGAAGGCTGAGGAAATTTCCTCAGCCTTCCTGCGTTCAGAGCCGCGCCCCCAACTCCCCGAGCACCGCCAGCGTACGCTCGGCGGTGTCGGGCACCGCGATGGTAACGGACACACTGTTTGTCTCGTCCCCGCTGTCCAGGGCGGACGTCTCGCTGGCGGCGTACAGGGTGATACACCGCTCCGGTTCCTCTCCGTCGGCGTCCCACGGGTCTCGCACACCGATGGCCCCCGCCTGGAAGTCCTGGACCACCGCGTCCCACAGGGCCTGGGCATCCCCGCCGTAGAAGTCCCAGTCCGTTTGGGCTTCCTCTCTCCCGGCAGCCCCCTCCTGGGCGGGTTCATCCACCGGCTTCGCCATTGACATGGGGTTGGTCCCATCTTCCCCCCAGGACACGGTTTCCGGCCACTGCCCCCGGTCCCCGGAGAGGGAATAGTGGGCGGCGATCATCTGGCCGCCACCCTCCAAAATGGCCTGGACATCATCCAGACCGTAGGCCTGCCACACCAGGTCCCGGTCCGCCAACAGCCGTTCCAGGGCATAGGCCGTGGTCCCTGGCTGTTCCGACTCCTGGGCCTCCGCATAAATAACATAAGAGCGTACCAAGGTCGTGCCGTCCTTCATGTGGTAGGTGAGATTCAGAGGGGATGCGTAGTGCTGGGAATCGCTCCCTACCTCCCGGTGATCCACCACCGCCTGGTGGAGCTGGGTGACCAAGGCGATCTCCTCCTGGTCCTCTGTCACCACGCCGTACCAGAACGACCCATCATCGTTGGGTTCGCTTCTAAGCCTGCCGATCTCCACCGACGCCACCTGGGCCGGGTCGGGCACCCGGGTCTCGTACCCGGTGAGGTCGAAGCCCACCACCAGGAACAGGGCGATAAACACCGCCACCACCGCCACGGCTCCTTTCCAGCGGCGGAACACCCGGAAGGTCTTATCCAGCAGCATCCGGGCCACGAAATAGCCCGCCACGGCCCAGACCACCATAGCCGCCATCATGCCCGCGGTACCCATCCCCAGCATGCCCGCCGTGGCCGTGCCGAAGAACAGCCCGGCGCAAATGGCCACGCCGTACTGGAACACCGGGCGCATCACCCGGACGGCCACCACATCCCCGGCTGTCTCCAGGTTCCTCCGGCGGTAGAGAAGCAGGGCGCCTACCGTCAGCACCAGTCCTGTCAGGGCATAGATGCCCACCGTCCCCAAACTGCTCCAGAAGTCGTCGGGCTCCACGCTCCGCGCCAGCTGGAGCACCGGGGTCAGCCAGGCCATCGCCTCCCCCGCCTCATAGTTGGAGCTGTACCCGTAGTAGAAGCTCAGCAGCGCATAGTCCAACAGCCAGCGCAGCGCTGCGGCCAACGCGTTGAACACGGCGTAGAAGATGGGCAGAGCCAGCAGGTGGCCGGTAAACATACCGATGCACACGGCAAAGGAGTAGAAGAAGAACTCCATCCCCGACAGAGCCGTCAGCCAGAACATCAGGGGCGGCCACATCACCGCGCCCCCCAGCGCCTCTACCAGCAGGGTGAGCAAGAATACCACTATATTAGGCAGCAGCAGCATAGACAGCCCCGCGGTGTAATGGCTGACAAAGAGCCCCTCCCGCCGGACGGGCAGTGCGCCCATGAAGTTGGCCGACCGGGAGGAATACAGGTGGCTGCACACCGCCATGGCCGCCAGCAGGCCAAAGACCACCGCAAAGGACAGGGCCGTATCCCCACCCAGGCCGTCCACCGACGCGGAAAACGACAGGAGCCAATCCCCGCCGTTTTCCAGCTGCCTTTGCAGGGCCATCATCCCCTGGGCGGGCAGGGCCAGCACCCAGAACACCAGGCCTACCGCCCAGATGGGCCAGAAGCGGAGGACCGTCTTTTTCCACACTGTTACGTTAAAGAACGATGTCCCGGACCGCATAGTCCTCACCTCCCATTTCATAAATAAAGATCTCCTCCAGCGTCAGGGGTAGGGCCTCGGCAAACAGCGGGTCATAGGTTCCAAACCGCTCCAGCGCCTGCTGGGCGGTGCCCCGGAGGATGTAGGTATACACCCGGCCCACGTTGGAGCGGTGGAGCACCTGGATGTCGTCCGGCAGGTCCGGAGGCGTCTCCCCCCGGAAGGCGATTTGGAGCTTCACCGTGCCTCCCTGCAGGTCGCTGAGGGACCGCTCCAGGGCCACTTTGCCGTGGCTGAGCAGGCCCACATGGTCGCACACGTCCTCCAGCTCCCGCAGGTTGTGGGAGGACACCACCACCGTGGTGCCGTACTCGGCCACATCTCCCATGAGCAGGGACCACACCTGCCGGCGCATCACCGGGTCCAGGCCGTCCACCGGCTCCCCCCTCGTCCAGCAGCAGGTAGTCGGGCCGGCAGCTCAGGGCCAGCCAGAAGGCGGACTGCTTCTGCATGCCTTTGGACAAGCGACGGATGGGCCGCTTTTCGTCCACGGCGGGGAATGCCTCCCGCAGCTTCTCATAGCGCTCGGCATCGAATTGGGGATAGATTCCCCGGTAAAATTTCATCATATCCCGGGTGGAGGCGGAGCCGAAGTCGTACAACTCATCAGGGATGACGGCCATGCGGGATTTCACCGCCGGATTTTCGTACACCGGCGTCCCGTCGAACAAGATCTCCCCCGCGTCCGGCCGGTATACCCCGGCCAGATGGCGCAGAATGGTGGACTTGCCCGCCCCGTTTGGCCCCACCAGTCCGTAGATGGCCCCCTGAGGCACGGTCATAGTCAGCCCGTCCAGGGCGTGAAACCCGTCAAAGCTCTTGACCACATGCTTCACTTCAATCATGGCTTTCCCTCTCCCCTTTCTCCGCCGGAGCTTCCCCGACCTGGCTGAACCGTCGGGCGATGTCCTCCGCCGTCACACCGAAGAAGCGCAGCTCCTCGGCGATGGCGTCCAGCTGGCGCAGCAGCTCCTCCCTGCGCCGACCGTCCATCTCCGTGCGGTGGGCGGCAAAGCTGCCCTTGCCCGGCACAGAGTAGACATAGCCCTCCTGCTCCAGCGCCTCATAAGCCCGCTGGATGGTGTTAGGATTGATGGCCAGCGACGCGGCCAGCTGCCGCACCGAGGGCAGCTTATCCCCCGGCGAAATGGCCCCCGACACCACCAGCCTGCGCAGTCCGTCCCGCACCTGCTCATAGATGGGGCGGCTGTCCCGGTAATTGAGTTGGATCATGCTTCCGCCTCCCTGGCGGCTTTGGCCGCCCGTACTATCTGTATTAATACACTTATTCTATATCAACATCCCCTTTCCTGTCAAGGGAGAATTTGGCGAACGATTTTCCCTTTAAGATTTCCGAAAGATGCTGACGGGACGAAAAAACTCTGTTATAATACGGGTAACAATTCTGTTCAGCGAGGTGTTGTCCCCATGCATCGTTCCCAGCAAGCCGCGTTCCTGGACTGTGTCGCTCCCCTGCTGGAAAGCCCTCAGGTCCAGTCTATGAAGCAGTGGCGTCACCATTTTTCCATCACCTGCTATGAGCACTCCCTGTTCGTGTCCTATACTGCCTTCCGCCTGGCCCGGCGCTTTGGCTGGGACGAGCGGGCCGCCGCCCGGGCGGGCCTGCTCCACGACCTGTACCTCTACGATCCCGCCGACCGGTCCGCCCACCCGGGCAACCAGTGCTTTGACCATCCGGTGGCCGCCCTGCGCAATGCCAAAGCGCTGTGCCCCGATTTGACCGAGCGTGAGGCCAACGCTATCCTCACCCATATGTTTCCCCTGTCCGCCCACCTGCCCCGGTGCCGGGAGGCGGCGGTGGTGAACCTGGCGGACAAAATCTGTGCCACCATCGAGGTAGCCCATCTCTACCGTACCCGGTTTATCCAGCGGCTGCTGCCCGCGGCCGCCCCGGCCTAACCGCAGCAAAATGACGTTTTCTTACGGACCGTCCGCCTTTTGCGGACGGTCCGTTGTCTTTTTCGCCTGCTTTCCCGGGAAATGTCCCCCGGCTTTTGTCTGGATGAAAAAAATCCGGCCAAATGTCAAAATAGCCCTTCAAAATTTCAGCCAGTCTGTTATAATGGGTGTGAACTTCCGCAAAACCGCTGGTTTTGCTGGACCTATTTTGAGAAATGCGAGGTGCCTGCCATGGAGCAAGACGCTCTGGAGCAAAAGCGCGCGGCCCTGCTGGCCGCCGGCGTACTGATGATGGACCCCTCCGCTGTGTATGTGGAGGCGGGTGTCACTGTGGGGGCGGGCACGCTGCTGCTACCCGGCACCATCCTGCGGGGAAACACAGTGATTGGAGAACACTGTGAGATCGGCCCCAACACCATGCTCACCGACTGCACCGTGGGGGATGGCGCGGTGATCAACTCCTCCCAGTGCAATGAGTCCACCATCGACGCCGGCGCCCATGTGGGGCCCTTTGCCTATATCCGCCCCAACTGCCATGTGGGAAAGGACGTGAAGGTGGGGGATTTTGTAGAGCTGAAGAACTCCACCATCGGCGACGGCACCAAGATCAGCCACCTGACCTACATTGGCGACAGCGACGTGGGTTCCCAATGCAACTTCGGCTGCGGCACAGTGGTGGTCAACTACGACGGCAAAAAGAAATACCGCACCACCATCGGCAACCACTGCTTCGTGGGCTGCAACACCAACCTGGTGTCTCCGGTGCGCCTGGGGGACTGGGCGTACACCGCCGCGGGCTCCACCATCACCCAGGACGTGCCCGCGGGCCAGCTGGCTATCGCCCGGGCCAGACAGGTCAATAAGGATCATTGGAAGGACAGGCGGGATCTGCCTTCTGACAGATAAAAAAGAGAGGAAGTACACACATGATCGCACACGGGAAGGATATCAAAGTTTTCAGCGGCAACTCCAACAAGGCCCTGGCGGAAGCCATCTGCCGGGAGATGGGCACCCAGCTGGGGGACTCCGAGGTGGGCGCGTTTTCCGATGGGGAAAACTACGTCTCCATCTATGAGACCGTCCGCGGCTCCGATGTATTCGTCATTCAGTCCACCAGCTCTCCGGTGAACGACAACCTCATGGAACTGCTCATCATGATCGACGCCCTCCGCCGGGCCTCCGCCGGGCGCATCACCGCCGTCATCCCCTACTTCGGCTACGCCCGTCAGGACCGCAAAACCAAGCCCCGCGACCCCATCTCCGCCAAGCTGGTGGCCAATCTGATCACCCGTGCCGGCGCGGACCGGGTGCTGACCATGGACCTGCACGCCAATCAGATTCAGGGCTTCTTTGACATCCCGGTGGACAACCTGCTGGGCTCCCCGGTGTTTGTGGACCACTTCCGGGCCAAGTTCGCCGACTGCCACGACGAGACCATGGTGGTCTCCCCCGACGTGGGCAGCGTGGCCCGGGCCCGGGCCTTTGCCCAGAAGCTGAATATGCCCCTGGCCATCGTGGACAAGCGCCGCCAGAAGGCCAACTCCTCCGAGGTCATGAACATCATCGGCGACGTCCGGGGCAAGAAGGTCATCCTCTTTGACGACATGGTGGACACCGCCGGCTCCCTCTGCGGCGCGGCCAAGGCCCTGGTCGAGGTGGGCGGCGCCAAGTCCGTCACCGCCTGCGCTTCCCACGGCGTTCTCTCCGGTCCCGCCATCCAGCGCATTGAGGACAGCGTCCTGGACGAGGTCATCTTCCTCGACACCATTCCCGGCAAGCCCGGCGTAAAAAGTGATAAGATCAAGTATCTCTCTGCGGCACCCATGCTGGCCGACGCCATCAGCTTTATCTATCATGAGGACTCGGTCTCCCGTCTGTTCGTCTGACACAGCCGGCCCCGTCGGACGTCCCGAACTGGGGCGTCCAGCGGGTCGGTTCTCCCAACGGATTCCGCCGCCTGTGGGCGGCGGAATTGTTTTGGGCAGAGGTTCCCTGTTTCGATTCTGTTTTTTGAGGTATTGCGCGTATGTTTTCTTGGAAGCGTCCCGGCCCCGCAGAGTGGCTGGTGGTGGGGCTGGGCAATCCCGGCC
>URQA01000121.1 GCA_900549885.1 uncultured Eubacteriales bacterium | reverse complement strand
AAGGGCCTGCCGGGCCAGTCCGGCGCAGCCGCCTGCGTTGTTCTCCGCCGCCCGAGCCGGGGCAGGGAGAGGGTGAAGGCGATCCGGCGCTCTGTCTGAGTGACCTGGAAGATGGCGGTATTGGTCATAACGGCCTCCTTTCCGGGAGGGATGGCCCTCCCGAGCCTGCTGCTTTGATATACTTTGCGTGGCGAAGTATCTTGTGGTGCCAGAATACCACGATATACTTCGCCTGTCAAGGTATTTCTAAAAATAAAATAAATTATTTTACGGGGCTATGCCCCAACTGGAAAAAGGAGATGTTTCCCATGAGCGATTGTACCCATGACTGCTCCTCCTGCGGCGAGAGCTGCGGGGAGCGCCAGGCCCCCATGGACCTGAGAAAGCAGCCCCATGAGCTGTCCCACATCAAAAAGGTGATCGCGGTGGTCAGCGGCAAAGGCGGCGTGGGCAAGTCCACCGTCACCTGTACCCTGGCCGCAGCCATGGCCAAGCGGGGCAAGAAGGTGGGTGTGCTGGATGCGGATATCACCGGACCCTCTGTGCCCAAGGCCTTCGGCATCCACAAGCTGGCGGAGGGCAATGAGCTGGGCCTGTTCGCCACCCAGACCCAGGGGGGCATCGGCATCATGAGCCTGAACCTGCTTACCGAGCACGAGACCGACCCGGTGGTGTGGCGGGGACCCATCATCGCCGGCACCGTCACCCAGTTCTGGACCGATGTCATCTGGGGCGACCTGGATTACCTGTTCGTGGACATGCCTCCCGGGACCGGGGATGTGCCCCTGACGGTGTTCCAGTCCCTGCCGGTGGACGGGGTGATCGTGGTCACCTCCCCCCAGGACCTGGTATCCATGATCGTCACCAAGGCGGTGAAGATGGCCCAGATGATGGACATCCCCGTGCTGGGCTTTGTGGAGAACTACAGCTACTACCGCTGCCCCGACTGCGGCAAGGAGCACGCCATTTTCGGCCAGAGCAACATCGAGGCCCTGGCCGGGCCGCTGGATATCCCGGTGCTGGCCAAGCTGCCCATCGACCCGGAGGTGGCCCGGGCCATGGACGAGGGCCGCATCGAATCCTACGAGCCCAACCCTCTGGCCGGTGTGGCCCAGGAGCTGGACGAGAAGCTGGGCGAAGCATAAAAAGGTCCCCGCCGGAAGCCTCCGGCGGGGACCTTCTGTTGGTGTAGGGATGTGGTTTCTGCAAGGGGAAAAGCTTTGTGGAATCACCCGTTTCCGGTGGGGATGAAAGGAATGAGCGCGGCGGCTACATTGGGCAGGGGCATAGTCTGAAGCCAGATGCGGCCCGGCCCGGTGAGCACGGTATTGAACAGCCCCTCCCCACCCAGCAGCTTATTTTTCAGCCCGGGAACAGACTGAATATCAATGGACACCCCCAGATCAAAGCCCAGGACGTTGCCTGTGTCCACCACCATCTGCTGGCCGGGGGCCAGGGTGTACTCCACCAGTTCCCCGTCCACCTCCACAAAAGCGGTGCCGGATCCAGATAGGTGCTGCATAATAAAACCCTCGCCGCCGAAGAAGCCTGAGCCCAGTTTCTTATTGAAGTGGATGGACAGCTCTACGCTGGATTCAGAGGCCAGGAAAGCATTCTTCTGCAGGACCATCTCCTGGCCCGGGGCGATGGTCAGGGGCAGGATTTTTCCAGGGAAGCTGGAGCCGAAGGCGATCATTCCCGGCCCGCCCTGGGCGGTGTAGATGTTCTGGAACATACTATCTCCAGAAAAGGCCCTGGAGAACATTTTGCCCAAGCCGCCTCCGGCGGTTTTCATTTCCATGTTAGGACTCATCCACACCATGGAACCCTTTTCCGTAATCATCTGCTCTCCCGATGCCAGCTGACATACGACGACAGGGAAATTGCCTCCCTTGAGTTCATACTGCATACTCAGGATCCTCCTTTTTCTGTTTCTTTATATGCGCCAAGTGCTGAGAACAGCACCTGGAGCCGGCTTCTGAGACCATCATAGCAGAAAGGCGGACCGCTGTAAAGAGCGCGCCTTGACAGGGAAAGGGGACGGCCATATAATGGAAGCCGCCGGGTCCTAAGGCCGGCAGGGGAGAGAATATGATGGAAAAAGATTGGCGTGAGCTGTTTCATGACGGAGAACTGGCAGTGCTCACCCTGCTGCGGTGGGTGGTGATCGGGGGACTGACCGGGCTGGCGTGCGGCCTGGCGGGGGGCGCTTTTTCCCGCGTCCTGTCTTGGGTGACCCAGACTAGGCAGGCCAACCCCTGGCTGATTTTCTGCCTGCCAGTGGCGGGGCTGCTCATCGTGTGGAGCTATCAGGCGCTGGACATGGCCAACGACAGCGGCACCAACCAGATCATTGCCAGCGTCCGCAGCGGGGAGAGGCCCCGGCTGCGTTTGGCGCTTCTGATCTTCTTCAGCGCCGCCCTGACTCATCTCACTGGGGGCAGCGCCGGACGAGAAGGGGCGGCCCTCCAGATCGGCGGTTCTCTGGCCGCCACTCTGGGCAAGTGGCTGCGCTTGGACGAGCGGAACATGAACCTCATCGTCCTGTGTGGCATGAGCGCCCTGTTCACCGCCCTGTTCGGTACGCCGGTGGCCGCCACCGTGTTCAGCTTGGAGGTGGTCAGCGTGGGCATCCTCCACTATTCCGCCCTGTTTCCCGGCCTGTTTGCCAGTCTGGTGTCCCTGGGGGTCACCCGCTGGATGGGATTGAGAGGGGAGGGGTGGACGCTGCTGGGTATGCCTGAGCTGTCCCCCCGGGCTTTGCTCCAAGTGGGCGGGCTGGCCATCGCCTGCGCCCTGGTGGCGATTTTATTCTGTGTGGTGATGCACGGCTCAGCCCGGCTGTACCGCCGGGTTCTGCCCAATCCCTACCTCCGGGTGCTGGCAGGGGCGGCGCTGGTCATCCTGCTGACGGTGCTGGAGGGCAGCGGGACCTACAACGGCGCAGGCAGCGCCTTTTTGAACCGTGTGCTTGCGGGCGGAAGGGCGGACCCTTGGGCTTTCCTGCTGAAAATGGCGTTTACCGCCCTCACTCTGGGAGCGGGCTTCCGGGGCGGCGAGATCGTACCCACCTTTTTTATCGGCGCGGCTTTTGGCAGCGCTGTGGCCCCTCTGCTGGGGCTGGAGCCCGCTTTCGGGGCGGCAGTGGGTCTCATCGCCTTGTTCTGTGGAGTGGTCAACTGCCCCCTGGCCAGCATCCTGCTCAGTGTGGAGCTGTTCGGGGGCGGAA
This sequence comes from uncultured Eubacteriales bacterium, assembly GCA_900549885.1. Lineage (GTDB taxonomy): Bacteria > Bacillota > Clostridia > Oscillospirales > Oscillospiraceae > Enterenecus. Next base: position 4,251 of record URQA01000121.1, on the reverse strand, counting down.
GCATCGTGTTCTTTGCCTTGGCCTGTGCTCTGAGCTATCTGCTCAGCGGACGGTTCTCCCTGTACAGCAGCCAGAAGCTGGTGTACTCCAAGCTGGAGCCGCGGTACATCGACGCCAGCGCCCGGTGACAAATGGAAGAAGCGGTCATCCCAATGGGATGACCGCTTCTTTGGGCAATGCTCACATAGAAAATGTTATCTCTGATATTCAAATTCCAGATTGTATAGGCAGATGGGATCGCCGTCTTTGATGCCCATATCCTCCAGCTGCTGGAATACTCCGGCCTCCCGCAGCCGCTTGTCAAACCAGTTGCGGCTTTCATAGTCGTTGAAGTTGACGTTGGCCATGAGCTGGCGCAGCCAAGGCCCGTCCACCAGCCAGGTTCCGTCGTCGTCCCGGACGATGTCCAGGGGAGCGGAGGTGTCGATCTCCGGAGGCCGCTCCACATAGGTTGGCTCGTACACCAAGATGGGGGGAAGCTTGGCTAGTTCCGCCGCTGCGGCGTACATCAGCTCCTGGGTGCCCTGGTGGGTGGCGGCGGACATCTCATAGAGCGGGCAGCCCCGCTCCGCCACATGGGTGCGGAGCCTGTCCAGCAGCTCCGGGTCCTCCATAATGTCCACCTTGTTGGCGGCCACCAGCATGGGGCGGCTGGCCAGCTCCGGGGACCACCGCTCCAGCTCGGCGCAGATGGCGTCAAAGTCGGCCACCGGGTCCCGTCCCTCGCTGCCCGACACATCTACCACGTGGATGAGCAGGCGGCAGCGGTCAATGTGCCGGAGAAAGTCATGGCCCAGGCCGGCGCCCTCACTCGCCCCTTCGATGATACCGGGAATGTCGGCCAGGACGAAGGACTGGCCCTCTTCCATGGGTACTACGCCAAGGTTGGGAGACAGGGTGGTGAAGTGGTAGTTAGCGATCTTGGGCTGGGCCCGGGTGACTACACTCAGGAGGGTGGACTTGCCCACATTGGGGAAACCCACCAGCCCCACGTCGGCCAGCAGTTTCAGCTCCAAAATGACCTCCCGGCTCTGGCCGGGCAGACCAGCCTTGGCAAAGCGGGGCACCTGCCGGGTGGGGGTGGCGAAGTGCTTGTTGCCCCAGCCGCCATTGCCCCCCTTGGCCAGAATGAAATCCTCATCTCCGGACATATCGCAGATGATCTCCCGCGTCTCGGCATCCCGGACCACAGTGCCACGGGGCACCCGGATGACCAGAGGCTGTCCATCCTTGCCAGAGCAGCGTTTGCCGCTGCCGTCCTGGCCGTTTTCCGCCACGTATTTGCGCTTGTAGCGGAAGTCCATCAGGGTGGACATATGGGAGTCCACCCGCAGGACGATATTGCCCCCCCGGCCGCCGTCGCCGCCGTCGGGGCCGCCGGCGGCCACATACTTCTCCCGGTGGAAGGCGACGGCGCCGTTGCCGCCGCTGCCCGCCCTGACCGTGATGCGGGCGGTGTCAATAAATTGGTTGGCCATACTTGACCTCCTTAGCCCTTGAGCTCGGCCCAGTTGATTTTTTTGTTCTTGAAGTAGTATTCCCGATCCCGGTCGCAAATTTCCCGCATCACCCGGCAGGGATTGCCTGCGGCCACTGCGTTGGCGGGCAGGGCACGGGGCACTACGCTGCCCGCACCCACCACTGTGTTATCTCCGATGGTTACCCCAGGCAATACGATCACCCCCGCCCCCAGCCAACAGTTGCAGCCGATGCGCACAGGGGCGTTATACTGGTAGGCCTGCTCCCGCAGCGCCGGGAGGATGGGGTGGCCCGCCGTGGCCAGCACCACGTTGGGACCGAGCATGGTGTAATCCCCCACATAGATGTGTGTGTCGTCCACAAAGACCACGTTGAAATTGCAGTAAACAGACTTGCCCAGGTGGATGTGTTTCCCGCCCCAGTTGGCGTGGAAGGGAGGCTCAATATAGCAGCCCTCGCCCACTTCAGCGAACATCTTCCGGAGCATAGCCGTCCGCTTATCTTGCTCCGTGGGGCGGGTCTGGTTGAAGTCGTACAGCAGGTCCAGATATTGTAGCTGCTCGGCCAAAACGGATTCGTCCATACTCTGGTACAGAGCCCCACCGTGCATTTTCTTCTGGAAATCCATAGGTACTCTCCTTTTACCAAAAAAGCCGCAAACGGTCCCCCGTTTGCGGCTTTCTGGGCAAATTTTACTGCGCGATCTCCACAATGGAGACCTTCTTGCGGTCCTTGCCCATACGCTCAAACTTCACCTTGCCGTCCTTCAGGGCGAACAGGGTGTCGTCGCTGCCCTTACCCACGTTGGTGCCGGGGTGAATGTGGGTGCCCCGCTGGCGGACCAGCACGTTGCCGGCCAGAACAAACTGCCCGTCGGCGCGCTTCACGCCCAGGCGCTTGGCCTCGGAATCGCGGCCGTTCTTGGTGGAGCCGCCGCCCTTTTTATGGGCGAAAAACTGAATGTTGATCTTCAGCATAGCCTTTCATCCTTTCTCAAGACTTTGGGAGGATCAATCGTCCTCGTCGTCATCGTCCAAACGGACGATAAGATTTTCCGGATATTCTTCCGACAGGTTCTGGAGATAGACCATCAGCCCAGCCAACAGGTTTTGGCAGGTGTGCTCGTTGACCTCCCCCAGTCCTCCGGGAAGCTTGAGGGCAATGCGGGCGTCCTTCTCCCGAATCTTCACCGAGGCTTCCAGGCCGAGCACCTCGTTGACGGTGCATTCGACCAAGCCTACGGCGGCGGAAACGGCAGCGCAGACAATGTCTGCACCGGCCTCGGCGTAGCCGCTGTGCCCCTCCACAACAAAGCCGTCCAGACGGCCCTGGGCGCTGTGGAATGTGATGGTGGTCATTGGGTCAGCCTCAGGCGTTGACCTTGGTGATTTCCACCTTGGTATAGGGCTGACGGTGGCCCTGACGGCGGCGGTAGTTCTTCTTCGGCTTGTACTTGAACACCAGCACCTTCTTGCCCTTACCGTTCTTCACCACGTTGGCGGTGACGGAGGCGCCTTCCACAGTGGGAGCGCCGAAGGTGGCGGTGTCGCCATCCAACACGGCCAGCACCTTGTCAAAGGTGACGGCCTCGCCGGCCTCGGCGGTGAGCTTCTCGATGTAGAGCACGTCGCCCTCGGTCACCTTGTACTGTTTCCCTCCGGTTTCGATGATTGCATACATGTTATCTTTCAACTCCTTCATGACGGGCTCGCTGTCGGGGGAGGGGCCTGCGGCCCGCTTCAGGAAGCGTCCGGCCGGACTGTTTGCAGCGGCTCCACACTTCTTATTCCCATTCAAAGCGGCTTTGATAGTATACCAATGAAAGCATAAAATGTCAATGGTTTTTTGGAAAATCTCGTGTTTTGCTCTGGCACCGGAAAATAGTAGCCAATGGCGGGGAATCCAGACCTGTGGATTTTGTCTTACGCCCGCTTGAACTGCTTTTCCAGCTGGTATTTGGTCAACTCGATCGCCACAGGCCGGCCGTGGGGGCAATATTTTACCGCTCCGCTCATGACCATCTGGACCACCTCTTCCAGCTCAGCGGAGCCGTTTTTCTGTCCGCCCTTGATGGCTGCCTTGCAGGCCATGGTGTGCATCAGCTCATCCCGGGCGGCGGCGGGATCCGCTGCGCCGTTCACCTGGAGACGCTGGGCCAGCTCCAGCAGGGCGTCCTCGATATCCCCCGCGTCTAGGTAGTCCGGACAGGCCCGCACCGCCAGGGCGCTGCCCCCAAACTCCTCGACCTCGAAGCCGAACCGAGCCAGCAGGGGGAGCTGCTCCAGCAGCGCCGTTCGGTCCTCTGGGGCAGGGATAAACGTCACCGGAGAGAGCAGTTCCTGAACCATGGGCTGGTAGTCGGCGGCCTTCAGCCGGTCAAAGTTGGCCCGTTCGTGGGCGGCATGCTTGTCGATGAGGACGACTTTGTCCCCCTGCTCCACCATAATATAGGTGCGGAACAATTCCCCCCGGATGAGCCAGGGCTGCTCCTGGGAGGCCACCTCCGGGGTGGGAGCGGGGGCCTTTAGCGCCTGCTGGGACGATGTCTCTGGGGCAGGGGCAGCGGGGACAGGCTGAGTCGCGGCCTCCGGGACCGGAGGGGCCTCCTGGGCCGGAACGGGAGCAGCGGCCTGGGCGAAAGGTTTCTCCTCTTTTGCACTAGGCAGGGGAGTGACGCGGCGGAAGGGGGAGCCGGCGGAAGCCTGCGGGGGAATGTCCGGCTTGGTCCTGGGCGCCGGCCGCTGCGGCGTTTGGGCTGCCTGGGCCGGACGG
>URQA01000120.1 GCA_900549885.1 uncultured Eubacteriales bacterium | reverse complement strand
TCCATGGAGCCCCACAGCTATGTGGAGATTCCCAAGAATATTGCCGAAAAGATCATTGCTCAGCGCGGCCGCAAGGATGAGGACTGAGCAATCTGACCTTTTGAACCGGAAAAATGTTGTTGCTTTTTTCTTGGGTATGCGATAAAATAACCGCAGAATGCGGGACTGTTCCAAAACAAATTATTATGTGGAAGTATAAGGAGGAAACTCAAAATGGCTAAGCAAAAGTTTGAGCGTACTAAGCCCCACGTCAACATCGGCACCATCGGCCACGTTGACCACGGCAAGACCACCCTGACCGCCGCCATCACCAAGTATCTTGCTCTGAAGGGCCAGGCCCAGTACGAGGACTATTCCAGCATCGACAAGGCCCCCGAGGAGCGTGAGCGCGGCATCACCATCAACACTGCCCACGTAGAGTATGAGACTGACGCTCGTCACTATGCTCACGTGGACTGCCCGGGCCACGCCGACTATATCAAGAACATGATCACCGGCGCTGCTCAGATGGACGGCGCCATCCTGGTCATCGCCGCCACCGACGGCCCCATGGCTCAGACCAAGGAGCACATCCTGCTGGCCCGTCAGGTGGGCGTGCCCGCCATCGTGGTTTTCCTGAACAAGTGCGATCAGGTGGATGACGAGGAGCTGCTGGAGCTGGTGGAGATGGAGGTCCGCGAGACCCTGTCCAACTACGAGTTCCCCGGCGACGACATCCCCATCATCAAGGGTTCCGCTCTGAACGCTCTGACCTGCGAGTCCGGCGATCCCAACGATCCTGACTTCGCCTGCATCAAGGAGCTGATGGACGCTGTTGACAGCTACATTCCCACTCCCGCCCGTAACGACGACCTGCCCTTCCTGATGCCCGTGGAGGACGTATTCACCATCACCGGCCGCGGCACCGTGGCCACCGGCCGTGTGGAGCGCGGCGTGGTGAAGATGGGCGACAAGGTCGAGATTGTTGGCCTGATGGAGGACAAGCGCGATACTACCGTTACCGGCATTGAGATGTTCCGCAAGCTGCTGGATTACGCTGAGGCTGGCGACAACATCGGCGCTCTGCTGCGTGGCATCGACAAGAAAGAGGTGGAGCGTGGCCAGGTTCTGTGCGCTCCCGGCTCCATTCACCCCCACACCAAGTTTGTGGGCCAGGTGTACGTCCTGAGCAAGGACGAGGGCGGCCGTCACACCCCCTTCTTCAACAACTATCGTCCCCAGTTCTACTTCCGTACCACCGACGTGACCGGCGTTATCACTCTGCCCGAGGGCACTGAGATGTGCATGCCTGGCGACAACGTGGATATGAACGTGGAGCTGATCACCCCCATCGCCATCGAGAAGGGCCTGCGTTTCGCTATCCGCGAGGGCGGCCGCACCGTTGGTTCCGGCGTCGTGATCGACATCGCTGAGTAATTTGAGTAACTGGAAAATCCCCGCCAGACGGCGGGGATTTTCTTTTTCCACTTCGTGAGACAGAAGTCTGTAGCTCTTGCCAGAACGGCAAAAATATGCTAAAATTAAACTCAATAAATTTGTGCACCCTGTCCACAAGGCATGCGAACAAGGAGAGAAATATGAGGGTTTCACTGTCGAGTACCGGTCCGTCCACCGACGCGCTGGCGAAAATTTTTCAGCTTGGGGTGGCGGGTTTTACGGTAGAAAAGCTGTTTACCGCTGTGGTTGCCGCTGTGGTCTGCCTGGTGGTCATCAAGATTTTGTTGAAGCTTGTGGACCGCACCCTGCGCCGCATCCACCTGGACGGCACACTGAAAAAGCTGATTCGGGGTGGGCTGAAAGGGTTGCTGCTGTTTTTAGGAGTCATTGTGGTGCTGGGATGTCTGGACATTCCAGTGACCTCCCTGGTAGCGGTGCTGTCTGTAGCGGGCCTTGCCCTGTCCCTGGCTGTACAGAATTTCTTGTCTAATGTGGCAGGCGGGCTCCAGCTGCTGGTATCACAGCCGTTTAAGGTAGGAGACTATGTAGAGGCGGGGGGGTGTTCCGGCACAGTAGCGGAGATCGGTATGTTCTACACCAAGCTCAACAGCGTTGACAATAAGCTGGTTCAGTTGCCCAATAGCACGATTGTCTCCCAGAATATTCTCAACTATTCTAGTGAAGAAAGCCGCCGGGTGGAATTAAAGGTTTCCGCTTCCTATAACGCCGCTACGGAACAAGTAAAAGCGGTGCTGGCCAGGTTGGTAGGGGAACATCCTCTGATTTTGTCCGAGCCGGAGCCGTTGATTCATGTCAACCGTTATGGAGACAGCGCCATCGAGTATGTCGTGCGGGTCTGGTGTAAAAATGAGGATTACTGGACAGTCTATTACGATCTAATGGACCGTATTAAGCCAGCCTTTGATCAGACAGGGATCGAGATGACCTATCCTCATGTCAATGTGCATATGATGGAACGGTGACGGGGCATAACGCGAAGAAAGCGTTTTGATAGCCAGCCGCACAAGCGGTAAAAGAGAGTTAAGGAGGAATATTTATGAAGCAATATCCAAAGGCAGCGGAGGGCCTTAAGCTGATGTTTTACGGGGAGCTCCTGGCCATCATCGGCATTCTCTTGACGATTATACTAATTGGGCCGATAATCGCTCTTGTGGGTGAAATTTTAGTTTTGGTGGGGCTTTACCGGGCCAGGATGGACGATGAGGGATACGGTACGGCATTTATGCTCAGCATCGTCAACATTGTCCTCAGCATCGTCGGCCTTTTTGTCCCAAGCGACGGGCTGTTGGGCAGCTTGTTGAGCATTATTTCCACCATTATTTCCCTGGCCATCATCTATTTTGTGTGCAGCACAACTGGAAACCTGCTTCTGTCGCAGGGGGAGAGCGCTCTGGCTCAACGGGGACAGACGGTATGGACCATCAATCTAGTGTGCGCCATCGTGTCGGTGGTATTATCCCTGCTGATGTGGATTCCCTTGTTGAACATCTTAGCCGTTGTTGGGGTGATCGTGGTCATGATTGCCGAGTTGGTGGGCTACATCCTGTACATGATGTTCCTCAGCAGCAGCTATAAGCTGCTGTAAATCGGGGATTGCAGCGGCAGAGGGCTGATGAAAGAGCCTTGTTTTATGGCCACCATTGGCCTGAATAAGCGGCTCATTGTTTAACTGGGATCTGTTCCTTCCCAGCCTTTGGGTGGTATATGAGCTTTCTCTACTGGGCTGGCGAGACTGTGTCCTGAGGATTTTTAAATCATACAGCCCCGGGCTTTTTAGGCTCGGGGCTGTATGCTATCTTCCACAAATGCGGGCTGGGGAGAAATGTGGTCAGGGACCACAAAAGATCAGAATGGCATCGTGAATGAGCTGGGCGGTGTCTGGACCGTACCGGTCTAGGTTCTCCGTCATCCTGGGGTCACTGAGGTACATGTCACCCAGACAGCGCAGGATGGCATTGGAACAGTGGTAGTGGTACCGGGTGATGTGTGCCTGCCAGCGGCGGACTAGTTCCTGGGCCTCCGGGGCGGCAGGATCCGTGCAGCGGCCAAAGCTGCGGAAGATGTCCTCCATCTCCCTGTGGATCTGCTTCTCCTGCTCTGGGGTGTAACCGGCGTGCTTTTCCCGACTCTCCAGGAAAGCTTCGGTATTGCCCCAGCGGTCCGCTGCCTCTCTGGCATACTGGGCCTTGAGGTCATCTACCTCATTTTGGGTGGGGCGAGGCATTTCGTTGTACATGGCGGTTCCTCCAATCGTTTCATCCAGAAGCCGAAGCATGTCATCCAGCCTCCGGCGCTTCATCAGCAAAAGCTGGCGGTGCCTGCGCAGAGCTTCGGTCCGGTTGTGGTCAGGTGCGCGCAAAATGGTGCTAATCTGTTCCAGGGGCAGGCCCAGCTCACGGTAAAATACGATCTGCTGCAGAGTTTCCAAAGCAGGACCGTCGTAATAACGGTAACCCGCCGGGGTGACTTCCGACGGTTTCAGCAGGCCGATCTCATCGTAGTAACGCAGTGTCCGTACACTGACGCCGGACCGCTGGGCCGCCTGGCTGATGGATAGTCTCATATCGCTCACCTCAAGAAAAAAGATACACTATGACGGAACGTGAGAGTCAACCCCCTGTATCTGATTTTTTCATCATATCTTCTTTTATCCCAAAAGGCAATAGGCGCCGCTGTTTTCAGCGGCGCCATGCACATTGAAATTAGGTCTGGAGTTCTGATTCCGTCAGATTTTCTTGCGGGGCAACGGCATCTTGGTTTTGGGAAGCCTCGGAGGAGGCACTGGGGGCGGGAGAAGCAATGGTGTCCGGTTTGGCCAGACCATGGAGAAAACCTCCGGTAGTGGGAGAGAGGACCTCACCGCCGATGACTGTGCTGCGGTATACAAGCAGAGCTACTTGGACGCCTGCTTCGCCTGTGGGATAGTTAGTGATTTCATAAGTGTAGCGTTTTACCCGCTTGCCGCAATACCTGGAAAGGTCAAAACCTTGCCCCTCTTGGAGCGCCAGATAGTCGGAATAGGTATCGTCGAAGTGGTCTGGGATAAGCAGTTCCTCCGTGGCAATTGGCTCGGCGGATACGGTCCAGCCCAGTTCGTTGAGATAGGCCACCCGGTCATCGTTGTCCCGGATGCCCCGTACCTCAGCGGAAGCGGCCACCGCTACGCCTCCTGCGGACAGGATGACGGCAGTGGCAGCCACCACACAGCAGCACAGCAGCGCGACCCCTCCGGCCAGCAGTTTTTTCTTTGGTACCCGTGCGGTAACAATAAACATAAAGAATACCACTCCAATCCTTTGCCGGGCAGGACCGGCACGCCTTTGATAATTTGTATGTATTTTCTTTGCCGGATATGTTACACTCACAGAAGAGAAACGAAACAATAGGAGGAATGCGGCATGGAGCGGCTGGACAAACGCCTGGCGGCCACGGGACGGTGGAGCCGGAAGGAGGCAAGAGAACTGATCCGGGCGGGCCGGGTGACAATCGACGGCCAATGTGCCCGCGCCCCAGAGCAGAAGGTGGGGGATGAGGCGGTGGCGGTGGACGGGGTGCCTTTGGAGGGAGACAGCGCGGTGTATTTGATGCTCCACAAACCCGGCGGGGTGGTGTCAGCCACGGAGGATACCAGGGAAAAAACAGTGCTGTCCCTGCTGCCGGAACAGTACCAAAAGCAGGGAGTATTTCCGGTCGGGCGGCTGGATAAGGATACGGAGGGCCTGCTGCTGCTCACCAACGATGGGCCCTTGGCCCACCGCCTGCTGTCTCCTAAAAACCATGTGGACAAGGTATACTATGCCCAAGTGGACGGCATTCTGAACCAGGAGGACTGTGAGGCGTTCCACTGTGGGGTGACACTGGCGGACGGTTACACCTGCCTGCCTGCGGGCCTGGAGCTGCTGGAAGGGGGCCGGGCGGCTCTGGTGACAGTTCGGGAGGGAAAATACCATCAGGTCAAGCGGATGCTGGCTGCCCGGGGGAAGCCGGTGACGTATTTGAAACGGGTCCGATTTGGCCCTTTAGTGTTGGATTCAGGACTGGAAAAAGGCCGTTGGAGAGCACTAACAGAGGAAGAAAAAAGTTCGCTTTTCCGTCATTGAGACGAAACTTTTGTCAAATTAAACAAAAAAATTTTAAAAAACTATTGAATTCGGCAAGGTAACCCGGTATAATAAGAAAAGAAAAAAGGCGGAGCCATGGCGTGTTGGCCTGCCGCCGGGAAAGGAGAACAATATTATGTCCAGCCGGATCTTCCAGAGCATTGTGTTGCAGATGAAAGATTGTACAGACCGCGCGGTGGGTGTGATTGATGAACAGGGAGCGGTGATCGCCTGCAACGAGTTGTCCTGTATTGGAGAGAAGTGGGGACCCGCAGCGGTAGCCTTGGCTGCCGATATGGACTCCACTGTGGTCAGCGGCGGGTACACCTTTAAGGCCTTGCCTGGGTGGAACGGGCAGTTCGGTTATGCCGCTTTTGCCAAAGGGGAGGATGAGCAGGCTGCCTTGGTGTGCTCGATGGCGGTGATCGCCCTGAACGGGGCCAAGGTCTACTATGAGGAAAAGCACGATAAGGCGACCTTCGTGAAGAATATTATCTCGGACAACATCCTGCTGGGGGATATTTATATTCGGGCCAAAGAGCTCCACTTTGTCTCCGAGGTGCCGCGGGCAGTTATTTTGATTCGTCAGTTAGGCACCCCCGATGTTTCCGCCATGGATGTGATCTCCAACCTCTACCCAGACCGGCAGACGGACTATGTTTTGTCCATCAATGAAACAGACATTGCCTTGGTCAAGCAACTGGGAGAGACAGCGGATGCCCGGGAGCTGTACCGCATCGCTCAGACGGTGCAAGATACTTTAGCCAAAGATCTGGCGATCAAGACGGTCATTGGAATCGGCACCATCGTCAACCATGTCCGGGATCTAGCCCGGGCCTACAAGGAGGCCCAGGTGGCCATTGACGTGGGTAAGGTGTTCGACACAGAGCGGTCCATCATTAACTATGAGAACCTGGGGATTGGACGGCTCATTTACCAGCTGCCCACCACGATGTGTGAGATGTTTCTCCAAGAGGTATTTAAAAAGAATCCCATTGATGCTTTGGATCAAGAGACTTTGTTTACCATCAATAAGTTCTTTGAGAACAATCTCAATGTGTCTGAGACGGCCCGGAAGCTTTTTGTCCACCGCAACACCTTGGTCTACCGGCTGGAGAAGATCAAGAAGATTACTGGCCTGGACCTGCGGGAGTTTGACGATGCCATTACCTTTAAAGTAGCGCTGATGGTCAAGAAATATTTGGTTTCCCGTGGGATTGATTCCTGATAAAATCGCCTCAGCCGCCGGCAGGTCCGCCTGCCGGCGGCTTTGCTTTATCAAGCCTGCTGGCCATGGAGAAGGAGAAAAACTTATAGAACAATTCTATTGTTGTAGACTGCATGAGTTGGCTGAAATAGACCAATGATTCCGCTTATTCCGCGTGGACGGCCAATGGTGAGAATCAGGTCCAGGGCTGTCATTTTTTATTTTATTTTGGAGAATTGATGAGGAAAAGTTTACATAATAAAATGATGAAATGCAAAGATATGGGATGGATTCTGTTGACAGGCCACACAATAGCCGATATAATGTAAATAATCGTGTTAACCAAAATGCATTATAAATCGTGACTGGCGGGGACTTTTTCATGATACGACTGATCGACGTACATAAAGAATATGAGAACGGCACGGAGGCCCTGAAGGGCATGGACCTGCGTATTGACGATGGAGAATCTGTCTTTCTGGTGGGACCGTCTGGTTCCGGAAAATCGACGATCATTAAGCTGCTCACCGGAGAAGTACGCGCCACATCCGGACGGGTGATGGTTAACGGTTACAACTTGGGAAATATTCGAAATTGGCAGATCCCTTATATGCGCCGGACCTTGGGAGTTATTTTTCAGGATTTCCGGCTCATCGACAAAAAGACCGTGGGGCAAAATCTGGAATTTGCCATGAGGGTCATCGGCGCGTCCAGGCGGGAGATGCGCCGGCGCATTCCCTATGTGCTGGAT
>URQA01000119.1 GCA_900549885.1 uncultured Eubacteriales bacterium | reverse complement strand
GGCCATGCCCCCCGGCGCGCAGTCCACCCGACGCCAGCCATAGGCCCGGGCCGCCTGTGCCGCCGCCTGGCGGCAGGTGGACAGATATCCGGTGTCTACCTCATGGATGTCCGCCTGGGTATGGGTATCCGCCTCCCGCCGACGCAGGTTAGCCACCGACAGCTCCAGCGGCATGTCCATCCACAGCACCAGGTCCGGCTGGGGCAACCCTAGCCGCCCATATTCAAAGTCGGCCAACCAGCGGAAAAACTCCTCTCGCTCCCCTTCGGGCAGCTTGGAGGCCTGGTGCACCGCGTTGGAGGTGGTATAGCGGTCGGCTACCATCAGGCCGCCCCCCTCGTAATATCCGCCCCAGTCCTGCTTGTATCCGGCGTAGCGGTCCACCGCATAAAAGGTGGAGGCTGCGTAGGCGTTCACATCCGAAGGATGGGTGCCGAAGGCGCCTCCCAAGTACAGCCGCACCAGGGCGGAGGACTCCTCCTGGTACCGGGGAAACACCATGGTGCCGAAATCTGCCCTCCGCTCCTTCAGCGCCTGGCAGGCCAGTCGGAATTGGGTAGACTTGCCGGACCCGTCAGTACCCTCAAATACAATTAACTTCCCGGACATTGGATCTACCCCCGCTATCAACTGTGATGACGGCCGGCTTGTAGCCGCTCTCCGGCGGCGGACACTAAGAACAAAGGCAACTTGGCCATGCGTCCAATGCGGGAGGGCTGCCGACACAGACGGTAAAACCATTCCAGCCCCAGCTTCTGGAACGCCTTGGGAGCCCGCTTGACCTGTCCTGCAAACACGTCCAGGGAACCGCCCAACCCCACCAGCAATCGGGCGCCGGTGTCCGCCCCATTCCGGGCGATCCACATCTCCTGCTTGGGCGCCCCCAGACAGACAAACACCACGTCCGCCCTGGCCCGACGAATCGTCTCCGCCACCGGGGCATCCTCCTGAAAGTAGCCGTCGTGAGTGCCGCATACCACCAGCCCAGGGTACTCCACGGCCAGATTGGCCGCAGCCAACTCCGCCACCCCTGGCTTGGCTCCCAAAAGGAATAGGCGCTTGCCCTTCCCTGCCATGCGCGCCATCAGCGCTGCGGCAAACTCAATACCAGGCACCCGGCCCTTCAGCGGGCGGCCCAGGATCTTGGCCGCATACACCACGCCCACCCCGTCCGGGATGACCAAGTCCGCGTCTGATAGCACCCGGCCAAACTCCGGGTCCCTTCGGGCCAGCTGAACGATCTCCGGGTTAGGGGTAGCCACTAGGTGTGGCCCGTCTTGGTCCATCAAGGCTATGGCCCGGTCCGCCGCTTCATCCAGGGTCACGTTATCAAATTCCACCCCCAATATTTCGGTCCGTTCCACCATACTTCCCCCATTTTTCCCTTAGGGCAATACCAGCCCATTGTTATAATTTGCTATAGTATAGCACAGCCTGTCCGAAAAGTCTATGCCTGTGCCATAGTGTTTACGTTCTGTTTACCGTCAGCGCCAAATTTCACCGATTACGAGCAGGTAATCTCCGTCGTTTTAGCAAAAACTGCTTTTTCTCTTGACAGTAACACGTTAAAGCATTATACTCTAGCAAAGAGCCAGCTTGGCTTTTCTTTCTCGCTCGGCACTTTGCCGCCTAAAAGCAATAAAGTACCCTTAACAGTTTGGAGGAAACTACAATGAAAAAGATCTCCCGCTTGTTAGCTCTGCTCATGGCCTTGGCCATGGCAGTCTCCCTGGCAGCCTGCTCCAATGACTCCGGAGACGTCAGCGCCCCCGCTTCCCAACCTGCGGACAACACCTCAGCCTCTCCTTCCACAGACGGTCAGACCTACACCGTTGGCATCATCCAGCAAATGCAGCATGTTGCCCTGGACTCCGCCACCCAAGGCTTCCAGGACGCTCTGACCGAGCTGCTGGGCGACGCAGTGACTATCGACTACAAAAATGCCTCCGGCGAAACTGCCAACTGCACCACCATCGTAGGTGATTTTGTGGCTTCCAATGTGGACCTGATCATGGCCAACGGCACCACTGCCCTGCAGTCCGCTATGGCCGCCACCTCCTCCATTCCCATTCTGGGTACCTCCATCACCGAGTATGGCGTAGCCCTGGGTATCGACGGCTTCACCGGCACCACCGGCATCAACGTCTCCGGCACCTCCGACCTGGCACCTTTGGATCAGCAGGCCGCCATGCTCCAGGAGTGGTTCCCCGACGCCCAGACTGTGGGCCTGCTCTACTGCTCTGCTGAACCCAACAGCCAGTACCAAGTGGACACTGTCCAGGGCTACCTGGAGCAGGCGGGTATTACCTGCACCCAGTATTCCTTCTCTGACTCCAACGACCTGTCTGCCGTAGCCACTACTGCCTGTACAGAGAGTGATGTGGTCTATATTCCCACGGACAACACTGCCGCCACAAATGCCGAGCTTATCGGCAACATCGCCCTCAATGCCGGCACTCCCATCATCGCCGGAGAGGAAGGCATCTGCTCCGGCTGCGGCGTGGCCACCTTGACCATCAGCTATTACGACATCGGCTACAAAACTGGCGAGATGGCCTATGAGATCCTGGTCAACGGCGCTGATCCCGCCTCCATGGCCATCGAGTATGCCCCCCAGTATGTGGCTAAGTACAATCCCGATATGTGTGAGGCTCTGGGACTAACCCCGCCGGCCGGCTATGAACCCATCTCCGCCGAGTGACGGGCCTTGTAAAAAATAACACCGAAAAAGAGCGGAAAAGGGCTTCTCTTTTCCGCTCTTTCTTGCTATACTATTAAAGTATATACACATTTTTTGCTTTTCAAAAGCTATGGGAGGAATTCACTTGGACATCATAAGTCTGGTCAACGCCTTGCCGAGCGTGGCCGCCCAGGGCCTCATCTGGGGTATCATGGCCATCGGCGTTTACATCACCTATAAAGTGCTGGATGTGGCGGACCTGACAGTGGACGGAACCATGTGCACTGGTGGCGCCACCTTCATCATGCTCACCATGGCGGGCGCCAACGTATGGGTGGCCCTGCTGGGGGCATTCTGCGCGGGGATGGTGGCCGGGCTGATTACCGGCCTGTTCCACACCGCATGCGGCATCCCCGCCATTCTGGCCGGTATTTTGACCCAGCTTGCCCTGTACTCCATCAACCTGCGCATCATGGGTCAGGCAAACCGGCCCGTCAATGCCTTGCAGTACGACTTGCTCATTGCCCAGCGCGACGTGCGTACCTTGGGGCTGACCAACCCCATTTTTATCTGTGCGGTGTTTGTCACCGTCATCATCGCCCTGCTGTACTGGTTCTTCGGTACAGAGCTGGGCTCCTCCCTGCGGGCTACCGGCGCTAACCTGAGCATGGCCCGGGCGCAAGGCATCAACACCAACTTTACAAAGGTGCTGGGTCTGATGGTGTCCAACGGCCTGGTAGCCCTATCCTCCGCCCTGTTGGCCCAGTACCAGGGCTTTGCCGACGTAAACATGGGCCGGGGCGCCATCGTCATCGGCTTGGCCGCTGTCATCATTGGGGAAGTTCTGTTCTCTAAGGTATTCCACAATTTTGCTCTCAAGCTGGCAGCTGTGGTCTTAGGCGCCATTATCTACTATCTGGTATACCAAGTGGTCATCTGGGCTGGCCTTAAAACCGACGACATGAAGCTGATCACCGCGCTTATTGTGGCCATATTCCTGGCGATTCCCTACTGGAAGAGCCGGTTCTTTACCAAAGGCGCAAAGAGGGGAGGCGTCACCCATGCTTGACGTTCAGGCAATTTACAAGACGTTCAACGCTGGTACGGTCAACGAAAAGACCGCCTTAAACGGCGTGTCCCTCCATTTGAACGAAGGGGATTTTGTCACCGTCATCGGCGGCAACGGCGCGGGCAAGTCCACCCTTCTGAACGCGGTGGCCGGGGTGTGGCCGGTGGACGCAGGCACCATCACCATCGACGGGGTAGACGTCACCCACCTGGCGGAGCACAAGCGTGCCAAATACATCGGACGGGTGTTTCAAGATCCCATGATGGGCACCGCCGCCACTATGCAGATCGAAGAAAATCTGGCCCTGGCCAAACGCCGCGGCAAGCGCCGTACTCTGCGGCCTGGCATTACCAAAGCGGAGCGGGATGAGTACCGGGATCTGCTGCGGCTTCTGGACCTGGGCCTGGAGGATCGGCTGACCTCCAAGGTGGGGCTGCTGTCCGGCGGACAGCGCCAGGCCCTCACCCTGCTCATGGCCAGTCTGGTCAAGCCCAAACTGCTACTGCTGGACGAGCACACCGCCGCCCTGGACCCCAAGACAGCGGCCAAAGTTCTGGACGCTACAGAGAAGATCGTCCAGCGGGACCACCTTACCACCCTGATGATCACCCACAATATGCGGGACGCCATCGCCCATGGCAACCGGCTTATCATGATGTACGAGGGCAACATCGCTCTGGACATCTCCGGTGAGGACAAGAAAAAGCTCACCGTGGAGGACCTTCTGGCCAAATTTGGCCAGGCCACCGGCTCCACTGAGGCGGACGACAAGCTGCTGCTGGGCTAAGCCATCCAAAACAAAGCTCACATCAAAGCCCCCGGGTTCTCCTTGGAGAACCCGGGGGCTTTGTTTGATATAATGGATGGCCAACCTTATCCGGCATTTTCCTCCGCATTGAAGGAGACTTGGAATAAGTCGCCGATCGTATCATCGGAGAAATATTCCTCAAAGAAAACCGCGTAGTCCTTGGCTCCCGCGGGCACCGCATAGAGCAGGATGCCTGTGCGCTCTTCATTGATGCCCAAATCATACTCCGCTGGCAGCTGCATTTCGCTGAGTGAGTAGTAAACATAGTCTCCGCTCTCATTGGCCTGGGACTGATACAAGGGGAAGGCATAGTTCTGGTCCTCGTCCTCCCCTTCCTGCAGGTCCCACTGCACCTGGAAGTCTGCCACGAACATGGGCTGGCTCATGGTGGTGGTGTTGTGCAGGGTGATCTCCACCACCAGGAATTTGCACCCGTCGGCCGGAGCCGGGCGGTCGTAGTATTCTGTGAGATAACTCATGCCCTCCCCGGCGGCGGTCAGACCGTCGAACTCCTGGGTGGTGTAGGCGCTGTCGACGGTAAAGTCAAAAAACGCCGTATGCATGGTATCCCCCATATACCCACTGGCATAACCGTCCTCCGGATAGCCTACACCGGAATCTGTATTCGCGCTCCCTGCTGGATCTCCCGTGGAATCCAGCAGGTCGCCCACGCTGCCTGGCAGGCGGTCGCAGGCGGACAGGCACACCGCAAAGGCCAGGCTCAGAAGCAGGGCCAGATACTTTTTCATGTTTAAGCTCTCCTTATTCTCTTTTTGAACTCTCTTTGTTTCAGCACAGCTTGGCCCCCGCGGGGATCGCGTCATCCACCATAATGAGGCGGAGCTTCTCTTCGCCGTGCTCAGTGTGGACGGCGGAGATCAGCATGCCGTTAGACTCCAACCCCATCATCTTCCGGGGGGGCAGATTGACGATGGCCACCAAGGTCTTGCCCACCAACTCCTCCGGCTTGTAGTACATGGCGATGCCAGACAAAATCTGCCGGTCAGTGCCGGTGCCGTCATCCAAGGTGAAGCGTAGGAGCTTGTTGGACTTCTTCACGTTCTCACAGGCCTTCACCTTCACCACACGGAAGTCGCTCTTACAGAAGGTATCGAAGTCCACCTTCTCGGCCAGCTGAGGCTCCACCTCCACTGCGGGGAGTGCGGCCTTTTTGGCGGCCTCGGCGGCCTGCTCCAGCTCCTGGAGCGCCTTCTCCGCATCCACCCGGGGGAAGAGGTTGTCTCCCTTGGTCACGGCGGCGGTATCGCCAAGGGCACCCCACACTCCGGCGCTGTCCCAGGTGCGGCAGCCCTCACAGGCGCCGATCTGGGCAAAGAGCTTGTCCATGCTCTCGGGCATGAAGGGGGTGAGCAGAATGCCGCAGATCCGGGTGGTCTCCAACAGGTTGTACATCACATGGGCCAGACGGGGGCCATTGGCCTCCATATTCTTGGCCAAGCTCCAGGGAGCGTTCTCGTCGATATACTTGTTGGCCCGCTGGATGACCTTGAATACCTCGTCCAGAGCCTTGTGGGGGGCGTAGGCGTCCATGGCCTGCTCATATCGGCCCCGCAGGCCGACAGCCATGGAGATGAGCTCCCCGTCAAACTTCTCCGGCCCTTCGCCGGAGAAGTTCATCCCAATGTTCTCCGCCCCAGCGGCCTGGGCGGCCAGCTTCTTCTCCTCCTCGGTGGTGCCGCAACCGGCGGGCAGAGTGCCGCCGAAATACTTCTGCACCATGGCGGTGGTACGGGACACCAGGTTGCCCAGGTCGTTGGCCAGATCGGTGTTGATGGTCTGAATGAGCAGTTCGTTGGAGAAGTTGCCGTCAGAGCCGAAGGGGAAGGTGCGCATCAGGAAGAAGCGCAGGGCGTCCACCCCGAACTTCTCCGCCAGGATATAGGGATCCACTACGTTGCCCTTGGACTTGCTCATCTTGCCGCCGTCCAGCAGCAGCCAGCCATGGCCAAACACCTTCTTGGGCAGGGGCAGCCCCAGGCTCATGAGCATGGCGGGCCAGATGATGGAGTGGAATCGAACGATCTCTTTGCCCACAATATGCACATCGGCAGGCCAGAACTGGTCAAAGTCATGGTATCTGTCGTTGTCATAGCCCAAAGCGGTGATGTAGTTGGACAGGGCGTCCACCCACACATACACCACATGGCCGGGGTCGAAGTCCACTGGCACACCCCAGGTGAAGGAGGTGCGGGACACGCACAGGTCCTCCAGACCGGGCTTGATGAAGTTGTTGACCATCTCGTTGACCCGGCTGCGGGGCTCTAGGAAGTCGGTGTTCTCCAGCAGGTCCTGCACCCGGTCGGCGTACCTGGACAGGCGGAAGAAATAGGCCTCCTCCTCTGCGTCCTGCACTTCCCGGCCGCAGTCAGGGCACTTGCCGTCCACCAGCTGAGACTCGGTCCAGAAGGACTCGCATGGCTTACAGTACTTGCCCACATACTTGCCCTTGTAGATGTCGCCGTTGTCGTACATCTTCTTAAAAATTTTTTGGATGGCCGCCACATGGTAGTCATCGGTGGTGCGGATGAAGCGGTCATTGGAAATATTCATCAGCTTCCACAGGTCCAGTACACCACCGGGTCCCTCCACGATGCGGTCCACATACTCCTTGGGGGTAACTCCCGCCTCTTTGGCCTTGTCCTCGATTTTCTGCCCATGCTCATCTGTGCCGGTGAGGAACATCACCTCGCAGCCCTGGAGCCGCTTGTACCGGGCGATGGCATCGGTGGCCACGGTGCAGTAGGTATGGCCGATGTGCAGCTTATCCGACGGGTAATAGATGGGTGTGGTAATATAGAATTTGTTCTGTTCAGGCATGGTCGTCTTCCTCCTGTATTTCCTGGGGGGCCGGCTGTTCCGGATCCCCGTCCCTCTCTTCTTCCTCCGGAATACTGTCCTGGAGCGCGAAACGCCGGGAGCGCAGGCCGAACCGGTCCGCCGCAGGTGGGCGGCGCA
>URQA01000118.1 GCA_900549885.1 uncultured Eubacteriales bacterium | reverse complement strand
TCACCCCAGAGACGCCCCGCTCCATGAACACGATCCGGTCGAACAGCGTCCCCCACTCCACATAGGGCTTTTCCAGCAGCACCAGCACAGAGATGCCCAGCCGGGTCAGATACCGACAGCGCTCCGCCAGCAGAGCGCGCTCCTCCTGGCTGTATTCCTCAAAAAAGCCGCTGAAGATCAACAGTGACGCGCCGCAGCCGATCGCCTTGAGCATCTCCACCTCATGGCGCTGATAGGCGGTCAGCTCCTCCGGCAGCGCCTGCAACGATACCCGTATGCCGAACCGCTCCAGAAGATAGGCCGCCTGCTTCCTGGCCCATTTTTTGCGGATCAGAGGGCCCTTCCGGTCCAGTCCGTTCAGCACGCCGATATTTTCATACACCGTCATGTTGGGGAGCAGGATCCCCTCGTGGCCGATGCTGAATATGCCAAAATTCTGCACCTGCGCGACGCTGCGCAGGCGCACCTCCTTTCCCCGGATCAGGATGTGCCCGCCGTAGTCCTTCGCCGTCCCCTCCAGGATCCTGCGCAGCACCTCCGTCCCGGGATCCGCGTCGCCGAGGACGGCCGTGATCTCTCCCGGCGCCAGATCGAAGCTCGCGTCTCTCAGCAGGCCGGAGGAGACTCTGCGGCACTCCAGCAATTCATCCATACGCTTCCTCCCGGCTCAGGGGGAGGCGCACAATGAACTGCGTTCCGATATCCCGCGTGCTCGCCACCCGGAGCCCATATGCCTTCCCGCAGTACATCTTGATCCTCCGGTCCACATTGCTCAGGCCCACGCCGCCGTCCCCGGTGCTGTGGATCGTCTCGTCCGTCCTGCCCTCCAGCGCGTCGTTCATCCTCAGCACCTCGTCGGGCTGCATCCCGCATCCGTTGTCCGCCACGGTGATGACGAAGCAGTCCCCCTTTACCTCGGCCGTCACGGAGAGGATCCCCCCGCTCCTCACATCTTTCAGGCCGTGGCGGATCGCGTTCTCCGCCAGGGGCTGCAGCACGAACCGGGGGCAGTCCTGGATCGACAGCTGCCGGGCATCACACCGCACGTTCTCCACAAAGGAGAACCGGCCGGGGAAGCGCAGCTGCTGGATGCGGATATAGTGTTTCAGATAGTTCATCTCCACTGCGTACGTCACCATCTCCACAGTGTAATTCACGCTGTATTTGAACATGGCGGACAGTGCGCCCAGCATATCCGCCAGCTGCCGGTCCCCTCCCTCTATCGCCAGGCCCCGGAAGGTATCCAGGGTGTTGTACAAGAAATGCGGATTGATCTGGCTCTGCAATGCCTGCAGCTCCTGCCGCTTCTTCTCCAGCTCCATGCCTGTGGCCCGCAGCTGTTCCTCCTCCAGCATCCGGTCGGACCGCCCCATCTGCTCCTTCAGGCGCATGATCTTCCGTCTGGCCGCCACCAGGCAGACGCTGCCGGCCAGGAGCAGGGCGCAGGTCCACACGCAGAGCAGCTTCCTGCCCAGGGAGAGATCCGCCCGGAGCAGCAGGGCCGCCGCCGTCAGCGCCGTCAGGTCGCACACGCCGCAGACCACCGCAGTGATCCAGACTTTCTGTCGCTCGCTCATCCTTCCAGTCTCCTCATGCGCAGGCGCCGGTACTCCGCCGGCCTGATCCCGGTCTGCGCCTCGAAGGTCTTGCTGAAATACCGGGCGCTCCCATATCCCACGGCATTGGCCACCTGCGATATGTTCATCGGCTCGCCGGCCAGCAGCTGCTTGGCCTTGTCGATCCGCACCGCCGTGAGGTAATCCTGGTAGTTGACGCCCACCTCGTTCTTGAACAGGGTGGACAGGTAGGCCGGGTTGATGTGGATCTTCTCCGCCAGCAGCGCAAGGCTGATATTCTCCCCATAGTGGGCGTCGATATAGGACTTGGCTTGGAGGATATAGGCGTTCTGTTCCGTCCGGCCGCCGAGCAGATGTCTGTGCACCGCTTCGCCGCAGATGTTCTCCACCACGGCCTGGACCTGCTCCTCAGTATCGCTGTTGTCCAGCCGGGTCTCTAACTCCTCCATGACTCTCCGTGTCTCTCCCGGGCTGGCCCCGAACTGGCTCAGCTTCTGTACCAGCACCTCGCCGATCTGGCGGGCGATCGCAAAGCACAATGTGGGGTTTTTCTGGCCGGTCACCCGGTAGAACGCGAACGCGTCCCGGATCGCCTGCTTCATGGCGGCCTCATCGGTGCGCTCTAGGGCGCTGTCCAAGCTGCGGCCCGTCTCATAGGGGATATGGATGCTTTGGCTCTGCAGCGCGTCCGCGCACTGCATATAATCTGCGATATAGACCCGGCGGGTACCATATTGGATCCGCCCGGCGATGAAAAAGCGCGCACTCTCCATCGACCCCTGAATCTCCCTGAGGTCGTATACCGCCTTTCCCACAGACAGGTAGTAGCGCAGCTCATCCCCGGGGATCTCCTTACGGAGTAATTCCTGATAGGCGTCACAGGCCGTGCGCAGCACCTCGTCCCGCCTGTCCGGAGCGCACTGCAATAACAGCGCACAGGTCAGGTCGGACAGCATGAAGCTCTCCAAGTCGTGGCAGCAGCTCTCCAACCGGTCTTTCAAGATTTCCATCTTCTTTTGCGCCCGCTCCGTGGTATTCTCCTGTCTCTTTGCCCGGCAAATTGACATCCACGCCACAAAATAACACCCGGAAGGCATAAAGTGAAACCCGAATTCCCGGTTCGCCTGCTCCGCATCCATCACAACCCGATGTCCCCGCAGGACCGGCAGGAAGCTTTTCCTTCGCTCGTCCCTTTTGTCCTGCTCCCGTCCCTCTCCGCCGCCATTTCCCACAAGCGCGGCCAACGCGGCATTCAACTCATCCTCGTCGATGGGCTTCAGGATATAGTCGGAAACGCCCAGCTTGACCGCAGTCTGGGCATAGGCGAAGTCCCGATAGCCGCTTACCACGATAAATCGGCTATTGGGGTCTGTCTCCCGCACGGCTCGAATCATATCCAATCCATCCATCCCTGGCATCTGGATGTCCGTGATGATGATATCGATATGCTCTCTCTCCACATGTTCCACCACATCGGGCCCGTTGTCATATTCCGCCGCGAACGTAAGGCCCAGCTCTTCCCAGTGGATGAGATACTTCAACAGGTTTCGGATATGCAGTTCATCATCCGCGATTATGACCTTAAGCATGATACAAAGCCCCCAACATGAGGAATATCAAATCTACCATTTCTGTAACTGAGTGTATGGGTTTCTGCGCTGCCAGTCTCAGGGCAATCGTTACTCCTAAGCTGCACCCCAACGTCACTATGGGGGTGTCCGTCCATCCGCCAGGATGCCGCCTGCTCACGAATTGCGCAATTGTCCGCTAACTCTGAGTAGGGACAGCCCCCATCTGTCATAGGGGATGACCGCGCATACGGCTGGCAGCAGTGTGGCTGGGCCGCCGAAGCAACCGGCACCTGCAAAAGTCTCGTGGCTGCGTAGAGTCAGTGATCCCTTTCCTTCCCGGCGGCAGAACAAGCGTTTCCCTTCTTGAGCAAAAAACGTTGCCGACCTCGTACTGGGTTGGATTGCCAGATCCTTCGGCCCCCGTCCTGCCGGTCTGCCTCGTCTCAGCTGACCTCCCCCGCCTAAAGGCACAAGGCAGCCATCTGTGCAGTTGAGGAATCCCATCGACTCAACCACAGAGTAGTCCTGCACACCGCTCATGTGCTGACGCCCATGAGATTGACCCACTCAACAAAATTTGGATAGAGGGGGCGTGTATTTGAGGCGGACTCACGGGTAAAGCATTCACAAATATACTAATATTTTGCCTGCTTATTGGGGGTAATTCGTTTTCTTTATAAAAAAATAGTATCACATAAATCATGAAATTACAAGGGTCGCAAGCTATAAACGGCCACTATCAAAGCTCCCCTTAACTTGGATGTAAGATGTAACTTTTTGTCGAAATCGATCTGAATTGAGGCCGATTTCGACTACCGCCTGGGCGCGCCTACGCGCTCAGGCAGAAAGCAATCCCTATTTGGGCCGTATTGATGGTCCCACAGGGATTGCCACCGATCATCCTCTGACTTTTTGAATGAGGGCTTTTACCTCGTCTTTTTTCAAAGCCTTGCCATAGGATACAACTTTGCCATCTACCACAAGGGCAGGAGTCGTCATTACACCATAGGCGGCAATCTGTGAAAAGTCTGTTACATCGTCTATGGTTGTGTCCATGTTCAGTTCCGCAAGTGCCGCTCTGGCGGCCTCTTTCAACGCATGGCACTTCGCACAGCCAGATCCCAGCACTTTAACCCCAGCAGTTGTTTTTGCGGTCTCTGCCTGCGCCATCTTTTCAGGTGTGCAGCTATCTCCACAGCAACAACTTTTTTTCTCTTTCTTCTTACCGAATAATCCCATTGTGAATGACCTCCTTAAATTAAAACGAATTCAAACGCATTGAACACATAGCCAACGATGATAATGCCAATCATACAAATACCAATGAACAGCGCCAGCAGCTTGGGTTTCACTGCCTTGCGGAGCATGATAAGCGATGGTAGGGACAAGGTTGTAACAGCCATCATAAAGGATAAAACTGTACCCAGCTGTGCCCCCTTAGAAAGCAACGCCTCCGCAACAGGAATGGTGCCAAAAATATCTGCGTACATGGGGATACCAACGATAGTTGCGAGAATCACGCCAAAAGGATTGTTGCTGCCAAGTACGGTTTCAATCCAACTTTTTGGTACCCAGTTGTGGATCATAGCGCCGATCCCGACACCAATCAGAATATAGGGGAGCACTTTCTTGAAGGTGCCAAGCATCTGTTCCTTTGCGTAGGCGAGCCGTTCTTGGATCGTCAGGCTAGGGGACTCAATATCAACGCTACCAGCCAAACGCACAAAACGTTCAACGTAGTTTTCCATATGCAGTTTCTCAATCATAGTGCCGCCGATCACCGCAATCACCAGCCCAAGGATTACATAGACAATCGCCACTTTTGCACCGAAAATGCTCATCAGCAGAACAAGGCTTCCTAAATCGACCATCGGTGATGAAATCAAAAAGGAGAACGTCACACCCAAGGGAAGTCCCGCACTGGTAAAGCCAATGAACAGCGGAATCGAAGAACAGGAGCAAAAGGGGGTCACGGTGCCCAGCAGCGCAGAAATGATGTTCGCCCAGGACCCATGAAAACGACCTAAAATGCGCTTACTTCGCTCTGGCGGAAAATAACTTTGCATATAGGAGATTGCAAAAATCAATACGCAGAGCAGCACCATGATTTTCAAGACATCGTAGATAAAAAACTGGATGCTGCCGCCAATGCGTCCGTTTACATCTAAGCCCAGCGCCGACAGGCCCATGCCAAGCAGTTCGTTCAGCCATTTCATGCCCAGCACCTGATCTTGAATAAAGTCCCATACGCCCATACAAAAAACCTCACTTTTCATTTTATGGACAACATATCAAAACTTTTTGATGTGTTGTACCGAAGGAAACGCCATCTAGTTTAGATGGCGTTTCCTTTGCACCAAAGGCAGGTACTCTCTTGCTCCGTGTTTGGAGTTGTCAGCTTCTTCAGCAATTCTATTGCATAGTCCCTGCCAGCAGGACTCAGGCGGTAGTGCGTCCATTTACCCTCTTGGCGACTGACGACAATACCGGAATCACAGAGAATTTTCATATGGTAGGAAAGGCCGGACTGCGTTAAATCCAATGGCTCTTGCAGGACGCAAGCACACTTCTCGCCACTCCTTAACTGTTCCAGGATTGCAAGCCGTTTGGGGTCACAGAGAGCCTTAAATACTTTTGCCTGCTCTTGATATGCGATTCCCATGCTTCCACCCATCTCACATCAATTTATTTTGATATATATAAATATATGCGGCAAACGAGAATTTGTCAATAGCCAAATCAAATCGTTAATGCTCTCAACGCTCAAAACCATATTGGCTCTGCTTGGCGGCTTTTCTCCATCGGTTCCCGTCGCTTGTGCTTCTACGCCCATCCCTACCCGTTCCGGGCCAAGAACCCAGTTAACCTATATATTCTTTGTTTCCCAATTTCACTTCCATCAAGTAGTCTGGCAGGCAGGCGCTGCCCTATCGTACCCGGCCATAATTCCTTTGCAGGCGGTCCAGCTTTTCTCTCTGTCTATCTTGCGGTATAGGGCGCACAATGCCTGAATGATCTTTTCCAACAGGGGCTTTGCCTTTAAAACCGGGAAAAACTGCGGAGCACCATCATTTCACTGGTGCTCCGCAGCTTTCATGGTCAGTTCCTGTCATCAAGGCTGGCAGTTGAGGATTTTAAAACAACCGCGCGTCCAGGTTCAGTACAGGCAAGCCCCGACATTACGTCAGCAGCCAGCGCAGGTTTTCCCTTCCGGCGCTGCCTAATCGTTTGAGAAATACCAGGAATCGATGTAGCGCTTCCGATACTCCATGGAAAATATGGACATAAAAACGTAATAGAATACCTCGTCCATGCTGGTTCCAGTTCCGGGGAAATGAAAGACCAGGTCGACCAAGCTCTCCAGTTCCTCCCGCTTCTGGGATGAGATCAAAATGACTTTTGCCTCAGCGGACACAAAATATTTAATCTGCTCCTGCATGGTGAACCATGGATAACCGGGATCAAAAATAATCGCAAGGGTCTTGCAGGAAATGCGCTGTGCCGTGTCCACGATGAAGCCATGGAGCACCTCGCTGGATTTTCCCACGTAAAAAAGGTCCATCTGGAGCTGTTCCGCGTACGAGGTCGTCCCAAAACAGAGGACCTTTTCCGCCTCGTTCAGCAGTGCGGCAGCCTGGGCCATCTGCTCACCGTCTAGCATCCCCTTCAATGTGGTGAACAGGTCGATCAGCTGGCTCAGATAGATCTCGGCTGGCGCGCCCTGCTTCAGTTGCTCCACCGTGAGTTTTCTGTTTTCGTTGAAATAACCTTGGGCAAAGTGGTGGGCGGCCTCCTTCAGTCCCTGAAAGCCGTTGTATCCCACCTTTTTTGCAATCCGGCTGATGGTGGCAGGAGAGGTCAGGCACAGCTCGGCTGCCTCCTGGATGGATAGCTCACTCAGCCGGGACATGTTCTGCAGCATAATGCCAATGGTCTTGTGGTAGCTGTCCTCCAGATCAAGGCAGTTGTAGTAATTCAGCAGAGGGAAAAGCGTCGTGAGTTTTATGACACAACACCTCCGTTCACAATGACTTAGCAGTGGTTCATGTCAACATCCACAATAATTTAGTTGATTATACCACAGATCCTATGAAATAAATAGTCTCAAGCGCACATTTTCAAAAAATGAAACAAAATCACATAAAAACATCGAGGCTGTTCATTTTTCAGCCTTGCCTCAAGCTGTGCCCGCAAGCTAAAATTGTACAAAAAGGACAAATATCATTGGATCCAAGAGAGTAAAATCATGCATTATTGGAAGGAAGGCCACGCTTATGGGAAAGAAATGGTATGAACGTCCCGAACCGATCCCGGCAGAGCAGATCCGCGAAGAAGTCACGGCAGACGTCGTCGTCGTGGGGCTAGGTTACGCGGGCGCTGCCGCGCTGCGGGCAGCGGCAGAGGCCGGCGCCCGCGTGGTGGGGCTGGAACAGCAGGAGCTGG
>URQA01000117.1 GCA_900549885.1 uncultured Eubacteriales bacterium | reverse complement strand
GGGTGCGGCTGCTGCCGGAGCGCCGGGTGGAGCGGTTCATCGCCCAGGGAGCGGTGCTGTCCGGCCCGGACGGAACGATGAAAGAGGAGGCGGACACCTGTGTCATCGCCCTGGGCGTCCGGGCGGATACCACGCTGTTGGACCAGCTTCGGGAGAAGTATCCCCTGGAGGTGCTGAGCGCCGGGGACGTGGACGGCGGCGCTAACCTCTATGACGCCACCCACTCCGCCCACTTCGCGGCCCTGCGCATCCTGTGAGCTGAAAGTGCGCTGAATTCACAATTCACGACTAGATTTCCGCCTGTGCCTGTGTTATGCTGATAATAGTGAGCAGCCCCCAAGGGGCCAAATATCTCAGGAGAGGAGCTTGGTCCGTGAACGTCATATCCCTGTTAACCCCTAAGGCCCAGGTGGCCTATTTATACGACGACTTCACCGTGCGCCAGGGGCTGGAAAAGCTCCGGGCCCACGGCTATACCGCTATCCCCGTCCTGGCTCGGGACGGCAGTTATGTGGGTACGGTCAGTGAGGGCGATTTTCTTTGGAACCTGGTGGACCGACAGGACAACAGCCTGCGCAGCAAGGAAAAGCAGCCTTTGAAAAGCGTAATGCGCAAGTCCTTCAACCCTCCGGTAAGTGTGGGGGTGTCCATGGAGGAGCTGCTGGAGCGGTCCATGCGCCAGTCCTTCATCCCGGTGGTGGACGACCGGGGGGCCTTTGTGGGCATCGTCACCCGGCAGAACATCATCCGCCAGCTGACCATGCCCAAGGTGGAGCCAACCCGGGACAGCCGGGAGCGGTGGGACAGAGAGCTGGCCGGCGCCAGCGTGTGACAGCGAAAAGCCCTGGGACCGGCTTATGCCGGTCCCAGGGCCTTTTCCTTTTATTCCGTGTCTTTGAGCATCAGCTCCCGCTTTTCCCAATGGCCGAAGAAGTAGTACCCCAGGCCCATAAACACGGAGATGAAAGCTGCCAGGGAGTTGCCCCACCAGAAGCCCTCCACCCCCCAGTCCAGCGCTAAGCCGAACAGCAGGGACAGGCCGATGCGGCCGATGACCCCGTCCAGCACGGCGATCACGAGGTTGAGGGTGGTGAAGCCCACGCCGTTGATATGGCCCAGGGAGGTGGCCATCAGGCAGAAGGCCAGGTACAGCCAGAAGGCCGCCCGCATATAGGGTGTGGCCAGCGCCAGAGTGCCGGTGTCGGTGGCCTGGGTGAAGATGCCGATGATCTGCTCCGGAAAGAGGAAGGACACCGTGCCCACCACCGCGAAAAAGAGGATGCACACCAGGTTGCTCACGGCGTTGACCTTTTTCACCCGGTCGATGCGCCCGGCGGCAAAGTTCTGGGCCACCATGCTGCCCACGGCGGTCTGCATGGAGGAGGTGACCACACTGACCAGGGAGTTGAGCTTGGCCCCGATGCCAGTGACGTTGGAGGCGGCTACGCCGAAGGTGTTGACGAAAGAGTTGACCACCATCATGGAAATGGTGATGGAGGCGCTCATGATGACCAGGGGCGTACCCAGCTTCAAAATGACCTTCAGGGTGGGGCCATGAATGCGGAAGGAGGACAGCCGGAAGTCAAAGCCCAGATCCTCCCGGCGGCGGTAGACGCAGTACAGAGCGTAGAAGGAGCCCACCGCCTGGGCGATGATGGTGGCCCAGGCCGCCCCCGCCGCCCCCCAGCCCAGCCCAGCCACGAACCACATGTCCAGGATCATGTTGGACAGGGCGGAGGCCAGCAGGATGAACATGGGGCGCTTGGAGTCTCCCACCCCCCGGAGGATGGCGCACAGAGTTCCGCTGGCGGCCATAAAAGGGGCCCCGAGACAGCAGATGAGCAGATAGGACACAGCCGAGGCCCGGGCCTCCGGCGGAATATGCAACAGGTCCATCCACCAGTTGGTGCCCACTGCGCCGATGGCGGCGATGACCGTGGAGGACAGCACGCAGAAGGACAGCAGTGTGCCAATGGTGGTGCTCAGCCGGCGGAAGTCCTTGGCTCCCACCTGCTGGGAGATGAGCACCTGGCCGCCGTTGCCCAGGCCGATGCCCACCGCGTGGATGAGAAATACGATCTGCCCGGAATTGGCCACGGCGGAGATGGCGGCCTCGCTGGCGAAATTGCCCACCGCCCACAGATCCACCAGGGTGTACAGGGACTGGAGCAGGTTGGCGCCCATGATAGGCAGGGCGAATAGCAGCAGCTGGCGGACCAGTGGCCCCTGGGTCAGGTCACGGATTGTGCTGGACTTAGCGTGTTCTTCCATAAAAAATCTCCCGTATCATCGTAAGGTAATGTGATACCATAATACGGGAAATTTTAGAAAAATGCAAATTTTTTTTAACGTTTGGTCCCTCACTCCCGCCGGAAGGCATGAATCCGGAAGCAGGCGGACACCTCCAGGGCGTCCAGCGCCTCCAGCCGAGCGACTCCCTCCCGGGGGGTTTTCCAGGCGTAGGGAGTCATACGGAACAGGTCCAGGGCCGACTTCCGGTCTAAGGTAAAATGGCAGTTCACCGGGGTGACGCCCAGAGGCGTGAAGCCGTCGTAGGGGATGTCCTGCTCCAAGTTTTCATAGGGACGGTCATAGAGCACCCGTTTGAGCTCGATCAAATGCCGAGGACCGGGAACCACATAGAGCAACGTTCCCCCGGGGCGCAGCACCCGACGGTATTCGTCCAGGGCCAGGGGGGCGAAGCAGTCCACCAGCAGGTCCACCGATGCCCCAGCCACTGGCAGGTGGTAGACTGAGGCCACGGCAAATTCTCCCGCCGGTACCCGGCGGGCCGCTTTTTTCAGGGCGCTCTTGGACAGGTCCACTCCCGCCAGCTGAAAGGAACGGCCAGCGTTATGAAAGACAGAGAAAAGGTTTTCGGTATAGTATCCCTCCCCGCAGCCGGCGTCCAGAATGGTGTAGCTTGGGCCGGCGTGGGTCAGGGCCAGATCGCACAGCGCCTGCCGCAGAGGGGAGTACCAACCGCCATCCAGAAATCGGGTGCGGGCGGCAGTCATCTCCCGGTCATCCCCCGGGTCCGCAGAGTGCTTTTTATTGGCGGGCAGCAGGTGGACATATCCCGACCGGGCCACGTCATAGCTGTGGCCGCCGGGA
Source organism: uncultured Eubacteriales bacterium (assembly GCA_900549885.1). Classification (GTDB taxonomy): domain Bacteria; phylum Bacillota; class Clostridia; order Oscillospirales; family Oscillospiraceae; genus Enterenecus. The sequence goes on along the minus strand of URQA01000117.1, from coordinate 4,490 downwards.
CAGCGGTAGATATTCCCTTCCCGTGCCAGCGGGGCGGCACAGATGGGGCAGATGAACAGACTCATGGGCTCTCTCCTTTTTCAAAGACTGCGTTCCCAAATGGGCCAAGGGCCCCGTCTCCCGTACGGGAGGCGGGGCTGGCATCAGCGCTGGAACATGATCTTTTCGCTGTTGAACATCCGGGTCAAACCCCACACGCCGATGGCAGTGTATACCAGATTGGAGGCTACGGCGATGAGCAGATAGGTCCAATTCAGCTCCAGGGCGAAGATGCCCACCATGACCTGGACGCTGTTGTAGAAGGGGATGAAGTAGGCCCACAGCTGGGCACTGGCTCCGCCGCCGAACATGGCGGTGACCCCCACCACCATGGACAGGATCATCAGGGGAGTGACATAGGTTTGGGCTTCTTTGATGGTCTTGGCAAAGGCGGAGATGAGGGAGATGCAGGCCACGATGAACAGCACCGTGGACAAGATGATGAGGCACAGCGCCAGGTAGTGGACTGGGGTATAGGCGGCACCCACATTGCCCTCCATCTGCATGAGGGTAGGCATGGACAGCAGGGTACCCACGGTGCTGGAAAGGCCGGAGAGCAGGGCGATGATGGACAAGGCGCAGATTTTGCCCAGGGCCAGGTCCCGCCGCCTCAGGGGAGTAATGAGTAAGGTGGCGATGGTGCCCCGCTCCTTCTCACCGGCGATGGATTCCGGGGCAGTGGACATGCAGCCGGAGAACAGGAAGATCATCAGCAGCATAGGCATCATGGAAGACAGGAAGGTGCCGGCGGTGTCCGCGTCAGTGGCCAGGTCATAGGAGCCTGATCCGGAGTTGATGTCGAACTTGTTGGATAGAGAGGATTCGTACCCATCCAGCAGGGTGTACAACATTTCATAGGCGGCGGAGGAATCGACACTGGCGGAATTGTAGTACAGCTCCACCGCCGGGGCGGGTGCGCCGGAGGATACCTCATAGGCGGCCACCTGGTTGTCAAAGCCCTCGGGGAACACCGCCAGAAGGTCCAGCTCCTGCTCCCGGATGAGAGCCTTGGACTGGTCCGTGCCTTCGGCGGCCTGAATATCCAACCCTGCCTGGCCGGCCAAGGCGGCCACAGAGTCCGGCAGATTTATGGCCTGGATGGTGGGTACGAAGTCCTCATCCACGGAGAACTGGTCGGACAGGGCGGAGCCCATAAAGGTGTACACGGCGAAGATGAGAATGCCGGGCAGCAGGATGGTGCCTAGGGCGGTGCGCTTGTCGCCGAAGAAGCGGGCCAGCTCCTTGCGGAAAATGGTGAGCATCCCGTTTTTCATGCCCCCTCCCCCTTTCGCTCTACATACAGTTGGAAGAACCGGTCCTCCAGATTTTGACCCTGGCACACATCGTCCAGGGTGCCGCACAGGGCCATGGTGCCGTCAATGATGACCCCCACCCGGTCGCACAGCTTTTCCACCAGGGAGAAGATGTGGGTGGACACCAGTACAGTCTTGCCCTGAGTGCGCAGCTCCTGGAGGAAGTCGGTGACCACCTTAGCGGTGATGACATCCAGGCCGTTGGTGGGCTCGTCAAAAATGATGATGTCAGGGTCGTGGACGATGGAGATGACGAGGGACACTTTCTGTTTCATGCCGGTGGACAGGTCGGCGACCTTCACCTCGGCGAATTGGTCGATGCCGAAACGGGTGAACAAGGCCTGCTTGCGCTGCTTCCGCATCTGGTCGGGGACTTGATGCAAGTCGGAGAAGAAGTCATAAAGATAGTTGGGGGTGAAAAAGTCCTCCAGCTTCAGCTCACTGGTGAGAAAGCCGATCCGCTCCCGCACCCGCTCCGGCTCAGTGACGATGCTGGCCCCGTCCACCAGGGCATCTCCGGCGTCGGGCCTGATGAGGGTGGCCAGCATACGCAGGGTGGTGGTTTTGCCCGCGCCGTTGGGGCCCAGCAGGCCGAAAATCTCCCCCCGGCGGGCGGAAAAGGAAAGGTCATCCACCGCCACCTTGACCTTTTCCTTCGTTCGCTCGATCTTTTGCTGTTTGGCGGACAGCCGGAAGGTCTTTCGCAGGCCCCGCACCTGTAAGATCTCGTTCATATCGCTTGCTCCTTTTGCTCAAAGAATGTTTGTGCCGGATGCGGACAATTTGATAGACCAGTAGCTGTACACGCACTGGTTGACAGCCCAGATGAGACACACCGCCAGGATGGGAAGCAGCCCCGTGCTTAGAAATAAGGCGGACAGGGTGAACACCAGCCACAGGCCGGCGCACGCCTTGGTGGAGGCGGAGTAGGCCTTATAGGCGCACTGGCCGGCCATCAGCTTTTCCGCCTCATCGCAGCTTTCAAACCACTTCTTCTGGAAGTGTATGTCATAGACAGAGCCCTTCTTCTCCGGGGCCATGCGCTTGCTCAGGTCCACGATGCGCTGCTGGATGAGAATGGCTTCTGCCATCGTAACGATGAAGAAGGCAGGCACACCCACCAGGCTGAACACATGAGGCGTATCCCCGTCCAAGATAGGGCCGGCATAGGCGGCCCCCAGGAGGAACATCCCGCCCAAGGTGAAGATAGCGGACACCAGAAGCAGGATGGACAGGTCGTGGTCGGCCTGCTCGGACACGGTCTCGTCCTCCCCGTCCCACCCGGCCAAGCGGCGCTTGGCCCGGAGGTACATGGGGATGCATACCAGGGGCTGGCCAACGGCACAGGCGGCCAGCAGCCAGGGAGCGATGGACAGGGAGAAATACTCCCCCGCCTGCTTCAGTCCATCGGCAATCCCGTCCAGGCCGAAAAAGGCGGCGCAGTATCCGAAGACACCCCCTACCAGGGCGGCGCAAAACAGAGTCAGCAGAAATTTGGGCAGGGCCTTTCGGTTGGCCTGCCGGATCTCGTCGTTGGGGTTGGTCATACAGTCCCATCCTCCTCCAGGATAAAGATGTCTTCCACTTTGACATTGCAGATCTTTGCCAGCTTGAGGGCCAAGGCTACCGACGGGGAGTAGTCCCCCCGCTCGATCAGACTGATGGTCTGGCGGGAAACCCCCGCCAGCCGCCCCAACTCCTGCTGGTTGACGTTCAGGGCGGCGCGGTATTCCTTCAGACGATTTTTCAGCGGCATCTTCTCATCCCTTCCCCTCCCGCTCATTTTCACCCCGGCCTTGCTTTCCCAAGGACCGAAAGATGAGAAACATGGCGATCATGGCCAACCAGACGGCAGCGGGCATGTGGCTCCCTCCCGTTGACAGCTTTGTTTGTCGTTTTGACAATTATCATTGTCAAGATGCAATATATCATTGTCAAACTCAGTTGTCAAGAGGGAATGGAAAAAAAGTCGTCTTTATGGTATACTATATTAAAACGGAAGGAAAGGCAGGTGGTCCTAAATGAGCGGAACGGACCGTCAAAAGGTAGTGCTGGGGCTGTCCGGCGGGGTGGACTCGTCGGTGGCGGCCCTGCGGCTGCGGGAGCAGGGATATGAGGTCCACGCCCTCTATTTGGACATCGGCCTGGGGGGAGCGGAGGCGGCCCGAGAGACGGCGGAGGAGTTGGGCCTGCCCTTCTACGTCCGGGATATCTCCCAACAGCTGGAGGAGCAGGTGTGTCGCCCTTTTTACGCCGACTATCTGGCCGGGCGTACCCCCCTGCCCTGCGCCCGGTGCAACCGGACAGTGAAGTTTCCCGCCCTGATGGCCCTGGCCGATGAGCTGGGAGCCGCCTATGTGGCCACCGGGCATTATGCCCGGGTAAGCCAGGGGGCGGACGGCGGGCCGCTGCTGCTTCGAGGCAGGCCAGCCAACGACCAGAGCTATATGCTGGCCCGCCTGCCCCGGGATATGCTGGGGCGGGTGCGCTTTCCTTTGGGGGATGTGGAAAAAATGTGCACCCGGGCTCAGGCGGAGGCGAGCGATCTGTCCGCTGCCCGGCGGCCCGACTCCATGGAGATCTGTTTCATTCCGGACAACGATTACGCCGCCTGGCTGGACCGGCGGGGAGGAACCCCCCCGCCGGGAAAGTTCGTAGACCTGGAGGGCCGGGTGCTGGGGGAGCACAAGGGTATCCACCACTATACCCTGGGTCAGCGCCGGGGACTAGGTATCTCATCCACCGGACGGCTGTTCGTGGCGGCCATTCGGCCAGAAACCAATGAGGTGGTTCTCTCCCACGGGGAGGGGCTTTACGCCAGTGTGGTGGAGTGTACCCGGCTCAACTGGCTGGGGGACACCCCGTTAGACGGTCCCCGGACGGTTTCCGTCCGGCTGCGCCACTCCAAGCGGGAGGATGCGGCCCGGGTATTCCCCCTGGGGGACGGCCAAGTGGAGCTGCACATGGAGCGCCCCGCCCGGGCCCCCACGCCAGGGCAGCTGGCAGTGTTCTATGACGGGGACATGGTGCTGGGAAGCGCCTGGATCCAATCGTCCCAGCCTTGATTGAGAAAGGGCGAAGGGGGGACGGGGCGCCAAAGCGACGGATAAGCGCCGGGGGCGGCCTAATGGCCGCCCC
>URQA01000116.1 GCA_900549885.1 uncultured Eubacteriales bacterium | reverse complement strand
CGCTGGGGCGGCTTCCGGGAGCGGGGCCGGAGCCGCTGTGTCGACTGGAGTGTTCACGCCCGGTGCCTGTGGAGCCGGGACCCCAGGGGCGGATACCTCTTCTGCGCTCACCTGGTATAAAACGCCGTTCACTGTAATATTAAAATATTTCAAAAACGTATCCTCCCATCTATCGATTCATTAAATCTCTCCGGCCCGCCTGCGCCCAAATGCTCTCAGGACGATCGGCCCGGCGGATGGTCCGTACGACCAACCGTTGTGAGGGAGCCTCCATGGCCGCGATCGCCGCAGTGATCGCAGCTATGACCGCTCCGCTCACCTGAGTTGCCTCCCCCTGATCTTCAAGGCCCGCCTGCATCGGAACTGCAGCCTGCGACGGCTCCTTTTCGTCCCGCTGGCCAGACCTTGTCCGGACAAAGAGAGCGACCAGCAGAATAGCGACTACAGCGATCAACGCCATATGATACCATTCCATTTGCACCCCTCCTAAAGCGGGATGTTCCCATGCTTTTTCGCTGGACGCTGTTCCCGTTTGCTGGCCAGCATCTCATAGGCGCTGATGAGCCGTTTTCTCGTCTCAGCAGGTTCGATCACATCGTCCAGATAGCCGTGGGCAGCAGCCAGGTAAGGGTTGGCGGCCATAGCCCGGTACTCTTCCACTTTTTCTTTCCGCTTGGCCTCTCGATCCTCAGCACCTTCAATATCTTTGCGGAAAATGATATTGGCTGCTCCATCCGGCCCCATCACGGCAATTTCAGCTGACGGCCAAGACAGTACAACATCCGAGTGCAGATGCTTCGAACACATGGCGATGTAAGCGCCTCCATAGGCCTTGCGGAGGATCACCGTCACCTTGGGTACGGTGGCCTCGCTGTATGCGTAGAGCACCTTTGCTCCATGGCGGATAATGCCCCCATATTCCTGGGCGGTTCCTGGCAGGAAGCCCGGCACATCCACCAATGTCAGCAGCGGGATATTGAAGCAGTCACAGGTACGGATGAACCTGGCAGCTTTATCGGAGGCATTGATATCCATGCATCCTGCCTGTTCGCGGGGTTGATTCGCAATCACGCCAATGCTCCTGCCATGGAGTCGGATCAGCCCGGTGAGCATGTTTTTGGCAAAATGGGGCTGGTATTCCAGAAATGTCCCGCAGTCGGCCAGCGTCTGGATGACGGTACGCATGTCATACGCTCTGCTGGGGTTATCTGGAATCAGGGTGTTCAATGACGCATCCAAGCGATCAGAATCGTCATTGCCCTCTACCCGGGGGGGATCTTCCAAGTTATTCTGGGGCAGGTAGCGCAGCAGCTCTCGGATGTGAGCAAAGCAGGCTTCCTCTGTTTCGTCATAAAAATGGGCCACGCCGCTGGTGTTGTTGTGGGTCATAGCGCCTCCCAATGCTTCTGCGGTCACCTTTTCTCCCGTGACGGTCTCGATCACCTGGGGGCCGGTGATAAACATCTGCCCCACATTCCGCACCATGAAAATAAAATCAGTCAATGCGGGAGAATAGGTCGCTCCTCCGGCGCAGGGCCCAAGGATCACTGAAATCTGCGGGATCACACCAGAAGCGATGGTATTTTGGAAAAAGATGTCTCCAAACCCCGCTAACGCATCTACTCCCTCCTGGATGCGCGCTCCGCCAGAATCGTTAATGCCGATGATCGGCGCGCCTACCTTCAGCGCTGCCTGCTGGGCTCTGACAATCTTTGCGGCATGCGCCTGTCCCAGCGATCCACCCATCACAGTAAAGTCTTGGGCAAAGACATATACCAGACGGCCGTCTATCGTTCCATAGCCAGTCACCACGCCATCGCCGTCCACCCGCTTGCGCTCCATGCCGAAATTTTCACAGCGGTGCTGGACCATAGTTCCAATCTCCACAAAGCTGTCCGCATCCAGTAAGGCCTGGATACGTTCCCGGGCAGTCAGCTTTCCCAGTTGATGCTGTCTGTCCACAGCGGCTTGTCCTCCGCCCAGCAAAAGCGCGTCTTTTTTCTTTCTGAGTTGTTCTAATTTCATATTCGACAATTTGCCACCTCCGGACGATCAGAAGTCTGTAACTAACCCCAGCAGGTATGCCAGGCCCTAATAATTCCTGACATACCTGCTGCTTTTTGCTCAGCAGAGTCCCAGCTGAACAAAGACAATGCTAAATACAGACACAAACACAGGGATAATAACAGTACACCACAGGAAGTGCTTATAAGAGTTCTTGTGGGTCAATCCAGCTGTATTGATCATGTTAATGACAGAACCATTGTGCGGAAGGGAGTCCAGACCGTAACTGGACATGGCCGCTACACGGTGGATGATCTCCGGAGAGATCCCCATGTCTAGGAACCGCTGTCCGAACGTCTCCAGAGCAATGGCCAAGCCGCCGGACGCAGAGCCTGTGATACCTGCGATAATGTTGGTGGCGACCACCAGCTGCACGATAGGAGGACCGGGCAGGGCATCCATGGCGCCAACGACGAACTCATAGCCAGGAACGATTTTCACCACATTGCCAAAGCCCACCACAGCACACACGCCCATTAGTGTCTTAGCTCCGCTGAACGCACCCTCCCCAAGAGACTTCATTACATCGGGGATCGTTTTGAAATATAGGATGACATTGGCCAAAATTCCGATGAACAGGGCTACTTCCGGAGCCAGCCCGAAAGCGTTTAAGGCTACCAGGAGGATCACAGAGGGGAGCAGTGCCTTGATAAACGCGCCCCATGTGATTTTTTCGCCCTCACTGACATCGATATCAGATTTCAGTGTCTGGTTGATGACCTCGCCGGTGGGAAGAAACCGCTCGTTTTCCCGCTCGGCTTTTTTGGAGATGTACACAACGTAAATGACGCAGAAAATGATGGAGACCGCAGCTGAGGCAAGTCCTAAAACAGGGGCTGCAGTGGCAGTCGTGCCCAAGTAGTCAATAGGGATCAGATTCTGGATCGCGGGAGACCCCGGAATCATAGTGGCGGTGAACACCTGCGAGCCAATGGTGATACCGCATAGAGACATGTGCCAAGGGATATCTTGCGCCTCGAACAACGGCTTCATAATACCGACCATCGTAAAGATGACCACGAAAGAAGATACTCCGCCCAAAGTCAAAATGGTGGTGATCAGTGCGATGAGCAGGATCGTCATACAGATACGAGCCCACCGCGTTTTCAGATGGATCTTGTTCAGAAGCCCTGCCAGTTTCAGAGCGATGGTCTTTCCGGTACCGCTGTCGCCGGTCAACCTGCCGAAGATCGCGCCTAACGCGAACATGATGAAATAGTCTGCCGCGTAGTCGCCAAATCCAGAGGCATAGGAGGTCAACATCCCTTCTTGCACCACGTCGATGCTGCCCCAGGCAAACAAGCAGCAAACTAGGGCACACAATGGCCCGACGATCAGAAGGTTTACACCCTTGTAGGACAGGATGATGATCAAAGCTAATGCGATCAGGATACCGATCAAACTTATAATTTGAGCTGCCATTCTACGCTGCTCCTTTCTCTCTAAGTCTTTACATCACAAGCTTCCATATGCCGGGTCCAGGAAGCGCTCACAATACGTAGTTCCGACACCAAGAAGGCCGGGAGCAATCAGGTCAGGCTGAGATACTCTCTCGCCTCGTCGGCGGTGGCAATGGGCCGGCCCACCGCTTCCGCAATGCGAAGCACCCGCTCTACCAGCATTTTGTTTGTTGCTGGTACTCCTTTGCTCATGGTGAGTACATCCTCAAGGCCAGTGCGCACGTTGCCGCCCATAGCAATGGCAATGGTCAGCAAAGTGACCTGAGACGAGCCGATACCGCTGACCTGCCAAGTGGAGCCTTCCGGCAGCGAGTCCACCAGGTACTGGAGGTTACGGGGCGTACCGGTGATAGACCCGGGCACATTCATGACTAGGTTGAACTGAAGCGGACCTTTCAGAACACCCTTCTTTTGGAGAAATACGGCGTTGGTGATCATAGAGGCATCAAAAACCTCGATCTCCGGCTTGATGTTATTAGCATACATTCTGTCGGCCAGAGCTTCGATCAGTTCAAAATCATTGGCATTGATGCCTTTTGCAAAATTGGACGAACCTGTGGACAGGCTGGCCATCTCAGCCGGCAGGTCCAGCATGGCGCCGCGCTGCAGACCGGTAGCGCCCCGGGCACCAGTGGACAACTGGCGGATCAGCTTGACCCCAGCCTCATCCAGCTTGTCCAGAACGGTCTTATAGATGCTCCTGTCTGTTGTCGGTTTCAGGTTCTCGTCTCGAACGTGGATGTGGGCGACCGCCACGCCCATCTCCTCCGCGTCTTTGATCTCCCGGACGATCTCATCCGGCGTAAGCGGAGCGGCGGGTGCGGTTTCTCTTGTTGGAACATTCCCGGTCGGCGCGAGTGTGACAATCAATTTTTTCATCATGAGACCCTCCTAAAATTTTTATTTTTGCCCTTTGAATGGCAGTACAATAGAATCGGGCGTTTTGCCCAATTTCATTGTATTGCATCTGCTGTTTTATGAGAATTATCAACAACTTTAAAGAGCGTTAAAGCAAAAACGAACGCTTTATATCATATTTTGCTGTAGATATCCCAGCTTTTTTCAATTCGCGGATACGCTCCACAATGAAAAGGAGCTGGACCTATATAGGTCCAGCTCCTTTTCATTGTTCTTGATTGGATGGTCTGATACACGAGATATTATCCATTATTGTCCATATAGTACCGCTCTTCCTCAAAATTTTGTGCATCGATATCGCGGTAATAAGCTACCGCAAAATGACGAAACAGTTTGGCTGCTTTGGTCTGGACCCGCTGCCGGTGCCAGTATAACGCCTGGGTCCGGGTGTAGGTGCAGCCTCTTAGGTCCACAAACACGTGAGACGAATACGGCGAACACAATTTTGTATATAACGTGGACAGTCCGATACCCAGACCCTCTGAGACCAACTTTCCCCGCATCATATGGTCACACTCGAAGATGATATTCGGGCGGAATCCCGCATCCCTGAACACCTCATCAAACATTTTTCGGGAGGACAATTCATTTCCCAGTGCGATGAACGGCTCATCTTTCAGTTCGGAGACTGCCACAGAGCCCCGCTTTGCAAAGGGGTGCTCCGGATAAACCATCAAAACCGGTCGGTCGTTCCTATACAATACAGTTGAATCCATAGCATTGGTGGATAGATCCGACGGTGCAGCGATCAGAAAATCAAACTGTTTCAGCAGTTCAACATCTGTCAACTGGTGTAAGTTCAAATAGGTGTGAGTAACCTTGATTTCGGCGTACATACGCCGGAATGCAAGAAATAGATCTTGGAAGAGCATTGGTGTCGTGGTGGCAATTGACAGACTGGCAGACTCTGCTTTGTTCATTTCCTGGATAACACGCTGCGCATTATTTAAAGTATCCAGAATTTGATTTACTGCTTGCAACATCACACGGCCTTTGTCATTCAATTTCAAATTTTTCCCACTGGAACGGTCAAATAGTGTCATCCCTAGCTCATGTTCCAAACGGTTGATGCTGCCGCTGAGCGCAGGGGTTGACAGATATAGTTTTTCTGCCGTTTTGGTCAGGTTTTCGGTTTCTGCCAGGACTTTAAAATACTTTAACTGTGTTAACTCCATATTGCGCTCCTTTCTGCCATTCTGGATTTAGATACTCTTTTATTGTGAGCTATATCTATACCAATGTCAATAAAAACATAGAAAAATAGCAATCTAGCCGAAATTAGCGAGCAATAATGAAGTAGGTACATAAAACCGAAATACGATATGCTGGTCAGCAATGACCTCATCGCGGCTTCCACTCATTTAAAACAATGTTGGGGCTAAACAAGTAGGCCCGGACGGCTTTCATCCGGGCCTGTACTTCTAATGGAATCTCACATTACCTGATTGATGGCGCTGTGTATAGTATCCGTGGCTTTCTGCCGTATCCGCAGAGAGGCGTAGGGGAGATGTCGAAGGGGAACCCTCTTTTTGTACAACGTAACACCTATGATTTCCATTTTTATGCCTCCTGATGGCTGTACAAAATATTTATAAACACATGGAGACATAATGCGCATTAATATTGTGCAGTTAGGCACGCTTTTGCTCACTGATGTATATGGCGAGTTCAGGAGGTAGTCCGCACGATTGCCCGGACACCTGTTACGCCGTGTGATTTCCCGGGCAGATTGCCAACTCCGTTTTGCCCACCGTGAACGGATCAAGTGGAGAGGAAATGCACTGGGTCGGTGCCGGCGCCTGCTGCAGCCAATATAGGTAGTTTCTCAGAACATAGAAACGGCTGTCATATGCTGTGGTGTAGCAGTTGCTGTAATAGTATAGAGATTAAATGGTGTGTAAAAACCGGAGGAAGGCATCCCGGCCCGCCTTGTCCCGCTTATATACCCCAGCGTGCTCCAGCACCTGGGCGAACACCAGGCCGGTCTCTCTCTGGACGATGTCCAGGGCGTTGTCCGCGGTGATGGTGTACTTGGGGGCGAAGCCCTCTGCCCAGTCGGCGTGCTTGGCGGTGAGCTCATTGGCCCGCAGGTCAGCGCCGGAAACCAGCCCTTCAGCCACGGCAGCCAGCTCCTGCTTCAGCCGGGCGGGGAGGACCGCCAGACCCATGACTTCAATCAGGCCGATGTTCTCCTTCTTGATGTGGTGCAACTCCGCGTGGGGGTGGTATAGCCCCAAGGGGTGCTCCGGCGTGGTCAGGTTGTTGCGCAGCACTAGGTCCAGCTCGTACTTGCCCTCCCGCATCCGGGCGATGGGGGTGATGGTGTTGTGGGGGACCCCGTCCGTCTCGGCGTAGATGACCGCCGCCTCATCGGTGTACCCCCGCCAGGCGGTGAGAATCCGGTCGGCCAGGTCCACCAGCCGCTCCGGGTCGGCGCTGGCCAGGCGCACCACCGACAAGGGCCACTTGACGATACCCGCCTCCACGTCCTCATAGCCGGGGAAGGGGAAGGGGGTCTCCACCGGGGCCTGCTCCATGGCGAAGGTGTAGTGCCCGCCCTGGAAGTGGTCGTGGGCCAGGATGGAGCCGCCCACGATGGGCAGGTCGGCGTTGGAGCCCACGAAGTAGTGGGGGAACTGGCGGACAAAATCCAGCAGCTTGCCGAAGCAGGCCCGGTCGATTTTCATGGGGGTGTGGACGCTGTTCAGGCAGATGAAGTGCTCGTTGTAGTACACATAGGGGGAGTATTGGAGGAACCAGGGGGAACCGTTGATGGTGATGGGCACGATGCGGTGGTTCTGCCGGGCGGGGTGGTTCACCCGGCCGGCGTACCCCTCGTTCTCGGCGCACAGCTGGCACCGGGGATAGTTGGAGGCGGGCAGGTCCCGGGCGGCGGCAATGGCCTTGGGGTCTTTCTCCGGCTTGGACAGGTTGATGGTGATGTCGATCTCCCCATACTCCGTGTCCACCTTCCACTGCATGTCCCTGGCGATGCGGTCCCGGCGGATGTAGTTGGTGTCCTGGCTGAATTTGTAGTACCAGTCAGTGGCCGCCCTAGGGCTCTCCCGGTACAGGGCCTGGAATGTTTCAATCACCTGGGCGGGGCGGGGGGTGAGCCGGCCCATAAGTTCGGTGTCGAACAAGTCCTGGTAGACCACGGAGTTTTCGGTGAGCACCCCCCGGGCATAAGCGTCGTCCAGCAACTCGTCCAGCACAGCGGCCAGGTGGATGTCCTCCCAGTCTTTCCCGGGTTCGGTGTAGCTGTCCAGCTTCAGGGCGTCCAGGATGGTGTTGACGGCCCAGGTGCGCTCACATTCCTCGATGAGCCCGGCGCGCAGGGCGTAGGTTGCCAGCTTGGAGATGGCTTCGTCGATCATGCTCAGCCCTCCTCATAGCCGTTGGGATGGCTCTGGTGCCACTTCCATGCGGTGGCGACGATGGTGTTCAGGT
>URQA01000115.1 GCA_900549885.1 uncultured Eubacteriales bacterium | reverse complement strand
GTAGGGCGGTGGCGGGACCTCCAGCCAGGGCGGCGGCCGCTACAACAATCCCACGCTGATTCAGGTGCGCCAGCTCATTGCCCAGAACAATCTGGCGGAGGCGGAACGGATTCTCCGGAGTACCCCGGCCAACAACGGGGAGTGGTACTACCTTATGGGCAGTATCGCCTACCGCCGGGGCTGGATGGACGATGCCCGCCAGAATTTCTGGACCGCCTGCAACATGGACCCCAACAACATGGAGTACCGTCAGGCCATGAACAGTATGGGGATGCAGGCCCGACGGGGAACCTATGGAGGGGGAGACGATATTGCCAACCTCTGTACCACCCTGTGCTGCCTCAACTGTCTGTGCAATTCGTGCAGCGGCTGACGGCGCACGGAAGAAAAATGAGAATGAGGTGTTTGGCTTGAAAACGTCCCGGCTGCACAAAGGCATTTTCGCAGTGGTGTCCGCGTTGTTTTTCCTGTATATGCTCACCCTGATTTTCCCCTTCGTATGGATGCTGCTTAACTCGCTGAAAACCAACATGGACTTTTTTAAGGATATCTGGAGCCTGCCGGAAAAGCCGCTGCTGAGTAACTATGTGAATGTTTGGGATCAGATGAATCTGCTGGTGTATTTCGGCAATTCCATCAAGCTGACGCTTCTGGGGACCCTTGCGAGCATTCTTACGGCTTCCATGGCCTCTTATGTGATCGCCAAATATAAGTTCAAGCTGTCCAAGCTGCTGTATACCATGGCCATCGTGGTCATGCTGATGGCTTCGGCCACTGCGATCAGCGGCGTTACGCTCCAACTGGATGAGAACGCGGTGGACATCCTGGACAAGCAGGTGGAGAACCGTGCAGGCTACATTCAGGACCAGCTCCAGCAGGCACAGGAGCTGACGGATCTTTCGACCTACATCAATGAGACCGCCCAGCAGATGCTGGACTGGGGCATGGTCAGCGAAGTGGTGCCCAAGGATCAGGTCATGGACCGCGCCTGGGAGATTGCCCGTATGTGGAAGACCATGCCTTATGAGAACCGCACCATCATGTCCAACCTGGCCAAGCGCCCGCTGAAGAAGCTGTTCGTGGAGGACCTGAAGCTGCACACCGTTTCCGAGCAGTACGGCTCCCTGCTGCGCATTGCCGCCGGCGAGCTGGGCGACACCAACGCCGGCCAGCAGGACGAGAAGTACATCAGCCAGACCAACGACTGGCGTTACTGCCACGACTGGATGCAGCAGCCCCCCTCCCGGGAGAGCTGGGCCGGCTTCCGCACCAAGCCCTTCGAGTGGTTCAAGGAAGTAGAGGCTGGTAAGGAGGTAAACCCCTTTGACCCCAATAAGAAGGTCACCCCCTACCGCCCCGGCAAGTCTGAGAAGTAATAAACAAAAGCGCCTGAACGATAAAAAGGACCCGGCCAGATGGTTTCCGTCTGGCCGGGTCCTTTTGTCGGTTGAAAACGTGGTAGGTGATAGGACTGGGCTTACCAGAAGCGCCTTGTGGTGTTCATATCGGCATACTGCGTCGGCGGCAAGATATGGGCGCGGCGGAGTCCAGCGCGGCAATTTGTTGAACGGAAAGCTCCCGGGATGGCCTGTGTGAAGGCTATCCCATGGAGACCAGCAGTGCCCACAGACACAGCAGGACCAGCATCAGCACGAAAATAGCCAACAGAAATTTCCAGGAGAATTTCAGCCAGCGGTCATACGGCACACGGCCGATGGCCAGCGCGCCCATGACCACTGCGCTGGTGGGGGTGAGCAGATTAATCAACCCGCAGGCGGATTGAAAAGCGGTGATCACCAGGTCACGGCCCACACCGGCAAAGTCAGCCAGGGGAGCCATGATGGGCATGGTCAGGGTAGCAAGCCCGGAGGTGGAGGGGATCAGAAAGGAAAGGGGCAGATAAATAAGGTAGGTCAGGGCCAAAAAGGCCACAGAGCCTGCTCCGGCCAGGGCATCCTCACCCCAGCTGAGGATGGTGTCCGTGATCTTGCCGTTGTTCATGATGACGGTGATTCCCCGGGAGATGCCGATGATGAAGGCGACTCCCAGCAGCTCCGCCGCCCCGGACACAAAGGAGGACACGATGTTTTCCTCTCCCAGACGGCAGCACAGCCCAGTGAGGATGGCCGCCGCCAGAAATAGGGCGGAAAGCTGTGGGAACCACCATCCCAAAGCGGGGAGGGGCAGTCCCATATCGTCAAAGGGAATGACCGCGTAGATCATCACCAGAAAGGTCAGGGCAAAGAGGGTAAGAGCCAGCTTATGGGTGCCGGTAAGACGGCGTTCCTCCTGCTGCAACGCGCTGAAATGGGCGGTAAATTCCCCCTGGCTGGCCGCCACCAGGGACCGGCCTGGGTCTGCCTTGACCTTGGAGGCGTAGGCCATGACAAACCAGATGGCAGCGGCCAGCAGTACCACCAGAAAAATGACCCGAAGCAGCATGCCCGTTCCCAGGGATACCCCGGCAAAGCCGGCGGCAATGCCGGTGGCAAAGGGATTGACGGTAGAGCCGATCACGCCTACTCCGGCGCCCAACAGGATAGTGGCGACTCCGGTGAGGGTGTCATACCCCGCCGCCACCATAATGGGCAGTACCAGTGGATAGAAGGCAATGGTCTCCTCCGCCATACCGAAGGTAGTGCCCCCCAGGGCAAAGGCGCACATCAAAATAGGGATGAGCAGCTTTTCTTTTCCTTTCAGCAGGCGGATAATATTGGCGATACCGGCGTCCAGGGCGCCCGTCTTGGCCATTACCCCAAGAAATCCACCTACCATAAGGATAAAAGCGGCGATATCAATGGCCTCGTAGAGCCCCTCCAGGGGGGCCATGAGGACGGCGGAAAGAGGCTGGCTCTGGCTTTCCACCTCATGGTAGGTGCCGGCGATGGGTTCTCCGTCCTCTTGGTAGTCATACTGCCCGGCGGGAATGACCCAGGTCAGTACGGTCATGACTAAGATAATGGCAAAGAGAACGGTAAAGGCGGTGGGCATCTTGAACTTGCGCATACCGCGCCTCCTTTCCTACGCCGTGACTTTGGTCCCTGCTCGGCCGGAAAGAGCTTCCAGTCCCAGGTCCAGGGAGGTGATGAGGGCGGTACGGTTTGGGGCGGAGCGGACAAAGTCGATGGCAGCCCGCACCTTGGGCAGCATGGAGCCTGCTCCAAATTGGCCCTGGGCAGCGTATTCCTCCAACTGTCCGGCGGTGACATGCCCCAAATTCTCTTGGTTTGGTTTGCCGAAGTGGATTGCCACAGCGGGCACTTCTGTGAGGATCATGAGGATGTCCGCCTCCATTTCCTGGGCCAAGCGGCAGGCGGCCAGATCCTTGTCAATGACGGCGGCCACCCCCTCCAGAGAGCCGTCCTCCCGCTCCACCACCGGAATGCCGCCTCCCCCGCAGGCGATGGAAACTGTAGTGTCCCACAGGGTTTTGATCGTGCCGATCTCTACGATACGCTTCGGGCTGGGGGATGGCACCACCCGCCGCCAGCCCCGGCCGGAGTCCTCCTTCATGGTGTAGCCCTTGTCCCGCTCCAGCTGTTTTGCCTGTTCCGGCGAATAGAAGGGACCGATGGGCTTGGTAGGAGCTTGAAACGCCGGGTCGGCAGGGTCTACAACCATTTGGGTGACCACGGTGACCACAGGAATGTGCTTCCCACGGCGGCGCAGGGCGGCAGTCAGGGCCTGCTGGATATGATAGCCGATATAGCCCTGGCTCATGGCGCCGCACACATCAAAGGGCATGGGAGGCGTCACCTCTGCCGCTGTCTCGCTGGCCAGCAGGATGCGGCCTACCTGGGGGCCGTTCCCGTGGACGATGGCCAGCTCGTATCCAGCGCAGGACAGCTGGGCCAGCTGTTCCGCCGTCCGCCCCGCCACTTCCCGTTGGGAGGCGGCGGTGGGGGGAAGAGATTTGTCCTCCAGGGCGTTGCCTCCCAGGGCTACCACGACTTTCATGGGGCCGCTCATACCGTGGCCACCAGCACAGCCTTGATGGTGTGCATCCGGTTTTCCGCCTCGTCGAACACCACTGAGTGCTTACCACGGAACACTTCATCCGTGACCTCCCGGATGTCCACCCCCTTTTCCTTCCACTCCTTGGCCAGCTTAGTCTCAAAGTCATGGAAGGAGGGCAGGCAGTGCATGAAGATGACATTGGGGTTGCCGGTGTGCTCCACCATCTTGTCGTCGATCCGGTAGGGAGCCAGCAGCTTGGCCCGCTGAGGGATCAGCTCTTCCTCTCCCATGGAGGCCCAGATGTCCGAGTAGAGCACATCCGCCCCTTTCAGATCGTCGATATTGTCGGACAGCTGAATATGGGCGCCGGTCTTTTCTCCCTCGGCCTGACAGGCGGCCAGGATGGATTTGTCCGCCCCGTCGATGAGTTCCTGGGGACCATAGCCCACAAAGTCCACTCCCATCTTGCAGCAGCCGAACATCCAGGCGTAGGACATATTGTTGCGGACATCTCCCACAAAGGCCACCTTACATTCCTTCAGGGGCTTGTGGAGATGCTCCTCCATGGTCATCATGTCCGCCAGGATCTGGGTGGGGTGGTCCAGATCGGTCAAACCGTTGAACACCGGCACACCGGAGTATTTGGCCAGGTCCAGAACGACCTGCTGATCAAAACCCCGGTATTCGATGCCGTCGAAGAAGCGGCCCAGAACCTTGGCCGTGTCCTCCAGGGATTCCTTCTTGCCCATCTGGGAGGAGCCGGGGTCCAGGTAGGTGACGTTGCCGCCCTCTTCCTTGGCCGCTACCTCGAAGGAGCAGCGGGTGCGGGTAGAGGTTTTTTCAAACAGCAGCACGATATTCTTGCCCTTGAGGGCTTGTCCGCACAGCCCCATACGCTTTTTGGCCTTTAGGTCGTGGGCCAGATCCAGCAGGTAGCGGATCTCCTGAGCAGACAGGTCCATGAGGGTGAGGAAGGACTTTCCTTTCATATTGACAGACATAGCGATTCTCCTTTGTGGCAGGGCCGGAGGCTCTGCGGGATATTGGTACTTGTTTCAGGCTTGGGATCCTGGGCCTTGGTCTAGATAGGGGCGCGCACCAGGGGCATGGTCATGCAACGGGGACCGCCCCGTCCCCGGGACAACTCAGAGGAGGGGATGGTAAGCACCTGCACCCCCGCGTCCTCCATAGCTTTGTTGGTGACATAGTTGCGGGAGTAGGCGATGACCTTGCCTGGGGCAATGCAGAAGGTGTTGGAACCGTCGTTCCACTGCTCGCGGGCCGCGTCGATCACGGAGCCGCCGCCGCACTTAATGAGGGTGACATGGTCCAGGTGCAGGTGCTCCCGGAGGATGTTTTCCAGACTGCCGTGCTCCTCGGTGATAGCCAGATGGCCGTTATGACCTGGCTCCAGAACAAACAGGCGCAGGTCGGCGCTGATGTTGGGGTGCATAGTAAATTTGTCGTAATCTACCATGGTAAACACCGTATCCAGATGCATAAACGCGCGGTTTTTCGGAATATCGATGGCCAGCACCTTTTCAAAGCCGGTTCGCTGACTCAGCAGTTCCTTGGCCAGCTGTTCGATGGCCCAGGGCTGGGTGCGCTGGGAGATGCCGATGGCCACCACCTTGTCGCTGAGCACCAGAATGTCGCCCCCCTCCACCGTGGCGTTGGCATGGCGGTCGTAGTAGACAGGCACGCCCTTGTAGTGAGGGTTATACCGGAAGATATACTTGGCGAACAGAGTCTCCCGGCTGCGGGTGACGGTGGACATGCGGTGGACGGACACCCCGGAGCCGATGGCGGCAAAGGGGTCCCGGGTGAAGTAAAGGTTGGGGATAGGGTCCAGTACAAAGGGATAGTAGTCGTCCAGGTAGTCGGTGAGATTTTTCTTCCCATAGCCCCGGACTTCCGATTTGCGAACGCCCTCCATCATTTTTTCCACCATGTTTTTGGTGGACATGGTCTTGAAGTAGTCTAGCATCATGCCCACGCGTTTTTCGCCCCAGATGCCAGCCTCGGTGATATACTCTCGGAGGAACTGATCCTTGACCGCCGGATCCGCCAAGGACTCGGCTACCAGGTCAGTGAGATAGACCACCTCCACGCCGTTTTGGCGGAGCAGATGACAGAAGGCATCGTGTTCCTCCTGGGCGATTTTCAAGTAAGGGATATCGTCGAACAGCAGCCGTTCGATATACTCGGGCATCAGGTTTTCCAGCTCCCGGCCCGGCCGGTGGAGCAGCACCCGCTTGAGGGGGCCGATCTCGCTGCGGATTTCGATGGGCGGCAGACCCATACCATCACTCCTTTCATAAGCAGGGCTAATTTGCCCCTTCCCTCCAAAATTTATGTATGATGTGAAAAAGAACCTCGCCTATCATGGAAAAATAGGATGGTCCTGTCCGGGACTACCACAATGAAAAAGACCGTCTGTTGAGACGGCCACAGGGAAGGGGTATGTACCCACCGCCGGCCGGCGGTGGGAAAAGCGGATCAGAACCAGGATGTGCCCGGCTGAGGACAAAGAAGGTCGGTGTCCATATAGTGGGCCAGGAAACGGGCCTGGAAGCGGCGTTGCCCGCATCCGGAGGTAATACCGGATAGGCTGGCGTCACCTGGGACCACAAACGGAATGCAGGATACCGGCACATCCTGGCAGGCTGTACCGGTGTGGGCCGGAACGGTCATGGTCTGCATCCCGCGGGGATACTCGGTGCCATCCTGGGCAAGCTCCGTCAGGACAACAGCCAGGGCTACCCGTTTGCCGGGACAGACATGTTTCAGCGTGGCGCTCAGTTGGACGATCTGCCCTTGCTGATCCAGATAGATGTCTCCCACGTCCTCATGGACCAGGTTATCGCACTGGGAGACGGTGAACTCCACAGGGTCCGGACAGGGACAGGGGCCGGGAGGGGCAGAACAGTCTACACTGGCCGAAGGCGAGGGGAAGGAGACCACATTGCCTTCCGCGTCGGAATAGGTGATGGACAAGTCTACCGGCTTGAAACCAGAGGTCTGCCCTGTGTGCCGGACGGTGAACTGCAGCTGGGCCGTTTCACTGGCGTCGATCCCCAACTGGGAGATGGACCAGCGCAGAGAACGCTCACCTGTGGATACGGATGTGCCCTTGCTGGGTGTTGAGATATCGGTAATGACAAAGTCGTCCGTCACGGTGTCCTCAATGACGATGTTAGTGGCTCCGGGTTTCGAGAGGTTCCGGGCCAGCTCGGCAAACAGCTCTTCCAAATCGGCCGCATCCGGAGTGACGGCCACATGTGCGTCGGCAGGAGCGGTAGCCCACTGGTTGAGCGCGTCCACGTCTACGCCGTCCGTACCCACCAGGCCGATGCAGTAAATGATGACACCCTGGGCCTTAGCGGCTTCTGCCACAGGTGCGGGAGGCGCTCCAACGGTAGTTTTGCCGTCGGTGAACATGACAATGACCTTCGTGTTGGTGGATGTGGGGTCGAACAGCGCGTCGGCGCGGGTGAAGGCGTCGGCGTGGTTGGTGTTGCCCCCAGCGGCGAGGGTGTCCACGGCGGTTTTCAGAGTGCTCACATCGGTGATGAGCTGGGTGTCCACAGCAGCAGTGCTGGCAAAGCTGACAATGCCGATGCGGCTGCCGTATCCGATTTGGCCGGAGGCGGTGCCACCAGTGGCGTCGGCGATGATGTCGATGAAGGTTTTGGCCCCCAGCTTCAGGTTTGCCAGGGGATCGCCCTGCATGCTGCTGGAACGGTCCAGAGTCAGGACGATGTCAGTGGGGTCGGTGATAATATCCGGCGCTGCGGTCAGGGACAATGTGACCAGCAGAGAGCCATCGCAAGCGATTTGGTTCGGGCTGATGGTTTTGTTGGAGTTGGTTACACCCATATGATTTCCTCCTTCTAGGGACTGAGATCCCATGTCATCCTATGCGTGGGGCACCTGGGAGGGCACCGCGGAGGGATTCCTGGCTGAGAAATGGAAACAGCCGC
>URQA01000114.1 GCA_900549885.1 uncultured Eubacteriales bacterium | reverse complement strand
GCTGGCCGGTGCAACCGGGAGGGGGACCGCCCGCCGGATGACAGCGTGGTCACCATCTTCCGGGGAGAGGGCAAGATTTCGTCTTTGTTTGCAACAGCGGTGGGCGCGGGCAGGTCTGTCCTGGAGCGGTATGAGGACATTGCCTCCCGGGAGGCGGTCCACGCCTATTTCAGCATGCTGCTGGACCTGAAAGGCAAAGCGGCCCAGGACACCCAACACATCCTGCCCCTGATGGACTCTGAACTGTTCCCCTTCCGCACCGTCTCTGAGCGCTTCCACCTCATCGACAGCCCCACGGTCACCGTTTATGTCCCGCGGGATGAGGGCGCAGAACTGGTAGAACATCTGCGGGCCGGGGAGCGCAGCCGGGCCCTGTTCCGACAACTGGGGCAGTACGGGGTATCCGTCTACCCGCAGCACTTAGAGGCGCTGGACCGGGCCGGAGCCCTAAAGCAGCTGGAGGACGGGTCTGTCATTCTCACCGACCTCACCCTTTACTCCAACTCCACCGGATTAAGTCTGGCGGCGGACAGCGGGAAGGGACTGTTTGTATAAATTTAAGGGAGGTGAGACTGTATGCCTATTCAACCATGCGATAAGACCATACCTGTCTATGGAGCGGTGGTGCCGCTCCCCCTCCCTGAACAAATCGATCAAAGAAAGGAGTGAACGCCTATGTCGATCTCACTGGAAGTCTGGGGGGATTACGCCCTGTTCACCAGGCCGGAGATGAAAGTGGAGCGTGTGAGCTACGATGTGATGACTCCCTCCGCCGCCCGGGGGCTGATCGAAGCCATCTACTGGCACCCAGGCATGAAATGGATCATCGACCGCATCCATGTGTGCGCCCCCATCCGCTTTACCAATCTCCGGCGCAACGAAGTCAAGTCTACCGTCTCCGCCCGGACGGCCCGGACCGTCATGGAGCGGGGCAAGGGAGAGTTGTACCTGTGCACCTCCGATGATATCCAGCAGCGGGCCGCCCTTCTGCTGCGGGATGTGCGCTATGTCATCCAGGCCCATTTCGAGATGACGGAAAAGGCCGCCCCCGGCGACAATCCCGGCAAGTTTCAGGACATCGTCAATCGGCGTATCAACCGGGGCCAGTTCTACCACCAACCCTGCTTTGGCTGCCGGGAGTTCCCCGCCCAGTTCAAATGGTGCGAACAGCTTCCCCCCTGTCCGGAGGAGTTGAGCGGGCGGACCATAGACCTGGGCTGGATGCTCTATGATATGGACTATTCCAACCCGGAGGATATCAGGCCCCTGTTTTTCCGGGGGAAGTTGGTGGACGGTGTGCTGGATGTTCCAGCCCAGGACAGCGGGGAGGTGCGGGGATGATTTTACAGGCGCTGACCGAGTACTACCAGGTCTTATATCGTCAGGGGAAGATCGCCGCCCCGGGGTGGAGCCCGGTCAAGGTGACGTTCGCCCTGTGTATTGGGGACGATGGAGGCCTGGAACAGGTCATCGACATCCAGACAGAGCAGGCTCGGGGGAAAAAGACTGTGCCGGCTCCTCAAATTCTCTCTCTCCCGGCACCTGTGAAGCGGTCCAGCGGCGTGGCCGCCAACTTTCTCTGTGACAATTCCAGCTACATTCTGAGCGTTGACAACAAAGGCAAACCCCAGCGGAGCCGGGAGTGCTTTGAAGCTTGCAAGGCCCTCCACGAGCAGATCTTGGAGTATGTAGACGCCAAGGCCGCCCAAGCCGTGCTGAAGTTCTTTCGCTCTTGGGACCCGGAAGCCGCCCGGGAGCACCCAGCCCTGGCGGAACACTTGGACGACATTCTCTCCGGCGGCAACCTGATCTTTCATACCGCGGAAGGTTTCGTCCACAATGATCCGGCCGTCCGGCAGGCGTGGGAGGACTACTACAACGCCGCCGGCGATGGACCACAGGGCATCTGCCTGGTCACGGGAGAGCTTGGCCTGGTGGAGAGCGTCCACCCCGCCATCAAAAACGTGGCCGGGGCCCAGTCCAGCGGCGCGGCCCTGGTGTCCTTCAACGCCCCGGCATTCTGCTCTTACGGAAAAGAACAGAACCTGAACGCCCCCACCGGGAAGTTCGCCTCTTTCGCCTACACTGCCGCCCTGAATCATCTTCTGGCTGACCGGGACCATGTTTACCGGGTAGGGGATACCACCGTAGTGTGCTGGGCCAAGGGCGGCGGTGACCTCTACCAGTCCCTCTTCGGCTTCGCCGCCATGGGGCAGACAGATCCCGCCTATGACGAAAGTGAGCTGCGGGGCATGGTGAAGCAACTGTGCCAGGGGGAGAAAGTGGACTACCAGGAGCAGCGTCTGGACCCTGATATGGACTTCTACATCCTGGGGCTCTCCCCCAATGCCGCCCGGCTGTCGGTGCGGTTTTTCCTGCGCAACACCTTCGGCGGTTTCCTGCAAAACGTCCAGGCTCACCAAGAACGGCTGGAAATCGTCCGGCCCGCCTATGACAAGTTTGATGCGATCCCGCTGTGGAAGCTACTCAGTGAGACGGTAAATCAAAATTCCAGGGACAAGGCCCCTGCCCCAGACTTGGCGGGTGAGGTCCTTCGGGCCGTTTTGAACGATATCCCCTACCCCGCTACCCTGCTCATCGGCGTGACCCTGCGTATCCGGGCGGAGCGGGAGGTCACCCGTGGCCGAGCCGCTATCATAAAAGCTTATTTTATAAAACTGGCCCAAGCCCGCGGCCACGAAAGTCCAGATATACCGGAGGAGGTCTTACAAGTGTCTCTCAACCCAGACGCCACAAATGTACCCTATACACTGGGACGGCTTTTCTCTGTTTTAGAGGCCATCCAAGAGTCCGCGAATCCCGGCATCAATTCCACGATCAAAGATAAGTATTTCAACTCTGCCGCCGCTACTCCTGCGGTGATTTTCCCCACCCTCATCAATTTGGCACAGAAACACTTGAAGAAGCTGCGAAGTCCCAACGCTGGTCTGGCCATTTTTTATGAGAAGCAGATGACTGAACTGTGCAGCCGCCTGGGAGAAAGCTACCCCACCCGCATGAATCTGTCCCAGCAGGGTTCATTCCAGCTGGGTTACTTCTGCCAGACCCAAGCCCGCTATCAGAAAAAGGAGGAAAATGACCATGTCTGAGCCTATTAAAAATCGCTACGAATTTGTCATCCTGTTCGACGTGGAAAGCGGCAACCCAAACGGCGACCCGGATGCAGGCAACATGCCCCGGGTGGACCCGGAGACTGGTTTGGGCATCGTCACCGATGTGTGCCTCAAGCGGAAGATCCGCAACTATGTGGAGACAGTCAAGGAGGACGCCACCGGCTACCGCATCTATGTCAAAGACGGCGTGCCCCTCAACCGCAGCGACGCCGAGGCTTACACTGCTCTGGACGTAGACGAGAAGAGCGTGAAAGACAAGAAAAAGGCTGATCCCGACCTGGACCGGAAAATTCGGGACTGGATGTGCGCCAACTTCTACGACATCCGCACTTTTGGGGCGGTGATGACCACCTTTGTGAAAGCCGCCCTGAACTGCGGACAGGTGCGAGGGCCGGTGCAGCTGGGCTTTGCACGCAGCGTGGAGCCGGTAGTCCCCCAGGAGGTCACCATCACCCGGGTGGCCATTACCACCGAGGCGGACGCAGAGCGCAAGGGCACTGAGATGGGCCGCAAGTACATCATCCCCTACGGTCTCTACCGCTGTGAGGGCTACATCTCCGCCAATCTGGCCCGAAAGACCACCGGATTTTCGGAGGAGGACCTGGATCTGCTGTGGCAGGCCATCCTCAATATGTTTGAAAATGACCGGTCTGCCGCCCGGGGCAAGATGGCGGTGCGTGAGCTGATTATTTTCAAGCACGACAGCGAGTTGGGCTGTGCCCCCGCCTGGAAGCTGTTCGAGGCGGTGAAGGTGGCCCGGACCGCCCCGGCGGACGCTGCCCCCGCCCGCTCTTATCAGGACTACACTGTCACAGTGGACGAGGCCTCCCTCCCCGCTGGCATCACCTGCACGCGCATGGGGTGACCATCTATCGTGAGGAGGACCTCCTTCCCCTCTCCGGTATCCAGCACTTCGCCTTCTGCCGCCGCCAATGGGCGCTCATCCACATGGAACAGCAATGGCAGGACAACATGCGTACCGTAGAGGGCGATTTGCTCCACCGCAGGCCCCATGACGAGGCCCTACGGGAGCGGCGGGGCGGCACCCTGATCCTCCGCAGCCTGCCTGTGGTCTCTTATACCTTAGGCTTATCCGGCCAGTGCGACGTGGTGGAGTTCCACGCAGACCCCGCCGGCGTGTCTATCCACGGGGAGGATGGCCTGTGGCGGCCCTTCCCCGTGGAGTACAAGCGGGGGCATCCGAAAGCCCACCATGCGGATGAACTTCAGCTATGCGCCCAGGCCATGTGCCTGGAGGAGATGCTGTGCTGCTCCATTTCAGAGGGCGCCCTGTTTTACGGTGAGCCCCACCGGCGAACACCGGTCCTATTTTCCTCCGAACTGCGCCAGCAGGTGGCGGCTTTTGCAGATGAAATGCACCAGTACTACCGTAGAGGCCATACGCCCAAGGCAAGGCCAGGCAGGTTCTGCAATGCCTGCTCTTTGAAAGATTTGTGCCTGCCCCAGCTGACCCGTCGGGGCGCCGTGTCCGGCTATCTGAGAAAGGCGGTGGACGAACTGGTATGAAGCATCTGCTCAACACCCTGTTTGTTACCAGCGAGGATATCTACTTATCTCTGGACGGGGAGAACGTGGTGGCCAACCGGGACAAACAGGAGGCGGCCAGGTACCCGCTCCACACCCTGTCCGGCATCGTCTCCTTTTCCTACTCCGGTGCCTCCCCCGCTCTGATGGGGGCCTGCGCCAAACGGGACGTCTCCCTGGCCTTCTGCACACCCCGGGGCCGGTTCCTGGCCCGGGTCACTGGGGAGAGCTCAGGCAACGTGCTGCTGCGCCGGACCCAGTACCGGGTGGCGGATGACCCTGGGCCCTGTTGCCGCATTGCCCGAAATATGGTCCTCGGAAAATGCTACAACGCTCGTTGGAGCATTGAGCGCACCCGTCGGGACCACGGGCTCCGAGTAGATGACGCCCGTTTATCTGCGGCATCCGGCCATCTAAAAGAGTTGCTGCCTCAAATCGGAGAAGAGACCTCTCTGGACAGCCTGCGAGGGCTGGAAGGAGCCGGAGCTACTGTCTACTTTGGCGTTTTTGACCAGTTGGTGCTGGGAGAGAAGCCGCTGTTTGCCTTTACCTCTCGGAGCCGCCGCCCGCCGCAAGACCCCATCAACGCGCTACTCTCCTTTGCCTACAGTCTACTTGCCCACGACTGCGCCTCCGCTCTGGAGAGCGTGGGACTGGACGCCTATGTGGGCTTCCTCCACCGGGACAGACCTGGCCGAACCTCCCTGGCCTTGGACTTGATGGAGGAGCTGCGCCCCTGCATGGCAGACCGGTTCGTCCTGACCTTGATCAATAACCGGGTCGTCAGCAAACAGGACTTTGACTTTCGAGAAAACGGGGCTATATTTTTAAACGACACGGGCCGGCGCACCTTCCTCAAGCACTGGCAGGAGCGAAAGAGAGATACGCTGACCCACCCCTACCTCCAGGAGAAGGTTCCCTGGGGGCTCGTTCCCTATGTGCAGGCCCTGCTGCTGGCCCGGCATCTCCGGGGCGATTTAGACGGTTATCCGCCCTTTCTGTGGAAATGAGGGTTTCCTATGATGGTGCTCATTACCTATGATGTAAATACGGAGGATGCCGCAGGGCGAAAACGACTGAGACAAATCGCAAAGCAGTGTGTCAATTATGGGCAAAGGGTCCAGAATTCCGTGTTCGAGTGTATGCTGGATCCGGCGCAGTGCAAACTACTCCAGGCAAAGCTGCTATCCATCATGGATCCGGACAAGGATAGTCTGCGCTTTTACTATCTGGGCAGCCGATATGAGAAGAAGATCGAGCATTTCGGCTGTAAACAGACCTATCTTCCGGAGGAGCCGCTGATCCTCTGAGGTGCGAAGGGGAAGTGGCCATAAATTTCCTGATAGGTTCGCACCTGAAGAAACAGCAGAAACGGCTCTATTGCTCTAAACTTCAAGTTTCACTATGGTGTAAAACACCATTATTTCTTAAAACATGTCGCATTCTCGCCAAAATACAAATCCTTATTTTGGCGGAGATTGCTGTCGCTCCCCTCACGGGGAGCGTGGATTGAAATATATATATGCCATATGGTGAACTATAAGTCCCAAGTCGCTCCCCTCACGGGGAGCGTGGATTGAAATTACCGATAGTATAATTCCAAATACCGGGAATTGCAGTCGCTCCCCTCACGGGGAGCGTGGATTGAAATTTATTTACTGAGTTTCAATGTTGGCTGCCATAAGTCGCTCCCCTCACGGGGAGCGTGGATTGAAATTACTTCTCTATCTGCATCAGCAATTCCAAACATCGTCGCTCCCCTCACGGGGAGCGTGGATTGAAATCAGACTCCCGTGACCACCAGCCCTTCCAAGTCCAGTCGCTCCCCTCACGGGGAGCGTGGATTGAAATATTACAATGTAAAAAACCTGGTCGTCCTCGGTGGTCGCTCCCCTCACGGGGAGCGTGGATTGAAATAAGCACACGAAGTCTAAGACAAGTAAAAGAATTAGTCGCTCCCCTCACGGGGAGCGTGGATTGAAATCACGCGGGCCAAAGATAAGCGGACGGGAAGCCTGTCGCTCCCCTCACGGGGAGCGTGGATTGAAATTATCGGTCAAGTCTTTGGTGACGCTGGCCTTGAGTCGCTCCCCTCACGGGGAGCGTGGATTGAAATTGGTCTTGTGCGCTCCCGTGTTGTACATCAGACTGGTCGCTCCCCTCACGGGGAGCGTGGATTGAAATTGGTCTTGTGCGCTCCCGTGTTGTACATCAGACTGGTCGCTCCCCTCACGGGGAGCGTGGATTGAAATGGCGTGGTGAGGGTGGGTGCATGGACCACCATCGTCGCTCCCCTCACGGGGAGCGTGGATTGAAATAGATCAAGCTCCAGGACCGGGACGGGATATGGACCGTCGCTCCCCTCACGGGGAGCGTGGATTGAAATGATCACCTCGCACTGATTATACCATAAGGAGGCAGTCGCTCTGCTTGGACTCTGGTTGACGGGACGGTTCGCTATCAGTGTGAGAGTCCGGCAAATACGACGGCGTCTGTTGTTCTACCGAATGACTTTAAACTTACCGCAGCTAATATGGCAAAATACAGTCCCAAATCTCAGGATGGAGTCATTATGATTCATTTGGGAAGTGGAAGCTATACGTTTGGGTAACATGCTGTTAATCACATGATAAGCAGTAGATGCGTAGATTTTGATAAAGTCGATTGACAGATTAACTTCAAGTATATTCCCTCGCCATTCTTAGTCGATTTTTCTACTTGGGCATATTTGTGCAGATATCAGGAACAACAACTTTCCTCAAAATTATTAGATGTGTAGATGGTAATGGAGGCAATGTCGGCAGTTTTTTGGTATACAGCATTGAATATAAATTGATAAGAATAGTAGAGAATTGTGTTGTCACAGTTCTCTACTATTCGCTTCATCCGTCAATTTTAATTTATCTAATAGAGCAACAGTATGAATTGCTTCTAACAATATAAACTGAATACAAATCTGAGATTCTGCCTATTGGTCAATTGGCATGACCATTTTCTTGGGTACAGTTCAATTTCCCGTATGGGTCAGAATCTGGGTCAACTGAAAGCGCCGAAAATAAACAACTCGAAATAGTGCTATAAAGCAAAAGAAACCAGCCAGAATTCGTAGATTCTGGCTGGTTTTTGGTTGCGGGGGGAGGATTTGAACCTCCGACCTCCGGGTTATGAGCCCGACGAGCTACCAAGCTGCTCTACCCCGCGATATAAAATTGGTGCCGGAGACCGGGGTCGAACCGGCACGGGATTTCTCCCACGGGATTTTAAG
>URQA01000113.1 GCA_900549885.1 uncultured Eubacteriales bacterium | reverse complement strand
GCGCTGGCCGCACAGGGGCAGGGCAGCGATAATTATTTCGGGCAGAAGCCGGATCTGCTGCTGATGGACGGCGGCCGGGGACAGGTCAGCGCGGCCAAGGCGGCACTGGCAGGCACTTCGCTGGCCGATGTGCCCCTTTACGGCATGGTCAAGGATGACCATCACCGCACCCGTGCCATCGTGGACAGCGAGGGCCGGGAGATCGCCATCAATATGAACCGGGGGACATTCACTTTTATCACGGCCATCCAGGACGAGACCCACCGCTTTGCCAATGCCTACCGCAAGCAGCAGATGCGGAAGAAGAGCTATTCCTCCACCCTGACCGAGGTGCCGGGCATCGGCGAGGGAATTTTGGAGGGGCTTATGGACCAAGCGATTGCAGGAGGAGAAACAAATGCCGAAGATACTGGTAGTGGATGACGAAAAGGTGCTGGTTAAGGGCATCAAATTCAACCTGGAGAACGAGGGATACCAGGTGGAGGTGGGCTATGACGGTGAAGAGGCGGTGGAACAGGCCCGCACCGGGCAGTTCGACCTCATCATTCTGGACCTGATGATGCCCAAGATCGACGGACTCCAGGCCTGTATGAAGATTCGGGAGTTTTCCAACGTTCCGGTGATTATGCTCACCGCCCGGGGGGAGGATGCGGACAAGATCATCGGCTTCGAGTGCGGGGCGGACGACTATATCACCAAGCCCTTCAACATTCTGGAGCTCAAGGCCCGGGTACGGGCCTTGCTGCGCCGGGCCGGGCAGACTGCCCAGAAGGAGAAAAACGCCAACCGGCTGGAGCGGGGAGCCATCGCCATCGACGTGGACCAGCGGGCCGCCTGGAAAAACGGTCAAAGGGTGGACCTGACGGCCAAGGAGTTTGATCTCATCGAGCTGTTTCTGCGCAATCCCGGCCGGGTGTACAGCCGGGAGAACCTCCTGAACCTGGTGTGGGGGTATGAGTACATCGGGGAATTCCGCACCGTGGACGTCCACGTCCGCCGCCTAAGGGAAAAACTGGAGCCCGACCCAGCCAATCCGGAGTATATCCTCACCAAATGGGGCGTGGGGTACTATTTCAGCAGCCAGACCAATTAAAGGCGCGCCGCGCAGAAAGGAGGGAGCCGGTATGGACAAGCCCCAGACAGAACATTCCGCCCAGACGATGGACAGCGGGCGGGTGCCCTTTTTCCGCGGTATCCAGTTCAAGTACGCCGTGACCTACCTGCTGCTCATCGCCCTGGTGCTGCTGCTGCTGAACACCTATCCCCTGCTCATGGCACAGAATATGGTGTTCCGCTCCAAGGAGAGCTCCCTCAAAAGCCAGGCTCTGGCCATCGCCACCGCCTTGGGTGTATCCGAGTCTCTCACTGCCGAGGGGGTGGAGCAGGCCATGTCCCTTTTGGAAGAGCTGTCCGCCACCCGCATCCTGGTCACTGACGGGGCGGGCCTGATCCTGTACGACACCTCGGAGATCGACAACCGATTATACAGCCATGCTCTGCTGGGGGAGGTGGTGGCCGCCCTCCGGGGAGAGGACGTGTTCCGCTCGGAGTACCGGGATGGGGCCTTCCGCTCCCGCTCGGCAGTGCCTGTGGTCTACCGGGGGATCACCCTGGGGGCAGTATACCTCTACGAATATGACACCGGCCAGGCGGAGCTGCTGCAATCCATCCAGTCCAATCTGCGGTACATCTCCATCATGATTGCCTGCCTGTCCCTGCTGCTGGCCATGGTGTTGTCCAAGGCCCTCACCCGCAGCATCAGCCAGCTTTTGAAAGCCATCCGCACCGTGCGCCAGGGCGAGTACAGCCACCGGGTCGCTCTAAAAAGCAAGGATGAGCTGGCTCAGCTGGCTGATGAGTTCAACCAGCTCACCGGGCGGCTCCAAACCACAGAGGAGGCCCGCCGCCGCTTTGTGTCCGACGCCTCCCATGAGCTGAAAACTCCCCTGGCTTCCATCCGCCTGCTCACGGATTCCATCCTCCAGACGGACAACGTGGACATGGACACGGTAAAGGAATTCGTGGCCGATATCGGGGAGGAGGCGGAGCGGCTGACCCGCATCAGTGAAAAGCTACTCACCCTTACCCGGCTGGACAGCCAGCCTGAGCTGGTGCGGGAGCCGGTGGAGCTGGGCGCTGTGGTGGAGAAGGTGGCCCATATGCTCCGCCCCCTGGCCGACGCGGTAGGGCTGGAGCTGACGTGCTCTCTGGAGCCTGCCTGCGCCCTGCTGTGTACGGAGGACGATCTGTATCAGATCATCTTCAATCTGGTGGAAAACGCCATCAAATACAACCTCCCGGGAGGCCAGGTCTCCGTGTCTGCGTTTCACCGGGACGGCAAGGTGGTGCTGGAAGTGGCGGACACCGGAGTGGGCATCTCGGAAGAGGATATGCCCCGCATTTTCGACCGCTTTTACCGGGTGGACAAGGCCCGCTCCCGGGCCGCAGGCGGGGCCGGACTGGGCCTTTCCATCGTCAGCGACACCGTCAAGGTCCACGGGGGCGCCATCTCTGTCCGGTGCAGGCAGGACGGCCCCGGCACCTGCTTTACCGTGGAATTTCCCGCCTATTCGGAAGGGAGGGAGCGCACATGACACGCAGGCATCTGCTGCGGACCGCGCCTGCCTTGCTGGCGCTGGCCCTGGTTCTGGCCGCCTGTTCTTCTCCGCCGGAGGGAGAGGCAGAGCATATGTTATGGTTTGCCAATGACCTGTCCGACTGGGATCACTCCCGGTACGAAGCGATCTCCCCGGTGCCATACTCCGGTGAGCTGACAGTGGAGGACCTGCTGGACGCCCTGCTGGATGGCCCTCCCCTGGACAGTGGCCTGCGCTCCCCCTTTCCTGCGGGCACCCGGCTGCTGGGCTGGCAGCTGGACCAGGACGGGCTTTTGTGGGTGGATCTGTCGGAGAGCTACGGCAGTCTGACGGGCATCGGCCTGACGCTGGCCGACTACTGTCTCACCTTTACCCTCTGCCAACTGGAGGAGGTGGAGCGGGTGAGCATCACCGTCAGCGGCCGCACCATCAGCTACCGTTACCGCCAGGAGCTGGACCCTTCCCAGGCAGTGCTGTCCGGCGTGGAGGAAACCCCGGTGGAGGTGTCCGCAGTGCTGTACTTTCCCCGGGCCGGCGGCCGCGGGCTGGGCTTTGAAAGCCGTACGTTCCAGCTCACGGAACAGGATACCCTGGTGGACGTTGTAGCCGGCGCCCTGCTTGGTGGGCCGGAGGACAGCGACCTGACCCGGGTCATCCCGGAAAGCGTCCAGCTGTACTCCGCCACGCTGGAGGACGGGGTGTGCATCCTGGACTTCTCCCAGAGCCTGCTGGACGATATGCCCTCTCAGGCAGACCGCCAAACCCTGCTGGTCTATTCCATCGTCAATACCCTGGGCAACTTGGAGTCAGTAGACTCCGTGCTGTTCCAGGTAGAAGGGGCTCCCCTGTCTAGCTACGGCGCGGTCAAGCTGTCCGCCCCGCTGGCGCCTGACTTCGGCCTGGTGGGCAACGACTGACGGCGCCATTGACACGCGGCACTTTAGTGTGATAAAATTTAGGCCACTTTTATTTTCCGAAAGGACGCGATTTCCATGAATTTTGATACCAAATGTCTCCATGCCGGCTACCGCCCCGGAAACGGGGAGCCCCGAAACATTCCCATCATCCAGTCCACCACCTTCCGGTATGAGACCAGCGAGGACATGGGAAAGCTGTTCGACCTGGAGGCGTCAGGTTACTTCTACACCCGCCTGCAAAACCCCACCAGCGACGCAGTGGCCGCCCGGCTATGCGCCCTGGAAGGAGGCACGGCGGCCATGCTGCTGTCCTCCGGGCAGGCCGCCTCTTTCTTCTCCATCTTCAACATCGCCTCCGCCGGAGACCATGTGGTAGCCTCTTCCGAGATCTACGGCGGCACCTATAACCTGTTCGCGGTCACCATGAAACGCATGGGCATCGACTTCACCTTTGTGGACCCGGACTGCTCCCTGACGGAGCTAGACGCGGCTTTCCGCCCCAACACGAAGGCCCTGTTCGGCGAGACCATTGCCAACCCCGCCCTCACGGTACTGGACATCGAAAAGTTCGCCAAGGCCGCCCACGCCCACGGGGTGCCCCTCATCGTGGACAACACCTTCGCCACCCCCTGGGGCTGCCGGCCCTTCGAGTGGGGGGCGGACATCGTCATCCACTCCACCACCAAATACCTGGACGGCCACGCCGCCGCCGTAGGAGGCGCCATCGTGGACTCCGGCAAGTTCGACTGGGAGGCCCATGCCGACAAGTACCCCGGCCTGACCACCCCGGATGAGAGCTATCACGGCATCACTTACACCAAAAAGTTCGGCCTGGAGGGGGCCTATATCACCAAGGCCACCGCCCAGCTCATGCGGGATTTCGGCTCCACCCCCGCCCCCATGAACGCCTGGCTGCTGGGCATGGGGATGGAGACTCTGCCCCTGCGCATGGCCCGGCACTGTGAAAACGGACTGGCCATGGCCCGGCACCTCCAGAGCCATCCTAAAGTCGCCTGGGTGCGTTATCCCGGTCTGCCCGGGGACAAATACCATGATTTGGCCAAAAAGTACCTGCCTCGGGGCGCCAGCGGCGTGGTGTCCTTCGGTGTAAAAGGCGGCCGGGCCGCCGCGGAGAAATTCATGGCCGGGCTGGAACTGTGCTCCATCGCCACCCATGTGGCCGACGCCAAAACCTGTGTGCTCCACCCCGCCAGCGCCACCCACCGCCAGATGAACGACGCCGAGTTGGCCGCCGCCGGGGTGTCCCCCGACCTCATCCGGCTCTCCGTTGGGCTGGAGGATCCCGGCGACCTGATCTCCGACGTGGACCGGGCCCTGGCCGGGGTATGACCTGTTCCCACGGCTTCGCCGCATCCAAGAAGGAGGACCCGCCCATGTCCAAAAAACAAGCTCCCTCGGTACGTCTGCTCAACGAGCTGATGCGGACGCGGGACTTCCAGGCTCTGCTGGATCTGGCCCGCCCCACCTTTGGCAACCCCATGATTCTGTCCAACGGCAGCTACTCGGTCATCGCCATTACCGACGAGCCGGACATCCATGACCCCCGCTGGCTGGAGATTGTTCAAACCCGGGGTATTCCCCTGGGCGTCATCACCTTCGGGGGGATCAATGAGGCCTACCGCTGCTCTCTGGACACCTGCCGCCCGGTGCTGGACACGTCAGACAGTACTGCCGTTCCCATGCTGCGCAAGGCATTGGCCGTGGGCGACCATATTCTGGGCTACCTAGACTCCCCTCTCTACTGCGGGGCCGCGGAGGACAGTGACATCGAATTTTTCGACTTTGTAGGCAACCTCATCGCCCTGGAGCTGCAAAAGGACCAAGGTCGAACCAGCCTGCCCGACAACATGCTGGACTACTTTGTCTATGATCTGCTGGAAGGTCATCTTACCGATCAGCAATTTATCCAGGCGCGTCTTAACTTCTTTCACTGGGACCTGCTGGCCCAGGGCAAGGTGCAGATCGTGTCTATCCAGGGACGGGACCGGGACCTGGAGCCTGATCACACCCGGTTCCGCCGCCTGCTGGACCTGTTCGCCTCCGCTTTTCCCCTCTATAAAACCTTCGTCTATGTGGATCAGCTGAAAATGCTCTGCCCGGTGGAGGAATCCCTCCAGATGGATCGTGGCTTCTGTCAAATTCTGGAGGGGCTTCTGTCTCAGGAAGGGCTGGTGGCCGGGGTAAGCCGCCCCCTGCTGCGGCTGGACACCATCTCAGACTTCAACCGGCAGGCCCAGCAGGCCGCTGAGCTTGGCCGTAGACTCCACCCGGAAAAGGCCGTTCATTTCTACGACAACTATGCCATCTACCACGCCTTGGAGCTGGCCGCCCCCCAGGAGGACCTATTTCAATTCTGTCACTCGGCGGTGGCTCTGCTACGGGACTATGACTACATCCATGAGACAGAGCTGCTGGAATCCCTGCGGGTGTACCTGACCCACAACCGCTCCATTGGGGAATCCGCCGCAGCGCTGTATATTCACCGCAACACCATGAACTACCGCATCGCCCGCATCAATGAGCTGACCCAATTGGACCTTGGCGACCCGGACGTGTTCTGCCACCTGCTGTTTTCCTTTTACGCTCTGGACTACCGGCTGCTGCTCAGCCGGGACGAGCCGGAGAGCCTGGTTCGTCCTGAGCTGCGCCAGGACCGGCCCGAGCCGGACGCATGACCCGCGCCCGGCCACCTCAACAACGGGAGGGAGTTTCCCATGGCAAGCGCCAGCATTCTCGTCGTAGATGACGAAACCGCCATTGCTGACCTGGTGGAAGTCTATCTGTCCAATGAGGGCTTCACGGTCCATAAATTTCATAACGCCGCCGACGCCTTGGCCTGCGTGGAGCGGGAAGACCTGGACCTGGCCATCCTGGACGTGATGCTGCCCGACATGGACGGCTTCACCCTGTGCCAGACGATCCGGCAGCACCACCTGTTCCCCATCATCATGCTCACCGCCCGGGTGGAGGACATGGACAAGATCATGGGCCTGACCCTGGGGGCGGACGACTATATCACCAAGCCCTTCAACCCTCTGGAGCTGGTGGCCCGGGTCAAGACCCAGCTGCGCCGTTCCACCCGGTACAACCAGCCCGCCTCCGCCCCGGCGGAGGTCCAGGAGTACGACTTCCGGGGGCTCCAGATCTCCAAGACCAACCACAAGTGCATCCTATTCGGGGATGAGCTGTCTCTGACCCCCTTGGAGTTTTCCATCCTATGGTACCTGTGTCAGCACCGCGGCGCCGTGGTGTCCAGCGAGGAACTATTCCAGGCGGTGTGGGGTGAGCGGTATATGGATGGCAACAACACCGTTATGACTCATATCGCCCGCCTGCGGGAGAAGATGCACGAGCCGAGCCGGAAACCCAAGTTCATCAAGACTGTCTGGGGGGTGGGGTATACCATTGAGTGACTGGAAAAAACGTTTCACCCGCCAGGCTCCCACTGAGCCCCAGGTACGGGCAAAAGCTCTGCGCTTGTGGGGCCTTTATCTGCTGGCCCTGC
The DNA here is from genome assembly GCA_900549885.1 of uncultured Eubacteriales bacterium. Lineage (GTDB taxonomy): Bacteria > Bacillota > Clostridia > Oscillospirales > Oscillospiraceae > Enterenecus. The sequence goes on along the minus strand of URQA01000113.1, from coordinate 913 downwards.
TGGCCTGGGTGGCCATTGTCATCGCCATAGCCTTTTTCGGATTCCTCATCTGCTCCAGCATTACCTGGTTTTCAAACAATCCCCTTTACTGGTTTCTTCTCTGGGTACGGGACTATATCGTTCTTGTGGGCGCTGCCGTCGTGCTGGCCGGCTGGGCGGTTATCAGCTATTTTTTCCTGGCCCGGCCCATCCGGCATCTGGACGCTCTCAGCCAAGCCGCTACCCGGCTGGCCGCCCCCACAGAGGAACCCATTACCCTGCCCGATGGGATGGAGGACACCGCCGCCCAACTCAATCTGGCCCGGGAACAGGCCCTGCGCTCTGCCCGGGCGGCCAGGGAGGCGGAGCAGCGAAAAAATGATCTCATCGTCTATCTAGCCCACGATCTGAAAACACCCCTGACCAGCGTCATTGGCTACCTCACCCTGCTCCGGGACGAGCCTCAGATCTCCCTGGAGCTGCGCGCGCGGTACACCAACATCGCCCTGGACAAGGCGGAACGGCTGGAGGAGTTGGTCAACGAGTTTTTCGACATCACCCGCTTCAACCTCACCCACCTGGAGCTGGAGAAGCAGCCAGTGGACCTGGCTCTGATGCTCCGGCAGGTGGCCAGCGAGTTTGAGCCCCAATTCACGGAAAAGGGGCTGACCTGTACCCTCTCTCTGCCCGATCGGTTGGAGTACGATTGCGACCCGGACAAGCTCTCCCGGGTATTTGACAACCTGCTGCGCAACGCATTTCATTACAGCTTCCCCGATACGGCGGTGAACATCTCCGCCCGGCGTGAGGAGGGGGAGATCATCCTCGCCTTTTCCAACGAGGGGCGGACCATCCCTCCGGAGAAGCTGGGACGTATCTTCGAGCAGTTCTTCCGCCTGGACAGCTCCCGCGCCTCCCGGACGGGAGGCGCGGG
>URQA01000112.1 GCA_900549885.1 uncultured Eubacteriales bacterium | reverse complement strand
CCTGGCCCGCCGCCGCCCGGATGTGGCGGCGGATGTCCGCCAGTTCCGGGGAGGCGGAGTCGGCGATCTCATCCTCGCTGAGAATGGAGCCGGTGATCTTGTCCTCTAAAAAGCGGTTTGCGGTGAGGTTGTAGAAGTAGCCGTCCAGCACCGTCTTGGCCGCGGCCTCGCCGGTGCCGTACTCCTTGACAGTCCGAGCGCACCGCAGTACTTGGGCGATGTCCAGCAGCTCCCGGGTGTTGAGGCTGCCCCCCCGGTCCGCCCGCTGGAGGGCGGCGGCCACCGGCCGCACCCCGGAAAAGCTAGGCGTGCCCCGCTTGACCAGCATGTCGAAAGCCGCGGAGGTCTGGCTCTGGAGACGGTGTACCTCCGCCGGGTCGTCGGAGGGCCGGGCGGCGCGGCACAGCTCCTTGCCCTCGTCAGTCACCGCCTCCCCCGCCAGCATATCCAGCACCCGGGGCAGCTCCAGGGTATTCATGGATTTTTCAAACAGTTCTATCATAGTCATAACTCCGGTATCAGCCGCCTGGGCGGCTCAGTGTCAATGTCTTATAAAAGTCCAGCGTCCGGAACCCCCGCTCCAGCCGAGTCATGAGGTAGGCCTCCGACGCCTGGGCCAGCTGGCTCAGGGATGCCTCGTCCACCCGGAAGAAGAACAGCCGTTTCGGGTCGCCGCCCACGATGTGGCGCAGGGCAGCCAGGGCGGAGGGAGACAGGGGCATGGAGATGCCCTCCCCCACCTCCTCCCGGCAGGGGGCACAGTGGACCACCCCCTCCCCCAGATGGATCTGGGGGCTTTCCGGCGGCTCCCGGCCGCAGACGGCGCAGCCGTCCGTCATAGGCTCGTACCCGGCCAGAGCCATGGCCTTCCACTCAAAGGCCGTCTTGACCTGGGTGGGGGGCAGGGACAGCTTGTCCAAGGCATGAAGGCTGTTAAGGGTGAGGGACAGCAGCTCCGGTTCCGGCTGGCCCTCCTCGGCCAGCGTCTCGGTCACCTCGGCAAAATAACTGGCCAGGGCCAGCTTCTCCAGGTCTCCCCGCACCCCTTCAAACCGACGCTCCGCCGCTGCCTCCTTCACCGCCCAGCGCCCCTGGTACTCGTACAGGGTGAACTCCCCCCAGCACAGCTGCTGGCAGGCCGCCGCGGTGGCGCCGCTCTTCCGGCGCACCCCCCGGGCGGATACGGTCATCTTACCCTCATCTGCGGTGAGGGCGGTGAGGATCTTGTCCGCTTCCTTGTAGTTCACTTCCCTGAGCACCAGGGCTTTTGTGGTCAGATGCATGGCGCTGTCTCCTCCTGACGGACATCGGGGCGCAGGGCATAGAGAATGCACCTGTCCTCCCGCTCCCCCCAGCCATTCACCGGAGCACGCCCCGTGGCCACAAAACCGACGGCCTCATGGACAGCGATGGACGGACCATTGTCCGGGTGGATGAGACTGAACAGCTCCCTGGCTCCCCGGCGCTCCAACTCTTGCACCGCATGGAGCATCAGCGCTTTTCCCCATCCCTTGCCCCGGTTCTGGGGAGCAGTCTCCACCGCCTCGATAAACCACTGCCCCGGTTGGACTTCCACCGTCCGCAAGGCGCTAACCCACCGCTCCTGCGCCTGCTCTACCAGAAGCAGCTGACCCGGGCAGCGGACAAATTCCCTTAGAAAAGCCCCATATTCCCGCTCCATCGCGGCGGGGCTTTCAAAGCCTCCCACTAGTTGGTCCATGGATTCCCGGTAAACATCCAACAGGCGCTTTACCGCATCCTCGTCCACCGCTGTGATGATCTGAAGCAACTCCGATTCCTCCATGACCTGTCTCATTCCGCCGTAGCTCCGGCGGCCGGCTCTTGCACGCCAGAAAGCCGGCGCAACATCTCGCTAAAATTTCAGTCCTCCGTGTAACCGAAATTCTGGATGGCATTGAGATTATCTCTCCAGTTTTCTTTGACCTTCACCCAGGTTTCCAGATAGACCTTGGCGCCCATGAAGGTCTCCATGTCCTCCCGAGCCTGGGTAGAGATCTTCTTGAGCATGGCGCCCTTCTTGCCGATGATGATGCCCTTGTGGGACTCCTTCTCACAGTAGATGGTCACGTGGCAATCGATGATGTCGTTGTCCCGCTGGGAAAACTTCGTCACCTCCACGGCGGTACCGTGGGGGATCTCCTTGTCCAGGTTGCGCAGCAGCTTCTCCCGGACGATCTCCGCCATGATCTGCCGCTCGGGCTGGTCGGTGACCATATCGTCGGGGAACAGCTGCGGCCCCTCAGGCAGCCAGCGGGAGAGCACCTCCAGCAGCTCGTCCACCCCGTCGCCGGTGCGAGCGGAGATGGGCACCACCGCGTCCCACTCATGGGCTTGCCCATACACGTCCATGACAGCCAGCAGGTCCTCTTTTTCCACGGTGTCGATCTTGTTGATGACCAAGGCCGCCGGGGCCCCCAGGGCCTTGATGCGCCCGATCAGCTCCTCCTCCGGCGGGCCGATATGGGCGATTGGCTCCACCAGCAGGCACACCCCGTCCACGTCGGCCACGCTCTGGCGCACCACCTTCACCATATAATCACCCAGCCGGGTGCGGGCCTTGTGCAGCCCTGGGGTGTCCACAAAGACAAACTGGCTGTCCCCCCGGTTCAAAATGGCGCAGATGCGGTTGCGGGTGGTCTGGGGCTTGGAGGATACGATGGCCACCTTCTCCCCCACCAGAGTGTTGGTCAGGGTGGACTTGCCCACATTGGGCCGTCCGCACAGAGTGATAATTCCACATTTTTTGATGTCTGACATGATAGATGATCCTCAACTTTCTTGAGCGTTTTTATTCGGGGGTATTGCCTGTCTGTTCCGCCGGGCAGCTATCCTCCGGCTCGTCCCGCTTTTCCAGCATGGCCCGGAGGGCGGCCAGTTCCTGCTTCAGCGCATCGTGTTCCTTCTCCCGCTGTTCCCGCCCCGCGTAAAAGGCCCCCGCGACCATGCCGGGCAGAGCCATGAGGATGAGCAGCATCAGCAGTTCAAGAATACCATTTCCTCCGCCCAAGCTTCCCAGCACCATCAGTATGACGTAGAACAGAACGGCTGAGATCACACCGCCACCAACGATATATCTCATATGGATCCTCTCTTTCTCCGTGCGTTTGCAGGTATGTATCTCTTGGTCTTACCAGATCCCCAGCAGGTGCTGCATCCCCAGGCTCACCAGGGCGATGCACACCCAGCAGGTGGCGCCCATCAGGATGGGCTTGCCGCCGGTCTTGACCAGCTTGACCACGTCGGTGTTCAGGCCGATGGCCGCCATGGCCATGACGATGAAGAACTTGCTCAGGGTCTTAAGGAAGGAGAAGACCTCGTTGGCTGCCTCCAGAGCGCCTCCGGTCAGCACTGAGGTCGCAATGGTGGTGATGACCGAGGCCAGCACAAAGTACAAAATAAACATGGGGAACACCGACTTGGCAGAGACCTTCACGCCGCTGCTCTGACCGCTACGCTCCGCCTTGCGCACCCGCCACAGGGCCAGCACCAGGGTAATGGGGATGATAGCCAGGGTGCGGGTGAGCTTGACAATGGTGGCGTACTCCAGCACCGCACCCCCGGTGTTATGCAGGGTATCCCAAGTGGAGGCGGCGGCAGTGACGGAAGAGGTGTCGTTCACCGCGGTGCCCGCGAACAGGCCGAAGCCCGTGTCCGACAGCCCGATGACCCCTCCCAGGGTGGGGAAGATCAGGGCGGCCAGCACATTGAACAGGAAGATCACCGAGATGGACTGGGCGATTTCCTCATCATCCGCCTCGATCACCGGGGCGGTGGCGGCGATGGCCGAGCCGCCGCAGATGGAGGACCCCACCCCAATGAGCGTGGCGATCTTCCCCGGCACGTGCAGCGCCTTGGACATGAGGAAAGCCACGATCAGGGCGGTGGAGATGGTGCACAGGATGATGGGCAGGCTGGTCAGGCCCACCTGGCCGATCTGCCGCAGGTTCAGCCCAAACCCCAGGAGGATGACCGCGTATTGCAGCACCTTTTTGGAGGTGAAGGCCACGCCGTCCTTCACTCCCTCCCGGACAGCGGCCCTGTTTTTAATCACGGCGCAGCCCACCATGCCGATGAGGATGGCCAGCACCGCCGAACCCATCACCTCCAGCACGGGCAGCAGCTCCACCACGAACCAGGCCACCAGAGCGATGGCCAGACAAAGCCCGATACCGGGCAGACGTTTTTCCCAAACAGTCACAGAATGTTTCCTCTCTTTCTCTTTTTTCACTGACACGCAGTCATCAGCCGTGAGGACGGCCGCCCTTCCCCCGGTCCTATTCCCGGGTGATGCCCAGCCGGCTCAAAATGGCCTCCTCCCGCTCCCGCATTTGGACCTTCTGGGGACCCTCGTCCACATGGTCATACCCCAGCAGGTGGAGCACCGAGTGCACCGCCAGGTAGCTCAGCTCCCGCTCCAGGCTGTGGCCGTACTCCTGGGCCTGGGCCTGGGCACGCTCCAGGGAAATGCACATGTCCCCCAGGGGAATGAGTCCGGTGTCCGGGTCGGACCAGCCGGGGGTGGGCAGGCTGCCCGCAGGCATGTCGAACATGGGGAAGGACAGCACATCGGTGGCCGCATCCACCCCCCGCATGGCCTGGTTCACCCGGCGGATGCCCCCGTCGTCGGTGAGCATCACGTTGATCTCGCACCCCTGGTCCACTCCCTGGGCGGCCAGGGCGGCTAGGATGACCTTCCGCAGCTGTTCCTCCATCCCCTCGGGCACGTCCACCTCCGAGGCGATGATGATATCATGGTCCATCATGTTTCATCCACTCTTTTCTGTCGTGTTCTGCCGGATGCTCCGGCGGGGGCAGGCTTCGCCTGCCGGCGACCTTCTTTTCGCGCGTGCGAAAAGAAGGCAAAAGCACGCCGGGGGACGGCCGCGGACGGACTACAAGTGCCAAGGGCGCGCTTTTGTCCATAGCGTCCTTACCCCCAGACCCCCGTTTTACAGGAGCGCGGGATAGGGAACTGCGCAGTCTTTCGTCCGGCGTCGGGGTAACAGGATGCTCCCTGTCTCTCCTTCCGCTGCCGCTACATTGGCGCTTGTAGAAGCTGTGCCAAACTACGGCTACACGCCTGGTCTATGCGTCTTGCGGCCCGCTTCCCGTCGCGCTATCGTCCTACTGTACCACATCTCACCACGGTCTGTCTACTGAAATGCGCCGGTCCGCCCTTATCGGTTGACTTCCCGCACATCGGTGCGGCCTGCCAAATAGTCCATGGATACGTCAAACAAGTCCGCCAGCTGCACCAGATTGGAAAAATTCGGAGTATTTCCGTTTGCCTCCAGTCGCTGGTAGTTGCGATAGGCAATGGAAATTTTCTCCGCAACCTCCGCCTGGGTCATTCCCCGTTCTTTTCTCAAAGCCCTCAACCGCTCGTTAAAGACCATTTTCTTCTTCCTTTCCTATTGACACGCATATTTTTATCGTGTATAATGAACACGATAAAAATATCGTTTTTGAGGGAGGAACGCATATGCCGTCCATCTATGAAGTGCTGTATGACTATGCCTGTCGCCGGACAGAACTGGTCCGGTGGCTTCGCAATCCCCTCGAAGTGCAGGACTACTACAACTGTCAGGAAGATGCGGACGAGTTTGAACAACAGCTAAAAGAAGTGTTGGATCAAAATGGCCAAAGATTGCTACTGGGCTATATCGACAGCGCAAATCTCCAACGGTTCTTTGAACGTCAAATGCTCTTCTACCAGGGCCTTTCCATGGGCTTGGAGCTGGGTCTGTGGGCCCAGCTCTGACCTCCGCGCCCTTCCCGCCAGGCGCAGTCCGGTAGCCGCTCCGCATGACAGGGCTTCTGCTGTGGCGCGGCAGCGGAAAGCGGCGCTTCGAGCGTCCTCCCATGCGCGCCAGTCGATAGAGGGCTGCATCAAAGGGCCAGAAAGCGCTTTTCTTTGGATTTCAAAAACCGTTTCTTTTGGCGCATACAAAAGAAATGGTTTTTGGAGGATACGTCTCAAAGGCGCCAGCCTTTGATCTTTGGATCCTTTTTGTGCGCACAAAAAGGAACTCGCCGCCAGGCGAAACCAGGCCCTGGCAGGGCCTCGATGAATCGCAAAGACCCAGCCCTTGCTGTCTTTTACTTCCGCTTCGCGGCCCGCCGGCTCTCGTCCTCCTCATAGGCCTTGATGATCCGCTGGACAATGACGTGTCGCACCACGTCCGCCTCTCCCAAGCGGCAGATGGCGATGTCCTCCACCCCTTTGAGCACCCGCATGGCTTCCTTTAGGCCGGATACCTTGTCCGCCGGAAGGTCGATCTGGGTGATATCGCCGGTGATGACGATTTTGGACCCAAAACCCAGCCGGGTGAGGAACATCTTCATCTGCTCCCGGCTGGTGTTCTGGGCCTCGTCCAGAATGATGAAGCTGTCGTCCAGGGTGCGGCCCCGCATATAGGCCAGGGGGGCCACCTCAATGTTGCCCCGCTCCAAATACTTCTGGTATGTCTCCGCCCCCAGCATGTCAAACAGCGCGTCATACAGCGGCCGCAGGTAGGGATCTACCTTGCTCTGGAGGTCGCCGGGGAGGAAACCCAGCCGTTCCCCCGCCTCCACCGCAGGACGGGTGAGGATGATGCGGTTGATCTGCTTTTCCCGGAAGGCGGCCACCGCCGCGGCCACCGCCAGATAGGTCTTGCCCGTGCCGGCGGGTCCCACCCCCAGGGTGACGGTGTTGTTCTTGATGGCCTGGACATATTGCTTCTGGCCCAGTGTCTTCGGCTTGATGGGCTTGCCCTTTGCGGTGACGCACACCACATCCCCGGCCAGCTGGGCGATCTTGCCCTCGTTGCCACTGCGCACCAGCTCGATGATATAGCGCACGTTCTGCTCGCTGATGGCCTCCCCCCGTGCGGACAGGGACAGCAGCCCCTGCACGGCCCGGACGGCCAGCATCACATTCTCCCCCTCGCCGCTGATCTTCAGGTTGGAGTCCCGGTTGACCACCGATACCCCCAGCTCCCGCTCGATCAGCCGGATGTTCTCATCGAACAGCCCGAAGAGATTGATGGCCTGCTCCATGCGCTCGATGCTGATGATCTGTTCTGTCATTCACTTCGCTCCTTTGTGCCGCCCCCGGACGGGGACTCCGCCTCTGGGCCGGGGCGCTATTCCCCGTCCCCTTCTCCGGCGGCGTTTTCTCCATAGACCCGGCCGGTCTCTCCCTCCCGCTCCACGGTCACGCCGATCTGCTCCTGACACTCGGCCAGCATGGTGACGGTGAGCAGGCCATTTTCCTGCCGGGCGGTAAAGTCGGTCCGCAGGACCTGGCCCTGGCTGTCGGCCAAGATGGCGTCCAGCTGCCGCAGAAGCTCCTCCTCCAGCATGGTCCGGGCCGCCTCCACGTCCACCTCCCGCTGGGACAGGGTGTACTCCCGGCAGGTAACCTGGGTCACCCCGAAGGGAAGGGTCCGGCCAAAGAGTGTGAGAGTATGGTCCTGGGTTATTTTATCATACTTCTCATAGGAAATGCTACTGTTTCCGTAAAATTCAATGCTCCCCCACAAAATTTCCGCCGACCACAGCGTTCTCTCCCGCCCGGTGTACTCCTTGACCTGGGCGGTGAGGGGGATGGACGCTTCCAGCGTCCGCCAAGTCCGCGCGGTGACCTCTCCGGCGGCCCGCACCACCAGCTTGCCGATGTCATAGTCGCTGTCCTCGGGCTTGCGCAGTTCCACATCGCCGGAGATGAGCACCTCCCCCTTGGTCACCGTGTCCCCGTCGGCGAACATAGCCCGGCCGGCAGAGGTGTGAATGTCCAGGATGATGCCGTCGGCGGCGGCCACCACGTCCGCCGGAGTGCCCTCGTCCAACAGCTCCGGTACCTGCTCTGCCTCCCGCACCACTACTTCGATTCGGGTGCCATGGAGGTTGATGGCCATAAAGGACAGCTCGGGCAGGGCAATGAGGGCCTCGTTGGCCAGGGCGGCCCGGTCCAGGGCCGGTCCATAGGCCCCCGGTTTGACCCCCAGCCGCTGCAGTTCCGAGAGGATGATGGCCGAGGGGACCGACTCGTTGCCTGTCACCTCCACCACCA